>JAPOUU010000013.1 GCA_026708505.1 Hyphomicrobiales bacterium | reverse complement strand
AGTCCAGCGGCACGATTACGCTGAGGGGCAGGGAGGATGAATTAAGCGAGGGGAACGAAAACATCATGCTCGAGATCAGTGTGTCGGGAAGTTTGCCTGCAGGCTGGGCGCTTGGTTCGCAAACAACGCACACCGTGACCCTTCAGGACAACGATCTCGTCGTAGGTTTTGCCGAGGCCAGGCAGGTAATTGAAGAATCATCGGGGGTCACGACGATGAGTGTGCCAATAACCATAAATCAGGCGCCTTCTTCGGCTATTGAATTTGATGTGATAGTTACGGGAGAAGGCGAGGACACGATTGCCATGACGACGGGCAGCGGCGGTGATTACGTTGTTGCCATCAATACCGTAAGTTTTCCAGCTCAACAAACCGGCAACCGGAACGTCACCGTGAATATCAATAATGACAACGATGCCGAGCTGGAAGAGAGAGTTGTCTTGACGCTTGAGCAGCGGAACAATACCCTGACAAACAGCGGTTTCTCGCTTGGGCAGGCCACCCATACCATAGTCATACCTCCCAACGATAATACGGTTTCGCTGGCGTCGACTTCGGGCACAACCCTGGGAGAGGAAGGGGGCACGGCGACGGTGACGGTGAATGTTAATAAGGTTGCGCCTTCGAATATCAGTCTAACGGTGACAGGCTCGGGCGATGCGGTCGCGGGGACGGATTACACCCTCCCCGGCACTCTGACAATCAATGCGGGGCGGTCAAGCGGTGAGATTACGCTTACAGGTATGACCGATACGCTGCGGGAGGGCAGCGAGGGATTCACCCTTACATTTGCGGGAAACCTGCCCGACGGCTGGGGTTTTGTCAACACAAGCGGTACGTCCGTCATGTCACTTACACACGAAATGACCTTGGTGGATGATGACCTCGTGACGGGCTTTGTAAGTAGCACGTCAATGGTTGCCGCGCCGGCCAGTTTCGGTACTTTCCCGAGACACGAAATACAAGTCAGCCTTCCGTCATCGCCGGCCGTAGCAGTCACTCTTACAGCAAGCAAGACGGGAGGAAGCGCTGTGGTGGGCAGCACAGCTGATGTTCGTTTTGATAATTCCTCTGTTACGTTTCCTGCCAATGCCACCGGGAACGATCTTACGCAGGTCATAATTATCGTTCTAACTGACACTGCCGCTGGTAAAACCCTTGAACTGACGCTTATGGATTCGGGTACCACGCTGACGTCCGGCAGTAACAATTTCACGCTTGATAGTCCCACGCATACCGTCACCATAACCTCTCCATAACAGGGTAACCAATGGACAGGATTGTCGTCTGGACGAGCGGTTTTATCTAGAAACCGGAGGATATGGGGAATTTACGGCAGGAGCCGGATGAAAATGTGGCATGCGGAGCAAACTTCCTCGTGCCTTCGAGCGGCTTCGCTGCCTGCTTCTAAAACACGCGGATTCCACGATTTTTAACTCCGCAGTATATTTTTGCAGAAAACCCTTGCGCGAATCTTAAAAATCTGTAATAGTCTCCCTCAGCGGTGCGTTAGCACGTGTTGTGTCGCTTGAACTGGCAGCAACTCAAAAGGCTAAACATCGTGAGACCTTCGGCAAAAATCCTTTTGCTTCCGATTGTCTCTTTGTTATTCGGGCTGGTGGCTTCTTCGCATGCGAAAGAAGCCCTTTTTTCGAAGTCATCCCGGATGCTGGAGCAATTGTGGAGCGGCGTGCTCGGCTGCCATGATCCCGCAAGCGCGGGCTTCACCCCTCGCGACCGCTACGCCCCGGACGATCCTCCCGCCTCCGCCTTCAATGAGCCGGAACGGCGCGATTACGCCGAATGTGCGCGACAAGCCCTTCGAAACAAAAGCTCGCGCGTGCTCGTCGAAACCATCGAGGATGCCGTTCGGCATGGCGGGGTCCTGCTTTTGGACAAGCGCTTCCGTTTGGACTCGAGCATCTCCTGGGTGTGGGACGAGAGCGTGCGCGGGGAGGCGGACATCGTCATTCCGGTTTGGGACGGGGAATATCACAACGGAACCGGCTCCGCTCTCTTTATGCAGCACGGGGTCGTCTTGTGGAACGGGATTGAAGGCAGCGAGCGAATTGATGCCGGCTCCGGCTTGGTGTTTCGCTCGCATCTCAACGCGGACACCGTCGCGGGAGGCTCGCTCTTCTACGATTATGATTTCAAGCACGCGCACGAGCGCATCGGAGCCGGCGTGGATGTGCAAAGCGGAATTATCCACATCGCCGCAAACTACTACCATCCAATCAAAAGTTGGCGCGCAGGCAGGCAGGGATACGAAGAACAGGCACTGCAAGGCGCGGATTTCGGCATCGGGATTGCGCTGGACAGGCTCCGTCTCAACGGCACAGTCGGTGTTTGGCGTTTCGAGGGCGAATTCCAACAGGACAAGGACGACTGGCGCTCGTCTTTCGATATCGAGGGGGGATTCCGGGTGCTGCCCGGGGTGTTTCTGGAAGGCGGCTACGAGCATCACGACGACGAAACCTCGCTCGGCTCGCGGTGGAATGCGGGGCTGGCGTTCCGCTTCTCGCTGCCCGGTCTCGAAGGTATGGCGGAAGGAAACGCACTCATGGCGGCGCCGGACCTTTGGCGGAAGGTTCGGCGGGAAAAACGCATCCTCTATGAGGAACGCGCCGATGTTGTTCCTTCGGTCGCGGTGCTTGGTACCGTCGCAACCGTTGAGGAGGGGGATGAATCATTCGTTGCGACTTTCGCTTTCGACAAGCCTTTGGCGCGCGAGGTTGCGATCGTGTTTGTGCCGACGAGCGGCTCGACGGCGGATCACGAAGACTACGCTTTGAGTGCGCGCACGGTTGTCACGCCGCCGGAACCGCTAACACCGGAAACGCGGGAAGGGGAGGGAGGGCCGGCCTCCGCCGCGCAAACGGAAAACTCCCGGGGGCGCCTCGAGATGACTCTGCCGCAGCACACCGCGTCCCTGACCCTTGTCATTGATGTTATCGACGATGAGCACGGCGAAACCCACGAACTCATCGAGCTTGCCGCACGCGCCACGGGAGAGAATGCGCGGCACGTGCACTTTCACGGCGTTGTGCAGGTGACCATTCCGCGCAACGACGATTTCACCATCGGCTTTGCGGATGCGGCCTCGAGCGTTGCAGAGGATGCCGGAACGGCACATCTGCTCTTGCAGCTCGGGCGCACGGCTCCCGAGGAAGGCGTTCCCGTACGCGTGGCCGCGACCGGTGCAACCGGCGATATCGTCTTTGCCTCTCCGGCGGACATCACCGTTCCCGCGGGAACGGCGGAAGGGCGGGTGGTGCAATCGGCCGCCTCGGTTGCCGTGGACATCACCGATGATGCGGAGACCGAAGCCGCCGAAACCGTCACTTTCACCCTTTCGGAAGGAGACGGCTTTCCGGCAAGCCCGTGGCGGATCGATCCGGATGCGGCCTCCCACACCCTCACGATTCTCGCAAGCGATCCGGTCAAGGGAGACGTCGGCTTCGCCCCCGGCAATCCCGCCTCCGCGACCGAAGGCGATGTTCTAACCTTGACGGTGATGTCGTCGGCGGCGGCCGATGCCGACCTTCCCATGACCTGGACGGTTGCGCCCGCCGGCAAGGTGCAAACCGCCGCCGGACCTGTCACCATCGCGAACGGGAGCGACTCGCAAACCTTTTCCGTCAACCTGAACAGGGACGGAGTAGCCGGGCCCGCGGGGAGCATCACCGTTACCCTCGCCGCTCCCGATTTGCCGGATGGATGGTCGCTTGGCGATGAAGCAGCCCATGCCGTTGCCGTCATTGACGCCGATGCTTTGCTCCCGTCGCCCGGGGTTACCACGTTTGCACAGCGAATTATCAACTTTGCCGCCGCAAGCGCTTCGGTAAACGAAGGCGCTTCGGTCTCCACCACCCTCTCCGTTTCGCCGCCGCCGGACGAAGAGGTCAAAATTCCCGTTATCCTTCCCGTGGACACCGACGCCCACGCGATCACCGTTGCTCCCGCCGAAGCGTTATCGAACGGCGGGATTGTCCTCAACGCCGGCAGACCGGGCGTTACCTTCACTCTCAATGCGCTGGAGGAGGACGGCGATACGGCCGGCGAAAGCGTTACCGTGCTTCTCGGCAGCCCTTTGCCCGGCAATTACTCCGTCGGCGGCAATGGCGCTTGGACCGTCCGCATCATCGATAACGACGATCCCGCCCCTGCATCAAGCATCGGGTTTCTTACAGCGGAGTCAACGGCGGCGGAGGGCGAGAGCGTCGAGATTCCCTTCGAGGTCACCCACGCCGGTTCCATCCGGGACGGATTTCCCGTGACAATCAGGGCGATGGATGCGCTTTCGTCCGCGATGGTCTCCCCGAGCCAGGCCGTCACGCTGTCGCAGACAAGCCGCAGCTGGCAATTCACGATTCCCGACGACGCCAAAATTGAGGACAACGGGACCGTCACCTTCGCCCTGACCGATGAGGGCTTGCCGCCGGGCTGGGGCGTTGATTCGTCCAGGAGCATGCATACCCTCACGATTACCGATGTCCCGCCCCTGTCCGCCGGCAAGAACACCATCGGGTTTGCGGCAACGAGGGTGCCCGCGGAGGAGGGCGACGAGATTATGTTGAACGCCGTTTTGAAGGACCCGAACGGCAATTTGCTGGCGGCGAACGGCGCCGATGCGATTGCATTCGATGTCTCCGTTGTAGCCGGCGGCGATGAAACCTCTTTCTCCGGCGCATCGTTCGTGCTCCCTGCATACTCAACGTTCACCAACGGCATGCACCGGATCGACACTCTCCGCATTAACGACGATACGACTGCCGAACTTGAGAAGACCCTCACCCTTTCCATGACGCCGGGCGCGGGTTTTTCCTCAACGGACTGGGAGATCGATGCTTCGGCGGACAGCGTTGATTTCATCATCGCGCCGAGCGACAACGTGGTCGGCATGGGATGGAGCAATGCTTCCTTCCCGCGAGAGGGCGGAACGCTCAGTATTCCCGTCTACGCCAATCTCGCATCTCCCCGGCCGATTTCCTTGGCGATTACGGCCGGCGGAAGCGCAACCAAGGACATCGACTACACCGTTGACTCGCAAGTCGTCCTTCCCGCAAACACCCGGGTTGCCTATATTTCTGTCACCGCTCTTCCCGATTCGGTGAACGAAATCGACGAGAACATTCACCTTGCCATTAGCGGAACGCTGCCGAACGGATGGATATTCGGCAATACGGAGGCAAACATAAGAATCCCTGATGACGAGGAACCCGCCAACACCATCGGCTTTACATCGGCGGAGTTAACGGTCGAAGAGGGGGACTTGGACAAGACAGTCAGCCTGCCTATCTCCGCCTCGACTCCCCCGGACGTTCCGCTCAGCGTCACAGTTCGCGCCCTTCCGTCTTCCAGCATCGGGTATCACCAATCGTTCACCGTCCCCGTCCCGCAATCGGGCAACGCGGATTTCGGCATTGCCGTGGACGCCGAAAACGTTCCCGAATTAACCGGGGTCCTCGTGCTCGGACTCTTCGAAAACACAAACGATCCCTTGCCCGCGGAATGGGGAATCGACGCAAGCAATAACAGCTTCATCATAACCGTTCCCGCCAACGACAATACCGTCTCTTTTGCCGCCGCCGCGAGCACGGCGGACGAGAGCGCCGGAACGCATGTTGTCCGGGTGAATGCCGACCTCGCGCATCCGACCGAGGATATCATCCTCTACACTTCCCTCGGCGGCACGGCGTCCAATTACGCTCCCGTCCCCGGCTCCTTCACCATCCCCGCCGGAAGCGGCGGCTTGGACATTCCCGTTACCATCATGGACGACGCCGTGGATGAAAGCGTCAATAAAACCGTCATTCTCGACATTAGCGGCCCGCTGCCGAACGGCTGGTCGTTCGGCACGACAAGACATACCGTCACCATCATCGACAACGACCCCGCTGAAATCACCGATAACGGCCCCGGCGACCCCGGCGACTCCAACGACCCCGACGACTCCAATGGCCCCGTCCGGCTCATTGAAATCACCGGCGCCCGCTCAAATTCACCCCTCGCCGGGCCGGGCGGGATTACTCTTTCAAGTGCAACGGTTTCCGAACCGGGCGCAATCTCCGTTGATGTCGCCGTCACCGATATTGAAAACTTCACCGCCGCAACGTCGGAGGATGTCGTTCTCGATGTCGAAATGACCGTTGCGGGAGATCCGGACATTGCGCCCTCCCATCGCAACGACCCGGCGTCCGCAAACGATTACACCATCGGAGAACTCGTATTGGACAGCGAGACGGGAACGGGAAGCTTCACCTTCACCATTGAGGATGACGACATTGCCGAGGGGAGGGAAATCGTCACCCTTGCACTCGCGGATCCGGACGAAAACCTTCCGCAAGGGTGGAAAATCTCCGATGCGGCGGGCAGCTTCACCGTCACCGTTCCCGCCAACGACAACGCCGCGCGGTTTTCCGAGTGGCCCAGGAGCGATCCGGGAAGTTTTGCCGGACTGTCGGCCGCCGTTGCGGAAGGAGGCGGGAATCTTCCGCACCTTAATATTCTCGTTGACCACATCGCCCCCGACAGCGGATTGCCGCTCTTTCTCTCGGTGCCCGATGAACACATGGAAGACATTGTTCTCGAAACCTTCGATTCTTCAAGGCTTTCACCCGCCGGCGGAGAGAATGTTTTTTCCTTCCGTCGCAACGGGAACCTGAATCAAGCGCCGAACCTTGCCGCGGGTTTGCAAATCCGCGCCGTCCGCGACAACGAGCCCGAGCTGGAGGAAACTTTCGACATCACGCTTATGGAACCTGCGGGCTTCCCGAGAGAATGGGGACACGTTACGAACGCCCCCGATGCCGGCACTCCCGAGCTGGCAACTTCGACAATCTTTTCCGTCACCATCCCCGCCAGCGACAACACCATCTCTCTTGGCGGCGCCGACCGCAGAATTGCCGAGAGCGCCGGAACGTATAACATTCCCGTACATGCCAATCTCGCGTCTCCCGTGCCGGTTACGCTGACGGTTACGACCGGCGGAAGCGCGACCAACGGCGCCGACTACACCGTCGGTTCGCAGATTGTCCTTCCCGCGAACAGCACGGCCGAAAACATCGCCGTCGCCATCACTCCCGACACGGTGCTCGAACCCGTCGAATACATCGACCTAACCATTGGCGGAACACTGCCGGAGGGATGGAGTTTCGGCACGGCGACCCGGCGCATCACCATTATCGACGACGACGAGCCGAACACCATCGGTTTTGCATCATCGGGCAGGACGATCGAAGAAACAGGCGAGGACCGGAGCTTCCGCGCCCCCATCCTCGTTTCGGCGAATCCGGCCGCTCCGCTCAGCGTCCTGGCCTATACGGACGACTCTTCCGGCGCCGGGACGCGCGGCTCGGTGCTCGTCTCAATTTCGCAAGCCGAAGGCGCGGGCTTCGACTTTGGCGTCAACGCCGATAGCATCCCGGAACTCGACAAGACCCTTGTGATGGTGCTCGCGGAAAACCGAGCGGATCCGCTGCCGCCGGGGTGGCGCATAGACGCGGACAACGATAGATTCATCGTAACCGTTCCCGCCAACGACAATATCGTTTCTTTCGCCGATGCCGGCAGCACGGTCGTTGAGAATGTCGGAACGCACAATGTCCGGGTGAATGTCAACCTCCCGCACCCGAGCGAGGATATCACCTTCAATGTTGCCGTCGGCGGCACGGCGGCCAATTACGCCCCCGTTCCCGCATCCGTCACCGTGCCCGCCGGAAGCGGCGGCTTCGATATCCCCGTCCGCGTCCTCGACGATGCCGTCGGCGACGGCAGCGACAAAACCGTCACTCTCGACATCAGCGGAACGCTGCCGGACGGATGGTCGTTCGGCACGGCGAGGCATACCGTCACCATCATCGACGACGAGCCCGGCGGACTTGTTGAAATCACGAACATGCCCCCGCACGCAACCCTCGCCGAATCGGGCACGATCACCATTGACGTCCTTGCCACCAACAGCGAAAACTTTGCCGCCGCCGCATCGGAGGATGTCACCCTTGAGGTTGAACTGAACGCCGTCGGAGACCCGGACATCCTGGTCTCCGGATATCGCAACAATCCCGCCTCTGCAAACGATTACACGCTTGGAAGCCTCGTTCTCGACCGTGAGACGGGGAGGGGAAGCTTCACCTTCACCGTCGAGGACGACGACATTGCCGAGGGCAGGGAGATTGTCACCCTTGCGCTCAAGGACCCGGACGGGAACCTGCCGAGCGGATGGAGAATCCCCGGGGTAATGAGTCAATTCACCGTCACCGTTCCCGCGAGCGATAACGCCGTGCGGTTTTCCGAGTGGCCCAGGAACGACCCGGGAAGTTTTGCGGGACTGTCGGCGACCGTCAGGGAAGGGGAGACGGACAATCTGCCGCATCTCAATATTCTCATCGATCATATCGCTCCCGGGGAGGGATTGCCGCTCCTCGTCTCGGTGCCCGACGAATACATGGACGACATCGAACTGGAAATTCCCGGCCATGAAAGAGCCGAATGGAATTCTGTAAACAACAATTTTCTCTTCCTGCGAAACGGAAACATCAATCAGGCGCCGAACCTCGCTGCAAGTTTGCGAATCCGGGCCGTGGACGACGACGAGCCCGAGCCGGAGGAAACTTTTGATATCACGCTTGTGGAACTTCCCGGTTTCCCGGGCGAGTGGGGCGGCGTCGCGAACACTCCCGATACCGGCGTTCCGACGCTGGCGACATCGACAAGTTTTTCTGTCACCATCCCCGCCAACGATAACAGTGTCTCCTTCGCAAGGAGCGGTCCCGCTAAAGTTCCGGAGAGTATCGGCACGGTGGATATCTCGATTAACCTCACCAATGACGCTCCCGCCGGAGGTCTCCCTCTCACACTCACCATGGCGGGCGACACCGATACCGTTTCTTTCGATGAAAACCTCCCCGCTGTCACCACCCATGATTTTTTCGTTCCCGAGGGCGCAACCGGCAAGCAGGTCGCCGTTTACATTCAACCCGATGATGATGACACGCCGGAATCCGTCTTTTTCACGTTGGCGCCGGGTCCGGGTTTCCTCGCCGAATGGGGTGATTTTCCTCCCGGCGGGATAACCAGCCTTAATATTACCGAACTGTATGCCGGTGGAAACCTCAGCTTTGCGTCGTCCGCCTCGAGGGTCTCCGAGCCCGCAAGCGCAAGCGTGTCCCATTCCGTCGCCGTCCATGTGAAAGGAACGCTGCCGCCGGGCGGCTTTCCCCTGGCGATTGCCGTTGGCGGAGCGTCCACGGCGGATGGTTCCGATTATTCCGCCCTGCAGACGCTCTCAAACGTTTTGGTGGACGACACGACCGTTGCCGATGGCGTGTTGACGCTGGACTTCTCCATCCTTCCCGACGACGTCCCCGAGGCGAATGAAACCATCCGGTTGTTCATTCCGCCGGGCCAAACCCTGCCCGATGGATGGTGGGTATTCTCTCCGAGTTTCCATATCATTACCATTCCCGCAAACGAAAACACCGTTTCCTTCGCCGATGCCGCCAGCAGGGCCGCCGAGAATGCCGGAACGCACAGCATTCCCGTCCGCCTTGATTCCGCGTTTTCCCGACCGGTTACGTTGACAATCACGGACGAGGGGGATGCAACCAACGGAATCGATTACACCCTCGACTCGCAAATTGTCCTTCCCGCAAACAGCGCAACCGCTAACATCGCTGTTCCTTTGGTCTCCGACGATCTGTTCGAAACCGACGAGCACATTGATCTCACCATCGGCGGAGTGCTGCCAAGGGGATGGGTTTTTGGCGACACGACCCACCGCGTCACCATCGTCAACGACGATATCGGAGGATTCGTTGAAGTTGCGAGCACTCCCCCGGGTGCAACGCTTGCCGAGCCGGGCATGGTCACCGTCAATGTCCTCGTCACCAACAGCGAAGACTTCGCCGCTGCAACATCGGAGGATGTCGTTCTTGATGTTGAAATATCCGCCGCCGGAGATCCGGATATCTCGTCCGTTCATCGCAACAACCCGGTGTCGGCAAACGACTACGCCGTCGGAGAACTCGTCCTTGACCAGGAGACGGGCAGGGGAAGCTTTACCTTCACCGTTGAGGACGACGACGTTGCCGAGGGCAGGGAAATCGTCACTCTCGCGCTCAAGGATCCGGACGGAAACCTTCCGCACGGTTGGCTCGTATCCGATGCATCAAGCCGGTTCACCGTCACCGTTCCAGGCAACGACAACGCCATGCGGTTTTCCGAGTGGCCCAGGAACGACCCGGGAAGTTTTGCAAAACTGTCGGCGACCGTTGCGGAGGGGGAGAACGGCAACCTGCCGTATCTTAATCTTTTCATCGACCACGTTGCTCCTGCGGGCGGACTGCCGTTCCTTGTCACGCCGCCCGTTGAATACATTAACGATGTTGTTTTCGAGGCTCACGATTATGCAAGGATCCGGCCCCTTAACGGGGACGGCATTTTCTCCTTCCGGGGACGCGCAAACGTTAATGGGGCGCCGAACCTCGCCGCAGGTTTGAGGATCCGCGCCGTGGACGATGACAAGCCCGAGTGGGAGGAAACTTTTGATGTCACGCTTGCGGAACTCCCCGGCTTTCCCTTTCCGGTCGAATGGGGGCGCATTGCGAACGCCCCTGATGCCGGCAGCCCTGCGGTGGAGACTTCGCTGACTTTTTCCGTCACTATCCCCGCGAGCGACAACACCGTCTCTTTCGCCGACACCGCCGGCAGGGTCGCAGAAAATGCCGGAACGCATAATGTTCCGATTAATGTCCATCTTGCGTTTCCCGAACCGGTTACGCTGACGGTTGCGACCGGGGGAGACGCAACCAACGGCGTTGACTACACCGTTGATTCGCAAATTGTCGTTCCCGCGAACAGCGCGACCGCCAACATTGCCGTCACCTTGATCCCGGACGAGGTGGCGGAAACCGACGAATACATTGATCTGACCATTGGCGGAACGCTGCCGGACGGATGGAGTTTGGACAACGCGACCTACCGCATCACCATCCTGGACGGGGAACCCGCAGGATTTGTTGAAATTGCGAACACTTCCACAAGCGCAATGCTTGCCGAGCCGGGCATGGTCACCGTTGATGTCGCCGTCACCAACAGCGAAGACTTCGCCGCCGCAACATCGGAGAATGTCGTTCTTGATGTTGAACTGACCGCCGCCGGAGATCCGGATGTTCCGCCCGCCCGTCGCAACAACCCGGTATCCGCAAACGATTACACCGTCGGAGAACTTGTTATTGACCATGAGACGGGGAGGGGAAGCTTCACTTTCACCGTTGAGGACGACGACATTCCCGAGGGCAGGGAAATTATCACCCTCGCGCTCGCGGACACGGACGGGAATCTTCCGCGCGGCTGGCTCGTCTCCGATGCAAAAGACAGGTTCACCGTTACCGTCCCCGCCAACGACAATGCCGCGCAGTTTACCAAGTTGCTTGTTGCCGACACGGGGCAATTCTCGGAATTCTCGGCGACGGTCGAAGAAGGAGAGACGGAAGGCCTGCCGCAGCTCAATATCCTCATCGACCACATCGCTCCCGACCAGGGACTGCCGTTCGTTATCTCGATGCCCGATGAATATGCCGCCGACATCGGCTTGGAAAACATCGATAATAGAAAATCCATATGGGATTCTGCAAACAGAAGATTCATCTTTTTGCGCGGAGGCGATATCGACCGGGAGCCGAACCTCCTCGCAAGCCTGCGACTTTTCGCCGAGGAGGACGACGAGCCCGAGTTGACAGAAGAGTTTTTCATCAGGCTTAAAGAATTCCCCGGCTTCCCGTACGAATGGGGCTACGTCAGGCAAACTTTCAAGAAGGTCGCAGGAACCGGCACGCTGTTTTCCGTCACCATCCCCGCGAACGACAACACCGTCTCTTTCGCCGAGACCGCCGGCAGGGCCGCCGAGAATGCCGGAACATATAATGTTCCGATTAATGTCCATCTTGCATCGCCCGAGCCGATTACGCTGACGGTTACGGCCGCCGGAAGCGCGACCAACGGCACCGACTACACCGTTGATTCGGAAATTGTCCTTCCCGCGGACAGCGCGAGCGCCAACCTTGCCGTCACCTTGATTCCCGACGAGGTGGCGGAAACCGATGAATACATTGATCTGACCATTGGCGGAACGCTGCCGGACGGGTGGAGTTTGGACAATGCGACCCATCGTGTCACCATCGCCAACGAGGAGCCCAGGGGCCTGGTTGAAGTCGCAAACACTTCCACGAGCGCAACCCTTGCCGAGCCGGGCTCGGTCACCGTCAATGTCGCCGTCACCAACAGCGAAGACTTTGCCGCCGCAACATCGGAGGATGTCGTTCTTGATGTTGAACTGGCCGCCGCCGGAGACCCGGATGTTCCGCCCGCCCGTCGCAACAACCCGGTATCCGCAAACGATTACACCGTCGGAGAACTTGTTGTTGACCGGGAGACGGGGAGGGGAAGCTTCACTTTCACCGTTGAGGACGACGACATTGCCGAAGGCAGGGAAATCATCACCCTCGCGCTCGCGGACCCGGACGGGAATCTTCCGCATGGTTGGCTCGTCTCCGATGCAGGGAGCCGGTTCACCGTCACTATTCCCGCTAATGACAACACGGCCGCCTTCGCAACGACCAATTCTGTCTCCGTCGCCGAGAACGCCGGCACGATGGATCTAACCATCAATCTCACCAACGCCGCCCCCGCGGGCGGCCTTCCCCTCGTGCTCACGGCATCTGGCGATACGGACGCCGTTTCCTTCGACGAAACCAACCCCCGTGCCGCCACCCGTGCCTTTTCCGTTGCCGCGGGCGCAAGCAGCGGGCAAGTCACCGTTTACATCCGGCCTGATGACAACGCCTACCCCGAGAGCGTCACCTTCACGCTGACGGCGGGTTCGGATTTTCCAACCGGATGGGGCGGCGTTCCCGATGATGAAACTTTCACCCTTGCTGTCACCGAGTCGGAACCCCCCGGTGGAACTCTGGCCTTTGCATTGCCCGGATCGGAATTCGCCGAACCCGCAAGCGGGAGCGCATCCCATTCCGTTGCCGTCAACGTGGTCGGCACGCTGCCGCGGGGTGGCTTTCCCCTTGTGGTCACAGTTGACGCGGCATCAACGGCGGGTGATTTCGATTATTCCGTCCTGCCGGCACTTTCGAATGTTTTGGTTGATGGCGCGACCGTCACCGACGGCGTGTTGACGTTGGACTTTTCCATTCTTGCCGACGACGTCCCTGAAATGGATGAAACCATTGTGCTTTCCATCTCCGCGGATCAAACCCTTCCCGACGGCTGGAGCGTTGTATCGCCGAGCACTCATACCATCAGCATTCCCGACAATGATGATTTCACCAGTTCCTCGGGAGAGGCCGATACGGAGTTAACGAAGCGGACGCAAACCGGGCAAAGAAGACGAACGGGACAGTGAACAAATTCTCCTGAATTCTTTTGGAGACTTTGCTTATCGGTCGATATTGACCTTGGCCTATTTGCCCATTAAAAACGGACAGAGGACAAAGGTTAGGCACTGGTTTTCGGGGGATGGGGAGCCCGATGCTCCCGCTTTTTCCTGAATTTGGGCAAAACAGCGCGATATGCGAGGGTTTTTGCGGATGGCGGCCTTGGGCGCGTATTGCACATCCTCAAAACTGTGCTAGTCTCTCCTTTGGAAAGCCTAGATGTTGACAAATATCGGCTTGCCTCGGGGCGAGATTGTGCTACTGTTGTCCCGCAAGAGAACGTTAAGGCGAGAAGGAATTCGTATGTTTTTTACCTCCACTGTTTCCAAACTGATTGTTAAGGGCGCATTCTGGCGAACCGCCTTGTTGTTCGCCGGAATGTTCGTGTTGTTGTCGGTTGCCGGACTGTCTTCTTCCTCGGAAGCGGACGAACCGTTGTTCACGCGCTCGGCGCAGCAACTCGAACGCTTGTGGAGCGGTGTGCTCGGGTGCACGCACCCGGGCGAGGACGGAGTGCGCGGCACTTTCGAAACGACCTTCAATGGCGGCGGTGCTCCCTCCGCCGTTGACCACGACTATGTCGAATGCGGAAAGCGTGCGCTCCGCAACACGAGTTCACACATGCTTGTCGACACGATTGAAGACGCCGTTCGTTCGGGAGGCGTTGCGCTCTTCAGTGAAAACTTCCATTTGGATTCGAGCGTCGGATGGGTTTGGGACGAGAAAGTCAGCGGCGAGTTCGATGCCGTCATTCCGCTGTTCAGCAAGGAACGTTACAACGGGTTGGGATATGCCTTCTTCCTGCAGCCGGGCGGGGTGTTCTGGCAGGGGCTCAAAAACCAGGATCGCATCGACGGAAACCTCGGGCTTGCGTTCCGCTCGAATCTCACGCGCGATATCATCGCGGGAGGCTCGGTGTTTTACGACTACGACTTCAGGCGGGAACACCAACGGGCCGGTGTTGGCTTGGACTTGCAAAGCGGCGCTCTCCATACGGCGCTGAACTACTACCACCCCCTCAACGACTGGCAGGAAGGCAGAACCGACTACGAGGAACAACCCCTTCAGGGCGCGGACTTCCGTTTGGGGCTCGCATGGTCGCGCATCCGGTTTGACACGAGCGTCGCCGTCTGGCGCTTTGAGAGGGAAGAGGAGGAAAGCACGAAGTGGCGTCCCGCCTTCGGGATTGACGCGGGCTACCGGATCCTTCCCGGGGTGTTTTTGGAGGGCGGATATGAAAGCCACGACTCCGACGACTCGCTGGACTCGCGCTGGAACGCGGGGCTCGCATTCCGTTTCTCCCTGCCCGGGCTCAAGGGCGTCAAGAGTTATGAAACCATGGCGGAAGCAAACCTCTGGGAACCGGTCGCGCGTGAGAAGCGCATCCTTTACGAGGAGCGCGAGGCGATTCCGATCATTCGGCTGGTGCCTACAGGGGATGATGGCCAGCCGCTGGACGGCGCGACCATCGAAGAAGGCGGCAGGGCGGTGATCGTCGGGCAGTTGGTGGCGTTGCCGATGCCGGTGACTTACGAACTCGCGATTGATGATACTTCTACGGCAGAGTTGGGGGTCGACTTCATATACGGACACAGGGTTTACGAATTGGACGAGGAAACCGGCGAGCAGAGCGCGCCGGAGGAGAGAACCGATTGCCCCGAAGTGACATGCGAAATGACGATTCCCGCAGAGATAACAAGGTTCGAAGTTGAGGTGGAACTTCTCGATGAGACCGAAACGGCCCCGGAGCTCCAAGAAGAGATTGTTTTACGCGTCAATGTTCCCGAAGAGCATCAGCGCGATGTTCGGAGCAATGAAACGAGGGTGACAATCGAGGCGAATAACAACGTGATTATGTTTGACGGCGATAACTCGAGTGATGAACTTATGGAGGCCAACGGCAGCACGGCGGAGGTCGCGGTGGCGATTGACTTGCCTTCGCCCACGCCAATTCAATTGACCGTGACGCCGGGCGGAGAGGCGACGCAGGGGCAGGATTACAATCTCTCGCCCCCGACGCTTTTGATTCCGGCAAATGCCTCAAGTGCCTCGCTGGTGCTCTCGAGCATTGACGATTCAGACGGCGAAGGGCACGAGGACATCGAGCTGACGCTCTCGGGCAGTTTGCCGCCCGGCTGGGATTTCGGACCTTCGACCGACCCGGATAGTCCGCCCGAAACCATCACGCACACCGTGACTCTTCTCGATGACGATCTGGTCATCGGCTTTGAAGAAAGAGACACGACTTTCGTTGAGGAGGACGCGGGCACAGTGGCTCTCAATGTCATCGCCAACCTGCCTCTTCCCGATGTGGCGGCTGTCGAATGGTCGGTGACCGAAGGTGCCGCATATCTCACGGGCACAACTAGCGGAACGCTCAATTTTAGCATGAACGATGACGATGACGATCCCCAGACGATTACGGTAACGCTTGCTGCGGACGACAGTACGCCTGAAGATGCGCAGAATATCATCATCACGCTGGACGAAGCGAGTTCAATGTTACCGGAGGGGTGGGCTATCGGAACAGGAACTCACACCATCACCATTGAGCCCAGCGACGGCGCCATTGCGTTTACTCCCACCGATCCCATTACGGCCAATGAGGGCGACACGGTTCAAATTGGGTTAAGGAGCACGGTGGACGGGCCGAGCAGCGGATATCCTTTGACGATTTCCATTCCGGATGGACCAAATGGAGGAAATGACATTGACTTTCCTGCGACTGTCAGCCTTCCTGCCGGACAGAAGACGCATAGTTTCTCCATCACGATTCGGAATGACGGCGTGTCGGAGAATGAGGAGAGTTTCACGATGAGCCTTGGTTCGGGCGCTTCGGCTCCGGCCGGCTGGACGGTATCAGGCTCGCGCACTATCACCATTCCTCGCAACGAGGCGCGCATCTCCTTTGCGGATTCGTCCGCATCCGCGGTGGAAGTGATCACTGCCGCTACCACGACTCTAATCATCGCGCCGCCGCCGACTTCGGGGGTCACGGTTCCCATTACGGTCACCGCGGCAGGCGAGGATGACTACGTTCTCGAAGTCGGAGGCAGGCAAGTCACCAACCAGATCACTGTCGGCACCTCGGGACGTGCAACTCTCACCCTCAGGGCGTTCAGCGACTTGGACCAGGTGGGCGGAAGCGTCACCGTGCGTCTCGGCACGCCTCTGCCTCAAGGTTACGAGCAGGGTAGCCCGAGTTCTTGGGTGGTCACTATCACGGACGACAACACGGCCAGGCCCACGGTCGCTTTCGCAGGGCCGTCCAGCGTAACGGCGCTGGAAGGAGGCAGTTCCGTTACCGTGCCCCTCATTGTGTCACCCGCACCGTCCGCGCCGGTTGAAATTCCCGTTACCATCGAAGACGCTTCGGGCTCCCAGATTGATTACACTTTACAAGCGGGAAGCACGGCAATTACCGGCAATAGCGCCAACGTCACCGTTGATACCACGGGAAGGGCAGACCTCTCTCTTACGGTGAATTCGGACAGTGACGGCGTGGGCGGGCGTGTCACGGTTGCTATCGATAGTGCCAATCTGCCCTCCGGTTACATGCCGCCGCCGGTAGAAGAGGCAGCGAAGCTCACCCGGGTGTTTAACATCCACGATGACACGGCAACCGAGGTCGAGTTTGCGATGGATTCGCTTACCTACAGCACCAGCATTGTCAGTGTGAATATAGTCTCGGATCCTTCAATGACTGCCTTTCCTGAAGGTGTTGTCCTCGTTGTGGAGAATTCGGACGAGACAAATACCGTCCTTGAAGCAGGTCCGCAAGCTCCGCTCAAGGCGGGCGAAACGCGGGCACCCCTTAAAATCAGACCTCTTGGCGGCACCGCGGCCGGGGACGTGGTTCTCACGCTCACCGATCCCCACGGCACCTTGCCGTTTGCCTGGAGAATTGGTGACAAGGACACTCTTACGCTCACGCGGCAGGCGCCCCCGTCCGCCAACACCATCAATCTTTCCGGTTTCACCGGCGGTAATGTTGTCGTTGAGGGAAGTCAAGTGGGCATGGTTGTGGACGCAGTGTTGCCGAGTAGCGGCGGAGCCACCTTTCCCGCGGCGGGCATCGATTTATCTCTCACGGTTACGACCAACTTAGAGGACATGGATGAGACATCCGCCGATCCTAATCGCTGTCCTCAATACGTTCCTGTCGGAAACAACTGTGTGGACAATTTTGAAGTCTCGGCGAATCTTAGCAGCGCCAATGCGCAGGGCTTTAAACGGGAAGGTCGGTCTTTCCCGTTCTTCCCCAGTTTCGATCCGACACCGCAACCGGATTCGACAAGAAAGTATACCTTCACACTCGTACAGGAGCCCGCCACAACGGAAAAGCCCAATCCGGGAAACCCCTCCGCCAACATTTTCGCGCTTATTCCTACAGACATCGGCATTGAGCCCGAGGAGACAATCACCGTCACCCTGGCGGCGGAAGGCACTCTTCCGAACGGATGGACTCTGGGAAGCACCACCTACGAGATAACCGTTCCCCGAAACGGCGAGAGAATCGGATTTGCTTCGAACCTGCCGACGAGGACGTGGGAAAACTCCAATGATGTTTCATGCCCCACGCCCTTTGGAGCGTTGTCGAATGAGATATACATCCGTCTGCCGTTTGAGACACTGTATGATTCCGGCACGCAAAACACTTTCGATGTCTCCGTCACCGGCACGAACCATAATGGCACCCCTGTCAGCAATATCTACAACCAAGTTGAGGTTACCGGCCAGGTTAATAGGAGCACTCGGAAATTCAGCGTCACAGGCAATGGCAGGATGCAAACAACGGATATCGGCATCTTTATTTGTTCCGACAATACCCCCGAACTTGCCCAGACCCTCACCGTCAAGGTAGACGAGGTCCAGTCGCCGGCGCATGTTGAAGTCGGCAATCTAGAGCATATAATTATAGTTGCACCGAGCGACAACACCATTACCTTCCAGACGCCGGTGTCCAGGACCGGCGCCACCGGAGTCACCGACATCACCGCTAACATCAACATGCCAATTCCCGTGCAGACGAAGGCAGACATGGACAACAACATCTCGCTTCCGAGCGTCCTCATCAAGCGCGCCGCTAGCAATGAGGCGCTTCCGACGGACTACACTCTCTCGGTTTCGGCAGGCGAACTAAATCCTCGCGTCATGGCCGGGCAACCCGAGCCCGAGAATCGTACATGGACTCTGCCGACTGCGGCGGGTAGCGCGATGCTGACCGTGACATCCAATGTCAGTTCCGGAAGTAAAAACCTCGTACTTGAGGTCAGCGCCCTCAATCCGTTGCTGGGATGGGATGTTAGCAGCGGCACGCACACCATCACTGTTCCCCTCGGCCCGTAAATTCCGCCAAAACAGCGGGGAGGACATTGCTTCGGGAGAGTTTGCGGATTTCCGGCGCGAGGCGGCGTGCGTTCCGTTTTGGAATTGCAGTGTGATTTCCGGTGTCGCCGGGACGATCGCACGCTCCCGGATTTCTCGCTGCACTCTAATCCCCTGCCAATCCTAGGTTTGCGTAAATCTGCCCTAAGAAGCCGTCCGGGTATTTCAGGGCACGGGATAAACAGCACGACATCCGCTTTTATCCATGAGGATTTAGAGAAAGCCCTGCGTTTGGCGCAGAAAGGGCAAGGAGACAGCCTAAAATCCCAGCCTCATGCGATTACCTTGCTACCTTGCAGATAGAATCCCTTTTGCCTCCGATGCGCCATAAAGGGCGGTTTTCGGCGGAAAACGGGGGTTTTTCGCTTACTCGTTTAGGTAGTATTATTTTTTATTTTTGCAATTTTTCAGTGTTATATTTATATTCAGCGCGTTTATGTGTTTTCACGAAAGTGCAGGGCACAGTGAAGATTCGAGGGCGTTCGATGTCGTTGCTCCGGGGATGATTCCCGTTTGCTTCGTCCGTGGAACGTGCAGTTGTTGTTTCGGTGGGACATCAAAGTCTGCCGGACGTATGTTTGTGAAAGTAGAGGGTATGTAGTTTGATGATTGTTTCGGCTTGGAATGACGGTAGTTCCGGATATGGCATTCGTATCCGCTCCGATGATCGTGCCCGCTATTTTTCACGGGAGTGGAAAAATGTCCGGGTAAAAATTTCCGGCACGCCCGAAGTCGAATGTCGTTTGAATTCTACGTTTTGGACCACATGCCCCGAGATTCGGAGTGTCGCTTTCCGGATCTGGTTTGAGAAATCGGGGCATGTAAGAGGGAGGCAAAAAGCTTGGAAAAAGGGGAAGCCGCCAAAGTTCCATCTAATGCCCGTATCAGGCAACCGTTTCGCCCTGAAAGCGAGGTGAGGAGATGAGAACAAAAACCGTCCGGAATATTCCCAAACTGAAGGTCTCGTCTCGAATACGCGCGCCCGAGTTTTTTGACCCTGAAAAAGTCAGCATTTTCCATTACGAGTCCAAGTCGCATAAGAACTGGCCCCATGTGGTGAAATTCTCCGGCGGCAAAACGAGTGGCATGTTGCTGTTCATTTTGCTGGAAGCCGGTCTGCTCAAGGCGGAACGGGGTGACGTTGTCATATTCAACAATACATCGGCGGAGCACCCGAAGACCTACGAGTTTGTAAAGCAATGCAAGCGCGTTGTGGAGAAGAAGTATAAAATTCCGTTTTTCTGGATTGAATATCAAACTTACGAAGACGCGCGGCAGGGCGAATATGTGCGCTTGCCGTCCTTCAAACTGGTTAACCCGGCCCCTTATTCAGAGACCAACCCGGACGGCTACCACCACAAAGGGGAGGTTTTCGAGGAGATGCTTTCCCACAAGGGGTATGTTCCGACCTTTTTTCAGCGCATCTGCACGCAATCTTTGAAATTGGAGAGCAGCCGCTCCTTCTTGCGCGAGTGGCTCGCAAACAAGGAGGAAACGGAGAGGCTGGGGCATTTCGGGGAAAGCAGCCGTTTGAACGACGATGAGATGTATGCCCGGCACAGGAGAAACCAGGGATCGGTCCCGCCGGATATCTTTTTTGCCAAAAAGGCTTTTGTCAAAACCCGCCCATTTACCCGTGTCTCGCAAAAATGGTCCGATTATTCGGACGTTACGGTTCCTTTCACAAATAAACAGTTGGAGGGTAAGGCGTATGGCCGCAAGGCTGATTTTGGTAAAGGGGGTATTGAATATATTTCATTCGTTGGCATCCGGCATGACGAGATGCGCCGTGTTATCAAAATACAAAAACGCAATACCGGGGAAGGGGATGCCGAAGGGTATGAAGGGGAGCACGTATACATGCCTCTCGCCGGGATGAGAATTGCCGAAGACGATGTGCACGACTTTTGGAAGAAGCAGACTTGGAAACTGGACCTCAGGAAAGAAGACAATCTCTCGAATTGCACTTTTTGTTTTTTGAAGGGCGTGGAAAAATTGAAAGCGGCAAGGGAAGCCATCAAAAAAGAACAAGTTGCCGAATACGCGGATACGCCGTGCGATGTTCGCTGGTGGGCCGGGATTGAAAAGAGATACGGGCGCGATATCAAAGCGGAAGGGCGAAAAAGAAAATCAAAAGACAATGATTTTGATTTCATTGGATTTTTTGGTCCGTCTAAAATTGATGCACCTAAAACCGATGCGCCCGAAAAAATGTCTTATAGATTACTCGCCGAGAAAGATCGCTTGGATAAAATCGATATGTCGGCCGAGGATGTTCTGCCTTGCGACTGCACGGATTAAACATGTCCCCCCCCCCCCCCCCCTCCGCGCCGATATATCTCGATAATCAATCGACAACGCCTCTGGACCCTTCGGTGTTGGAGGTTATGCTGCCTTACTTTACGCAGACCTATGGGAACCCCCACGCCAGCGAGCATATATTCGGTTGGCAGGCTTTCTCGGCTTTAGAGAATGCCCGGTTTGAGATAGCGGATTTAATTTGCGCTGAAAAATCCAATATCGTATTCACCTCCGGAGCGACCGAGTCCATATCTCTGGCCATATTAGGACTGGCGCTTCCTTCCAACGACAGAAGTCGAGATAAAATTATCACCGTTGCCACCGAGCATGCTTGTGTTTTGGAGAGTTGCAAGCAAATGGAGCGCTTGGGATACGAGGTTGTGGTTCTGCCCGTGGCAAGCGACGGCATCGTCGATTTGGATATGTTGGAAAAGCAGTTGGACGACAAAACATTGCTGGTTTCGGTCATGTTGGCGAACAACGAGATTGGAGTCCTCCAACCTGTGGCGGAAGTTGCCAAAATGTGCCGGAAGTTTGGTTGCTTCAGCCACACGGATGCCACCCAGGCGTTCGGCAAGATTCCGATAGATGTCGATGCGCTGGATGTCGATATGCTGAGCGCATCGGCACACAAGCTTTACGGCCCGAAAGGCATCGGCTTATTGTTTCTTCGGGACGGCATGGAAAGCCGCCTAAGCCCGCTCACGTATGGGGGAGGGCAGGAACGGGGGTTGCGTCCCAGCACGGCTGCCGTGCCGTTGGCCGTGGGATTTGGAGCGGCGGCAAGGCTGGCGGGCGAGAATATGGCGGATGAAAACAAACGAATAACTGCGTTGCGAGACCTGTTTCTCAATCAATTGCGGGAAAGTGCTCCGGAACTAACGATTCTAGGCAGTATGGAGCACCGCCTATCAGGAAATCTATCCCTTATTTTCCCGAACATTTCGGGGAACAGTTTGGTCGAAGCGCTTGGTGACCGGCTTGCCGTATCCACGGGATCGTCTTGTTCGTCTGTCAGTTCCGAGCCATCACATGTAATCAGGGCTTTGGGGGTGGGTGATGATGCCGCCGGCGCGGCATTGCGTATCAGCATCGGTCGTTTTAACACCGAAGAGGAAATCAGACAGGCCGCAAGCCTGCTGTTGTCAATTATTACCAGGAGGTAGCGTTCATGAAAGCTAAAAATGATAAAGCCATTGGAAATTGGTTGTCGGATATTGAAGATGGAGTTCTATGTTTACCAAGATTCCAAAGATTTGAAGTTTGGAAAAAGGAAATGATTTGTCGATTTCTTAAAACACTGATTTCAGATAGTGGGACACCAGTAGGCATATTTTTAGTATTGTCAACGGATTCATCCAAACAAGCTTTTTCTATTCGAACAATAGGCGGCGCACCTTCACGGTCTAAAAGTTGTAGTATTTTGCTTTTGGACGGACAGCAACGGTTGTCAGCACTTTGGAGGGCGCTTCATGATACAGATGAAGGATTTAGGTATTTTGCCGAGTTCAACGATCAATTTAAAATTGAAGAAATTAGAGCGGTAAAAAAAGATTCTAAAACCGACCGAAGATTATATCAAAATCCAACGGAGCAATATAAGAAACGTTACTTTCCAATAGAACTGTTAAATCCTCTTTCAGAGGAAGGGGTAGTGGACGCTTGGTTGCAAAGTTTGGATTTGCAAAAATTGCAACTAACAAGTTACGGCTCAATTAAGAGACTTATAGCGAATACACGAAAGATTTTCGCCAAACAACAGAGACGTGGAAAAGTAATTCCTTATTTTCAATTGGGTCGCAATGTGGATAGAAATACCGCCATCAGTGTATACAGTACCATTAATAGCAATTCGGTAAAGTTATCCGACTACTATCATGCTGTAGCCAAGATGGACAAGGAAGTAAAAAAATCACCTTACGATATGGCTAAGAGGTTGATTAAGAGGGTGAATGACATCGAAGTTTTAGAGAGCGATGAAATCGCCGAGTTAATTCTCAAAGTGTCCTGTGTTTTGCAAGATAAATCGCCATCGGGTGGAAATTGCAAATCTTTGAACTTTAATCAAGTCGTAAAAGACGAGTCAAAAATTTTTGATGGTGTTGAGTGGGCGGTTGGAAAACTTAAGGAATTGCAAATTTGGCACGGGAATCAACTGCCTTCCTTGGTGCCGTTACGGGTTTTACCTGCGATTCATCACCTTATGCCAAAGTCAGGAGCAAAATTTGCGCTTGCCAACGAAATAATCGGAAAATATTTATGGCACGCGTTTCTAACTGACAGGTATAGCAAGCAAGCTAACACTCGATTAAAAGAAGATTATGATCACCTGAAAGAATTTTTGGACGAAACGCTAGAGTGGGCCCGTGAGCAGAGAAAAACTGAAATTTTTAATAAAGATGAAACTCCGCATCCTTCTCTAAATGATATTAAAAAGGCTGGTTGGCCGCAATCGGTGGGGATACTTTCTCGTGGTATTTTGCTTGTTTGTTGCCAAGAGGGTGCAAAAACATTGACTGGAAACGAAAGTCTTACACCCGTTAACTACAGAAATCGTGAAAAGCATCATATTTTTCCTAAAAGTAAACTTAAAAAGGAAGTCGGGCATTTCGGCAATTATGCTCTGAATTGCTTGTTGGTACCCGAGAAAGATAATAAGAAATATAGCAACGAACTCCCAGGTGATTATATCAAGAAATTATTTGAAGATTTAGGAACGTCGTTACCGCAAGTGGATGTTGTAAACCGCCTTGAGACGCATCTGATTTATGAAAAAGTGGCACGTCATCTTGTCGGAGTTACTCAGGAAGCGATTGACAACGATAAACTCACTTTGAAGGATGCTTATGATGATTTTATTAATGATCGTGCTTATGATGTAGAAACAAAAATAAAAGAATTGCTTGGATAAGATGGTGAGGAAAAACAATAGAAAGCCAGCTCTTTATTTCACCAGAGGAACGCTGGAAGGATTTACTTCTGCGGGAGTGCAGGGGTTTAATGAGTTGAATCCGGCAGCTATTGTTCGAGAATTGCTTCAAAATTCGCTAGATGCGGTGCGTGAAGATGAGCGATCAAAGGCTGTTGTTCGTTTTAAATTAGAAAGTATGCCCCTCACAGATGTGCCTGGGATTGATAACTACAAAGACGCGCTTAAAAAAGCGGTGAAATACCAAAAAGAATTTCAGGGTGATCATCTTCCAGACCAGGCAAAAATAGTAGTTGATGCGATCGAAAATTGTTTAAAAGGGAAGAATGTAGATGTTCTTTTCGTATTGGACAATGGTTTGGGTTTGGACGAGCGACGTATGACAGGCTTACTTGCTGATGGTTTAAGCGTAAAATCAAGTGCCGGAGCTGGTGCGGTTGGCAATGGCCATCTAACGGCAATTCCCGCCTCGGACTTGCGTTACGTTTTATACGGGGGTGTTAGCGATAATGGAAAAAAGATAGCGTCGGGACACGCTATCCTGGCCTCATTTTTTGAGAAAGACGATCTCATGGGTAAGGATGGGTATTATGCGCTGGCCGTTGGAAAATCAAAGAGTAAACTTTTTGATTTCCCGTCTCAAAATCAGATAGCTCCGTTGATTAAAAACAAGTTGGATTGGATAGAGAAAAACTCTGAATCTAAAAGAGGTGCCGTTGTCATCATTCCGGGGTTCAATAAATTTCGTGAGATGGAGGGCAATCTTTGGGATGTTATCAAAAAAGCTGCCGCTTGCAGTTTTTTTGCCGCAATAGCTGACGAGCATTTAGAGGTTATCTATCAAGACGACGAAGGTGAAAGAAAATTAGACAAATCTAATATCGGTGCAATATTCGAGAGTGATATCGCTTACGAAAAACGGGCTAAAAACTTTTTGTCCGGCAACCGAGCGGCGGACGCATACAAGACCGCGGTCATGGGAAAGAAGCATATCGTTGATGTGGGGTGCGGTGAAGCGGAAGTTGTTATTCGCGAAGTGAATGAAGGTAAGTCGCGCATTGACCTATGTCGCAACGGCATGTGGATTACCGCTCGCTTGCCACGCTTGCAAAATAAATTCAATGACCGAAAACCATTTCATTGCCTTATAAAAGTGTCGGCTACGGATGGAGATATCCACAGATTGATTCGAAAATCGGAGGGGCCGTTACATAATCATATTGAAGCACGAAAGTGGTTGGAGGCAGATGAGCAACGTCTGCTGGAGGAAGCTTTTGGACGGATATCCGAATTTTTGTCGGAAAACTTGGAGGAACTACAGGACGAGGAATTTGCTATCGATGATTTTTTGAATGTGACCGGACTCTCCGGAAAGTGGGAAGAGTTGCCTCACCGTCAACCTAGGACTCCTAGTATTATTGGAAACGGTAACAGTGGTGGGGGCAACGGCGGTGGCGGTGGGGGAGGTGATCGAAACATCAATGCCTTCAAGCGTGGGGGAAGTAGCGTCCCTTTTGGGGCTGTCCCGGTGCCGACTGGTCCACGATCTTATAGTTTTGAACTGCACCCGCAGAAAGAATTGAAAGAGGATATAGAGGCCGAAATTAGATTCATCTTAGATGAAAACATTGACGAGACATGCGACCTTACTAATGAGGAACAGTTTGTCAAACTGAAGGATATCTTTCTGGATGGGAAAAAAGTTTCTGGCCGCCATTTAATCAAGCAAGATGGGGGTAAGGCTGTTTTAGGCGTTCGTCTGGGACAGTTCAACCCAGGTGAAAAGCGTACGATTAGATTTAATTATGATTTGCCGGACGGCGTTACCGTGCGGAAGAAAGATAAAATAGTGTTGCGGGCTGAAATTGTGCGCCGACGGAATCAATTGTAGGGCAGCCATGTTAAAATTCGCTTCAATGGTCAGATCTTTACCCTATCCTGCTATTGAGGAGGGTAATTTTTCCTTCCCTGAAGGAAACTACGAAGTCACGCCTGAAAAACCTCCGGGAAATTCAATGACAAGCGTTATTCTGCGTCATGAATTAAGGGGCGCGCAGTTTGTTGAGAATCTAATTCAAGAAGGAAAAGCGAAATTTGCCTGTTTACTATCTGTCCCAAAGACAGGTTTTCGGAAATTGTACATAGCGGATTCCAATGAGCAAGAAATAAGTTGGGATTTGGGAATTGCAGGAGAACCTCCCATGATAGGGCCGGTAGTTCTGTATGTTGCCGAGGATAAATTGAATCATAAATTAACCAAGAAAGATGGCGTGGCAGAAGTTTGGTACAATCGAGAAATTGAAATCCCGAAAGGGGCGCGTTTGGCAAGAGGGCGTTACCTGCGTTCTTCTGCGGCGATACAGAATCTTATTCGGGTGCGGGTCAATAAGAATATGGAATCGGGAAGTTTTTTTATAACGCCAAATTCCAATGAAGGATTTTACTTCTATCTAGAAGCTGCGTCCGACATTTCTGAGTTTATTCAAAATCCACAAGGTGAATCAGAGCTTCGGGGCAGCATTCTTGTTCATGCTGTTAGCCAATGCTTCAATATTTTAAAAACCAGCTATGATGCTTCCGGAGAAGAAGGGGAAGATGAAGGCAGGCAGTGGGAACAATACAAAAATCTTGTAGCTTTATCCGATTGGTTAGCTGCTCAAAACATGCTTCACTGGAGCGATGAAAATTTTGACGCCGTTCGTGTTGCCACTCAACTTTATCCAATTCGGATTCCTTTCTCAACGGAGTAAAAATAATGACATACTCGGCATTTCGTGATAGTGACTATACTCACCTTCGAAAAAATTTGCTTCGAGCAAAGGGAAAAAGATTGCAAAGAGAATTCCTTGAAATCACAAGGAACAGTGACACCTTTATTTCGTGGATTGAGCAATATCCTGTCTCGGAGGACAAAGGCGCATCATTCGACTTATTGTTGACCGAGCCGTTAACGGAATCAGATTACAAGGAACCCACGAAGTTCACTGAAAAGGTGTTGTTTAAGAGGTGGAAAAATCTAACACCGGCGCAAGCCAGCGAGGAGACTTTTTGGGGATATGTAACTTTGGAACATATCAAGGAGGGAATTATCCAAGCCCCTTATCTGGCGGCCAATGGCGGTAATTTACCGGGTGGCTTGGAACGTATCGACAAGGCGTTGAAGGAAAACCAAGAACAAACCATTGACACGATTGTTCGCACCATACTGCGCCGCCTCGGGGGGTTGCCGGAAGCGAGGGGATCAAAGAGCGTTTATGCGAATTGCCCGTTTGCCCGTGCTTGGTGGCGTGGTTATGTCACAGAGGAGATTTGCAAAGAAACCAATGCGGACTATGACAAGGTTGTTAAGACGTTAACGGTTACTTCGACTTATTGGGAAGAGTTGATTGTTTTGATTGTTTCTCGAAATTCTGTGCTTGGAGACAACAATGTTCGAACGGCCTTGATTTGGGCCTTGTCTGAATTAGTAGAAGGTAAAGATGAAGACAAAAATAAAAATAAAAAACAATTGTTTCAACCTAAGGGGATTAGAATAATTTCCCGCCAGATAGGCATTCGGTCAGCATGGCAAGAATTGGGAGTTTTCTCGATTGAGGATTTGAAACAAATCATGGAGCGGCAATTTTTGAGCCAATTTGCCGCCTAACGAACTTTTATCCGAAGGGTTTTATAAGGATGTTTGCTGGCCGGGCATTGATTCTCCGCCGAAATGCCACAGGAAAGCCCTGCCTTTCATAATTGTGGGCTCTACGAGAAATGCCGCAAAATCGAGGGAATCAGTTTTGCTTGACTAAAGGGTTTTTGCTGGATGGATACCCGCCACACTTGATTTCCGCAGCCTTGTTTATCATCTTGTATTCTCGTAATGATTGCTTGTTCTTTGATTATGAATCTTAACTTTAAAAAGAGTTTTTGTTGGTTTTTTTATTTAATTCAAGCATTTGAAATAATTCTTGGGTGTTGTAGAAGCAACCTTAAGATGTAACACTCTACTGATAAGTCTTCTATCTGTTGGGTTGCATTTTTTAAAAGGTTGACATTTCCAAAATTTTTCTCTACTCTTGACCGTATCAGAGAGGAAGAATTTGATTCTAGTGATATAGGAGGAAAGTGCCGTGGCTCAACCTGTCAAAGTTAGAGACGAAGATAGCACGATGGATGCTGGTAAGGATATTAGTTCCGATATCAAGCGTCTTGATGATAGACTTACTAGCGATATTCGTGAGGTGAGGGTTGATATCAAAAAACTCGATGAGAAATTTGACGGCAGAACCGAGTCCATCAGGGAGGACATAAAAGACCTCGACAAAAATTTAAGAGGTGAAATCAAAGCTCTCGATGAAAAACTTGATGGCAGAACCGAGTCCCTCAGGGAGGACATAAAAGACCTCGATAAAAACTTAAGGGGTGAAATCAGATACCTTGACGTCAAGATTGGCAAAAACCTAACTTGGGCGGTTAGCATTCTTGTGGTTGGTATTGCCATCTTGGGGCTTTTAATTAAGGTGCCCTCCTTTCCCTTCGTTAACTGATTTAACGGCTCATTTGATTGAGCCCCTTATTTACGGCGTGCGGGTTTATAGTTCCGTTATCTTTGGCTTGAGACATAAGGAATTTGCTGATTGCAGGGCGCTTTCGGATTTCTCGGAAGCGGGACGCGGGCATATTTCGGAACACAGGGGGACATGGAACGGAGATGGGTTGTTTTCTAAACGAGAATAGAAGGCGCGGGTGGCGGAGACCGCTTGATTTGTTTCCGGCCTTACCGTGAATTCCCTGTCATTTTCAATCCATTTTGGTTTGGTGGTCGGATGGATTGAAATTAAATGGCGGGACGCCACAACGGACGGAGACCATGCAACCAAGGAACATGCACGGATGCAAACTGTTAAGAATGCAGGCTACAAGCCTATTCGTGTCATGTTCTATTATCCCAATCGCGTCCGGGCTCAAAGAATTCAAAAAACCTTGGAAACTCTCTATGCCGGTGCCGGTGGAGAATACCATTATGGAAACGATGCATGGAATTACATTCAAAAATATACAGGCGTGGACTTGAAAGGCATCCTTGAAAAAATCACGCAGGAGAATGCATAAAATGCGCCCGCATAGAGCAATACTGGGGGATTGCATGGATGCGGATAAAACGATTGGTCCCAATTCGGTCGATCTTATATATCTTGATCCGCCGTTTTTTACTCAAAAGGTTCAACAGCAAAAAAACAGAGAGGGCACAAGGCATTTTCGATTCCGTGATCTGTGGGCGAACGATTCCGAATATGCGGATTATCTGGGCACCCGCAAAAACCTCGAAAATGCGAGTGGATAGGTAACAATTTTCCGCGATTATCGAAGAATTATGGAATGGAGTTTGTTCGCAAAGTAGGTTTTTGCGGGTGTCCTATAACATTTTGTGGTATCAGCTGTGGGTGTGCCGGTGTGGGGAATTCCGAAGTCCCGTTTCGGTGATTGCGTGGGCTTTTCGGAAAACCCGCGCAAAAATATTCTCCTTGACCGACAGGATGCCCTCCTGTAGCATCCACGGCAGGTCCGTAAGTTATCATAAAGGAAGTCAAAATGGGCGAAAACAGCACATTCATGCGGGGCGGACGCCTGCGCAAAACCGTATGTGGAATTATCTCCTTCGCGCCGTTTATGGCGGGCGCGTCCGCCGTCGCGCTTGGCGCGGTCATGGCGGCAAGCATGCCGGCGGAGGCGGGAAACTGCGCCGAAGAACCCGCGATGTCGGGGATGTTCAATTGTACGGGCGAGGTGATGGTCGATAGCCAGCAAAGCCTCATCGTCCAGTCCGGACAGGCTTTGACGGTGACTGCCGACAGTAATTTCGGCCTGCATGTGGCAAACAACAGCGCTATCGTGATTGCGAATGTTACCGGCTCGACCAGCATGGATGTCGACCTCCAGGGCAGCGGCAATGTTCAAGCGGGGGACACGGCCTTGGAGGTCAACCACCGGGGAACGGGCGATGCGGACATTGATTTTGACATAGATGCTTACTCCGGGGAAGACGGTGTCCGCGTAAGCACCGCGAATACAACCGGTGCGCTGACGATCAGCACAAGGCGCATCAGAGCCACGGAAGATACGTCCTTCACGGAAGCCGACGGAGTAGAAGTCGCGCATCAAGGCAGCGGCAATCTCACGATCACGACCACTCGGCAAGTTGAGGCCGATGCAAGGGGAATTCGCGCAAGTCATCTCGGCAACGGAGGAAGCGTCTCGGTCACCGCGGAGGGAGCGGTTACCTCCGGAAGCCAAAGCACCGCCGGGGGAGCGGCAAACAGGCATGCCATCACGGTCGAAACGGGCGCGAGCACCACAACCGCGACCGTTCTGGCCAAACGGAGTCTCACCGCGAACAGGGGCGGAAGCGGCATCGTATTGGCCCATGAAGGCAGCGGCAATGCGAAGGTGACCGCGGAGCAAACGATAACGGCCACCGGCGGCAGCGGCAGCGCCTTCGGCGACGGAATAGACGTTTCGATTTCGAACAGCGGCGGCGGCGGCGATCTCACGATCGAGGCCGCGGGAATCACGGCCGATGCAAGGGGAATTCGTGCATCTCATGACGGCAGCGGAGGAAGCGTCACGGTCACCGCGAACGGAGCGATCGCCTCCGGAGGCCAGAGCAGCGTCCGGGAAAACAGGCATGCCGTCACGGTCAAGACGGGCGCCAATATCACAACCGCGAACGTCACGGCCAAGGGAAATCTCACCGCGAACAGGGGCGGAGACGGCATCTCGATTAGCCATGCAGGCGGCGGCAACGTGAAGGTGGTCGCGGAGGGAACAATAACGGCAACCGGCAGCGACAACAACGCCCTCGGCGAAGGCATTTTTATCGACCAGACGGGCACGGGCGCGCTCATCGAGACTTATGTCAAAGCGGAAATGCAAATTACTTCGCATTCCCGGGGCATCAATGTTTCGCATGCGGGCGGAGGCAAGGTGACGGTGATAGCCGCGGCGGTTACCTCGAACAACGCGGAAGGCATCCATGTCGGCACCGGCGCAGGCAGCGGTGTCGGCGGTGTTGAAATCACCGCCAACGGAGCGATACAATCAAGCAAGGACGGCATCAGCGTCGACCATCAAGGCACGGGCGACGTCTCGATAACGGTGGATGGCGACATCACCACCAGCGGCACCACCGCCAACTGCGCCACCACTCCGGCAAACTGCGAGAGGGGCATTGACGTTGCCACCGCCGCATCCGGCGGCGCGCTCAAGGTCGAAGTCATGGGCGGCACCGGCAGCGATCCCAACACAATCAACACCCACGACGAAGCCGTCTCAATGCGCCCCGAGGGCAGCGGACCGGTCGAGCTTATCATCCGCGACAATGCCAACATTCTCTCGGAGAACGGGTCAAGCGTCTATGTCCGCACGGGCACCGCGGCCGAAAGGGTGACCGTCAATATAGAAGGCGACATCGGCTCGTCCACTTCGACAAACAACTCAAACGGCATGTCCGTTGCAAACATGGGGAGCGGGGCTCTCGATGTGGACGTCACCGGCGCGGTTCGCGGGGCGCAGGGAGTTATTCTTTCAAGCAACGGGGATGCGGACATCTATATCAACTCGCTTGTAAACGGAGAGAGCGGCAATGCGGTTCGGGTGACAAACGATGCGACCGACGGCGCCGACAATTTCGTCCTCCGGCTCGGCTCCGCCGCCGACATCCGGTCTTCATCGGTTGCCATGTCCCTGGGGAACGCCAAGTCGGGCTCCGAGACCGTCGTCCACCTTGCCGGCACCATCGCAGGGGGTTCGGGATCGGACGCTATCAGTTTTGAAGGTGCGGCCAACAGGCGGATCGTCTTAGACGCCGGGGTCGATTACACAATCACGGGAGCGGTCAATGCGGGAACCGGAAGTTTCGATGCCGTCCTCGAATTTACAGGCGGCGGCGACGACACTTTCGACATCGGGACCGACCTCGGTTCATTCACCGGTTTCAACCAATTCCGCAAAACAGGCGGGGGAACCTGGACGTTTACGGGAACGCATGCCGCCGACAAGGCTTTTGACCAATTCAACATCAACGAAGGCAAAGTCGTCTGGAATAGTGAAAATCCGCTCCGGGCTGCAAGCATCACCCTTGCGGACGGCGCGTTCCTCGAAGTCAGCAGGGCCACTTCATGGAGCGGCAATCTCGCACTCTCGGGCAGGCTCGAAATCACCGGTGTGGGTTCCGGGCTTGAACTCGGCACGCTTACGGGAGCCGGCGGTCAAATCGACATGGATGTGGATTTCTCCGACGGGGATGCGGATGCCGACTCGCCGAAACTCTTGCTGGCGTCCGTGGACGGGGATTCCATCGCTGTCCGCGTTCGATCCTTGGGAGGATTCCCCGAAGCCGACGAGGACGGTCTGGTCACCCTCGGAAACCTCATCCAAGTCACCGGAACCGCCGATGCCGACGCCTTCACCGTGGGCGGAACGCTCAACGGAGGTTTCAATTTCCAGCTCGTTCATGATGATTCCTCCGGGATGAACCGCTGGGCGATTGTTGCCGAGGAGACGGACGACGGCGGCGCGAGAAGCATCGAAGGTGCGGGAAGCATCGAACAGGCACTCTACGAGTCAATTCCCGCCGCTCTCACGCAGTTTGCGTTCCTCGAATCCTACCAGCAACGGCTTCAAGGCAGGCAGCACGGTGAAAACGGAGGCGTCTGGGCGAAAGTCTCGAGCGCTTCCGCCGAGTTTGAGCCGGTTGCCACATCGCTTGCAACATACGAGATTGAGGATGCCGTTGCGGAGTTCGGCATTGATGCTCCGCTTGCCATCGCGCATCCCTCCATTCCCGGCAACTTCGCCGTGGGCGCAACCGCGGCCCTCGGAGACGCTACGACCGATGTCGCCGTATCCGACCGCGCGGGCAAGATCGAAACCACCTCCCTCAAGGCGGCCATCTCGGCGCACTGGGAATATGAAGGCGCCTATGTGGACGGGCAGTTGCAATATGCAACGCTCGATAACGATATCAGGACGGAGGAGATGAAACTCGGCTCCACGAACGCGGCCGCATATTCGGGGGGTTTGGAAGTGGGCTACGGCGTGGACGTCGGAGACCTGCGCGTGATTCCCTCGGCGCAGTTGCTATGGACGAGCGTGGATTTTGAAGACTTCACGAACTCCGAGGGCATGGAGATTGTGCTGGACGACGGAGTTGTCGTTACGGGGCGTGCGGGCGTCGGATTGGAATATGGCTGGAAGGGCGCGCTGTACGGGGACGTTCCTTCGGGTTATGTTTTCCTGCGCGGACACGCCGATGTTCTCCTGCCTGTGGACGGCGATGTCAACACCCGGGTCAACGAGACGGAATTCGTTTCCAAGCGTGAAGATCCGGTCTTTGATGCCGGCATCGGCGCGACTTACGCATGGGACGGTGCTTACGCGCTCTCGGCGGATGTTTCCACCCAACAAGGCGAAGAGGTCGAAGGATACGCCGGAAGCGTCGGGTTCAAATACAAATTCTAAACTGGCACGCACGACCCGCTCCAATCCGCTTCACTTGGCGTCCGGCTTTGTCCCCGCTTTAACGAGACCGCCCAAAAACCTGCTAAACGGCTCGATATTTTGTTTTGTGCCGGCTTCTTCAAGCGCTGCCATATATTCATTACGCTTTTCCAGCGGCACAATCGTCCATGGATACCCGCCGCTAGCCAGCATGGCATTCATCAGAAAGCGGCCGATGCGGCCGTTTCCATCCATGTATGGATGAATGTACACAAAAACAAAATGCCCCAGGACGACTCGAACCGCCGCATTTTCTTCCTCGGAAAGCAATTTGAAGAAAGCGGGCATGGCGTCCCGGACAGCTTCCTTGCTTGGCGGCACGTGCCTTGAGCCGCGGATGTATACCGGCCCGTTCCGGTATCCGGCCAAGTCGGCAGGTCTATGAATACCCGATGCTACGCCGGGTGCAAACATTTCCCCGTACCAGGTTTGGTGGTCGTTTTCTGTAATTTCTCCGGCGTTTTCGCCGGACAGAATTTGCCTGATTCCGGATCGAACGCTTTGATAAGCCTGCCAGTATCCTCTCGCGGCCAGAGCATCCATTTGTTCCCGGTCGCCTTTATTTTTCTCCGGATTCCAATCACCCGAGCGCACCCGTTCAATGAGTTCCGGTGTCACTCGATATCCCTCTATCGAGAGCGAATGATAAGCGTCGGTAACGTACACATCATCAACGTGCTGCATATATGCATCTACATCAACGGGACCGAAATTCGGTTTTGGAAAGCTTTGAATGACGGCGTCGCGCATCTCCTGCCACATCAGCCGAATGCGAGCGACGTAGGGTGACTGCTCGCGCTTTTTGAATTTAATGGATGCTTCCCCGCCAAACGGATCGCTTTCCCTGACGTCATATCCCATGCGGCGCATTGTCGCCACGATGTCGTCCGCGATTTGAACCCGTCCAATATTGCGAAACGCACCTGCCAGGCGTCCTGCAACTTTACTGTGCCCTCCTTCTAGCAATAACTTCAGAACTTCCGAGGCATCGCTGATAACGGATAATACCGCCCGCATGTCGGTCGGATTTTGTATAAAGGCTCGCGGGCCGCAGGCCACAAGGGCCGCGGGAACGGAGAAAACCCGAAGACCGTTTATTTTGGTTGTGTTTTTATTTGGAGGAAGATTTGAGCGGATATCCAGCAGGGATGTGCCATGCAGCAAGGGGGTCGGGTTATTCCTGCCCTTTGCCGACCGAACGAGCAATTGCCGTGGCACTGTCCGGTTCCCGGCGTGTAGTGCGATGGATTGTTCTGGAGACAAGCACCAATCATCTCCTTTGACGTAGTTAAGGTATGCGGCACAAAACTGCCAGAAAGAGGTATACCAGTCCGTGCTCTCGTCCCTAATATCGTCCGGGCGGGAGGGGATATACCAGCCTTTGAGGACTTTTTTCAAAAAGCCGATTTTTACCAACCGCTCTCTATGCGTTCTGGAAAGGTCGGCGGAACGGATCACAACACTTCCGCTCTTCTGTAGTTTGTGAAGCACCTCAAGTGAATCGGTCAGTTTTTCAGAGGGGGATGCCATCGTGCTATTTCTCGCTTATTGCGCTATCCTGTTTCTCGCTTATTGTGTTCTAACATTGTTCGCCTGTCGTGTCGAGTGATAATCCGCTAATCAAACGGCATGTCGCTACTGACTTAGAATCTCCAAAATCCCGCCGTGCAGCGCAGATTTCGTAAATTTGCCTGAAACGAAGTATAGGGAATTTACGGCGACCCCTCGTAAATTTGCCTGAAACGAAGTATAGGGAATTTACGGCGACTCCTCGTAAATTTGCCTGAAACGAAATATAGGGAATTTACGGCGACTCCTCGTAAATTTGCCTGAAATGGGACATAGCGGTGTTTTTGGAAAGGTTGAATACTTATGGATCTGGGTGATGCTTGTGAAGTCCCTGCTCCAACTTATTTTCCAACTCATCGTCGGCAGATGGCGAGAATCTGGTATAAAGGATTTACGAGACTTGTTGTCTTCAAGCTTACCGGAGAGGTTTTTTTGAATATGAAACCACAAGTAAACCCATATGCTCCAGGTGCCGGCAGGCCGCCGCCCGAACTTGCCGGGCGAGATGCAATACTTGCGGAAGCGCGCATTGCCGTTCAGCGAAACAAGTTAGGCAGGGCGGCTCGCAGTTTTATGTTCGTTGGTCTTCGCGGCGTCGGTAAAACAGTGTTGCTCAACGAAGTGCGAATCATGGCGGAAGAGGAAGGCTTTATCACCGAATTAATTGAAGTCGGTACAAAACACACACACTTGTCTTTCACTATCATCAAAATACTACGTGCGGCGCTTCTAAGGATGGATCGAAGTAAACGCGTTAGCGAACAGGTAAAACGAGGTTTGCGCGTCCTCAAGAGCTTTATCGGAGCGGCAAAAATCAAGTATGGCGACATTGAGTTTTCCATTGATGTCGATGAAGAGATTGGTGTTGCTGATAGCGGGATGCTGGCACAAGACTTGGCTGAAGTTTTTGTTGCTGTTGGCGAGGCGGCAAAAGCACGAAAAACTGCAATCGTTATCCTCATAGACGAGATTCAGAACTTGCCTGCGGAAGAGTTCGAGGCACTAATTATGGCCGTGCACAGAACTAATCAAAGGGATTTGCCAATCATGATTGTCGGTGCCGGCTTGCCGTCTCTCATAAAAATGGCGAGTGATGCCAAATCTTATGCGGAGCGACTGTTTGAATATCCAAAAATTAATTCACTGGATAGGAAGGAAGCCCGACGCGCTCTTGTTAAGCCGGCAATCGCTTCAAAAATTAAATTCGAGAACGAAGCGATCGAAGCCATAATTGAACACACTAAAGGCTACCCGTACTTTCTGCAAGAATGGGGCCATCAAGTATGGAACGTTGCAACCAAATCGCCAATTACAATTGCCGATGTCCGTAAAGCGAGCAATTTGGCAATAAAGCGACTTGATCAGAACTTTTTTCTTTCTCGATACGAGCGTTTATCCGGTCCGCAAAAGGATTATCTGCGCGCTATGGCGGAACTTGGTCCTGGTCCGCACAAGGCTGCTGACATAGCCAAAGCAATGAAAAAGACCACGCGGCAAATTGGCTCAACACGGGATGGCTTGATTGTTAATGGCATGATATACAGCCCGCGACACGGAATGTCTGCATTTACAGTGCCCATGTTTGATGAATTTATGAAGCGGGCACGAAATTAGGCGCGACTTCTTCGCATGCATCCAGTTTTAGCAGTTTGGAGTCTACTCTTCCTCTAACGTCTTGAGGCGCATGTCAAATTCCTTCTGGGTCAATATCTTGATAGGCGTATTTATTCCTGTTGACATTCCGGAACCGATATAAGAGGATTCGAGTCGAAAGTTTGCAATTGGTTTCGATTGGCGCGGCGAAACAGGAATGGTGCAGTGTTTTGCGGGAGAGTTGAGGGCAAAGAGCAAATAGAGGAGGTGGGCAGCATGAATGAAATTCAACATAATCGCATTTACTGCGCCGATACCTTTGAGATTCTACCAAAACTGAAAGACGGCATTG
>JAPOUU010000093.1 GCA_026708505.1 Hyphomicrobiales bacterium | reverse complement strand
TCTTGAAGTTGAAGTCCTGCAGGATGAAGACGCCGAAGCGGACGAGATTATCACGATTAGCATAGTTCCGGTTCAGCCCTTCCCGGATTCTCTCGAACTGGTGAATGGAACAATAGATGTCCTCATTCCGGCGAACGATAACAAGATTGAATTCACGAACGCGACAACCGAGGTCGTTGAGGGCGTTGGCACGGTCGATGTCACCTTGACGCTCAGCAATCCTGCTCCGGCCGGAGGCCTGCCGTTGAGGATACCCACGCTGGCCGACGCCGCTTCCGGATCAAGCTTCACCTTCACCGAGTACGGCAATGAATTCATTGTTATGCCGGAGGATGAACGCCAATACACCTTCACCGTCCAGATTGACGACGACAGTCTGATTGAAGATACGGAGAATTACGATCTGGTGATTGAGAAAGGATCGAGTTTCCCGGATAGCTGGGGAACGCTGGGCGGTCAGACAACCCACAGGCTGACGATAAAGCCGAGCGACTTCGGCAAGGTTGAATTTGTCGATATCGCCGGCCATGTGATTGAAGGCACGGATGCCAATGTCCCCGAAACAGACCGTCTCGAGTTGAAGATCTCGTTGGATGCGCCTCTGCCGGTTGCTGTTCCGCTGCGTTTGGTGGCTGTGGAACATGACGGCGATTCCAGTGAGGATATTACAGGGTTTCCGCATAATTACACCATCCCGGCGGAGACGGCCGGTCCTGTTTTGATTTCATTTGATGTCGTTAACGATGGCGACATGGAAAGGGACGAGTTCGTCAGCATTGAATTGAAAAAGGGAGAGAACTTCCCGCATTCCCTGGAGATAGGAGAACGCAATGTCTTCGATGCGGTCATCTTGTCGAACGACAACAGGTACTGTTTGATGAGTTGCGATGATGATGACGATGATCACGAGTTCAGTGAAGGAGGGGAGATACGTTTGAGAATTGGTTTGTCGGCGCCTGCACCGGCGGGCGGATTGCCGATGTATATTGCACACACCGCTACGAGATCTCATACGGCTGACCATATGTCCCTGGATGACTATGAGGCCGAGACTGTGCAGATTAACGTGTATCCGTCCACACGTTTTACAATTCCCGCAGGCGCGACGGAATATGAGCTGGCTTTCCAGACCGTTGACGATGATATTTTAGAGGAAGACGAGTCCGGAAGTTTCCTTTTGTTTGAGGATGATAATTTTCCGTCTTCCTGGGGAGCAGTTCGCGGATTTGGGACCGAAAATATCGTAATTCCGGCGAACGACTTCGGCGGGATCGGCTTCACCTTGAGCGGAAGCGATGCGGTCGAGGGCAACGAAGACGGTTCCGGTAATAATGTTGAGATTAGCTTGTCGAAGCCGTTGGAAGAATATGTTGTTTCCGTGAATGTTACAGCGGAGGAATTGGACGGCGACGGCGTGGCGGATATTGAGATTCTGAATAACAGATTGCAGTTCGATCCGACCGTAAGCACAGCGAATGTCAACTTTAGGGTTCTCGGTGACGAGTTGGTGGAGCGTGCGGAGGAGGTTGTGTTGCGTTTAAGTGTTGAGAATGTCCGGCGCTCCGGGGACTCTCCGAAGGATATATTCAGCAATTTTACGATGCCTAAAGATCTGCTGGAGATTACGCGGGAGACGCACACGATCACCATTAAGGATAATGATAACAAGATAGAATTCGAGGAGCTCGAGACAATTGCAGACGAAGGCGACGGCACGGTTCCGGTTAAGTTGGTGTTGTCGAATCCGGCGCCTGCGGGCGGCCTGAATTTGGTTCTGGAACGCGAAAATACCCAGGCGCCGTTTGATTATGCTTTGGCGGGACACGACAGCGGCAGCGGCACCCGCATCAACCCCAACATCCACATTGTGGAAGGTGCAGAGGAACATGTGCTTTCTATTGAGGTGATCGATGACGATGCAATCGAAATTGCGGAGTCGTTTGATTTCACCATCCGTTTCGCTGCCGGCGGCAATGAGCCTTGGGGCCGAATAGGCGAGAAATCGACGCATAAATTCACCATACGTGACAGCGACTTCGGCACGATAGGTTTTGCGCAGAGTTCCGCGACTTTGGTTGAGGTTAAGCCCTCTGGCTCTAGTGCTTCCAGAGAGATGAATTTGGGCGTTCAATTGTCGCACGCTCTGCCCGTGGATGTGAAATTTAAAATATTCGGACGGGGCAGTGATACGGATGGCAGCCCGGACGTAGAAGTGGATGGAGCGGATGGAGTGGAGCGTATGATTCCGGAAGGCCAAACGACGGCATCGTTTACGATAAGACCGGCATTGGACGGGATTGCGGAGCCGGAAGAGTTGATTACTTACACGATTGTAATGCTTGAAGATACAGTTGCCGGGGTATCGATACCGAATTCTCTGGAAGTCTCGCCGACGCCCTTTGAACTGACAATCCCGGCGAACGAAAACACGGTGAGATACACCACGCTTACGAGCACGGCGGAAGAAGGCGAATCAATAGAGGTCGGGTTTACATTGACGAATCCTGCTCCCGAGGGCGATTTGACGTTTACCTTCGAGCACCTTGATACCAATAATTCGTCAAGTTCAGTGGAACGCGCGATTGCGGGTATTGATTATACCGGCGACATTCGCACGGAACGGGGGAGTGGCGTTGACCTGCACTACACGGATGTAAGAATTCCTGCCGGCGAAACGAGTCACAAGGTTGTCTTTGACATCGTTGATGATGATGTTACAGAAAAGATTGAAGAGACAAGATTTACAGTTATACAGACTTTCGGTATCCCGAAGGTTTGGGGGGTGTTCGGAGAAGTGACACCACCCGGAGGAGGAGTAGGGACGCCCGCAGCACGGCTGTTCCATGATGTGACGATTGCTCGCAGTGACCAGGTTGTCGTCGGATTCGACATGGTCGAGGAGCAGACGACCCTTGTTGAAGGAGAGGTGGCGAATTTGAAGATAAGCCTGAAGGACGCAGCAGGCGTGTCACCGGCATCGTTATCGTCTCCGATCAATCTTAGATATGCCGTGTTTGAGAAGAGCGGGAAAGCTTCCAATGACCTCAGAATGGTGGGCGGCACATCCCACAGTGGGCAGTTCACCATTCCGGCGGACCATGATCCGGAGCAGCCCTTCATACTGAGGATGCAGGCGATTCCCGAAGGCGAACTCGAGCCGGACGAGATCCACGAGATTAGGCTTTCGTTTGCCGGCACTCATCCGGCGGATTGGAGTTTATTGAGCACGAAATCAACCCACGACATTCTGATACCGGCGAACGAAAACATTGTGCATTTCGCGGAGATGGAAGTGACTTTGGAGGAAAAGGAAGAAGACCATACCTATATGATAGAAGTGACTTCCTTCACGGAAGCCCCCGAGAACGGCTTGCCGTTGGAGGTGGCGGTAAAGCCCTCAAGCTCAAGCACGGGCCTGGAGGATTCGGATTACATCTTTACGCGGCAGACCTTCACGATACGGGAAGGTGAAAGCAGCTACCGGTTTCCGTTCACGGTGCGCGGGGACACGGTCGGTGAAGATGACGAGGAAATTCATCTGGAGTTGAGCAAGGGTGCGGGCTTCCCGGACGGGGTTCTGCATGCCGACAATTGGGGGGATGTGAAACGGCCTGATACGAGCGGAAGCGGCACCGGTACCGGCACCGGCACCGGCACCGACAGTATGAAGATAACAATTCCGGCGAACGACAGAACGATAAGCTTTGCCTCCGCGGGGCCGACGATTCTGCAGGAGGGTTTGGACGGAGTGAATTTGGAGATATTGATAGACGGTCCCGTGTCGCATGATTTCAAATTGCGTTTTGATGTTACCAACGAGGCTGGCGAATTACCGCGCGAGTTGGGGTGGTTTAATGATACGACAATACCGAGGTATCGCTATGACATAAACGTTCCGGCGGGTACGTCGAGCGTCATGGTTCCGGTGTGGGCGTTTAACGATTCCGATACCGAAGCGGAAAAACGCGCCACCATAACCCTTTTAACGACCGGAATAGATGAGGAGAAGCCGCACGGCTGGGCGTTCGTCAACAACACGCACGAGATAATCCTGCCCACGAACGACAATACGCTGGGATTCGCCGGGTCGGAGAAAACCGTTGAAGAAGATGCCGGCACTTTCAATATTGCGCTGAATTTAACGAACCCCGCGCCATCGGGAGGATTGCCGCTGGTGTTCGAGCCTCTGATGCTCAACGGTATTGCGGCTGCGGATTACACTTTCGATACGTCTCCCTTTGTGATACCCGAAGGCACAACGGGCAGTTACAATATTCCCTTCATCGTAATAGACGACAACCTCAGCGAGGATGCGGAGTCCGTGACGATGGTGCTGCAACAGGGCGTGGGTTTCCCGACCGAATGGGGCGTTCTCTCTTCTACGGCACGGCAGTTTGAGGTGACAATATTGCCGAACGACAAGGGCAATGTCGGTTTTGTCCACACGGCAGCGACCGTTCAGAAGTCCGTGGGCACGAGTTTCATTCATTCCATCGAGATCACGCTTGACAGGCCGGCTCCGTCCAGCGGCCTTAAATTCAAGATACCGCAGGATGGTTGGTCGAATAACGGGGACATTGCGGTTAGCGTCTGGGAAGGGGAGGGAGTGGTGTGGGATTCGAGCGAGCAGTCCTTGACTATTTCACCGGGCGAGGAGTCCGCATGGTTGCGGGTCAGCATTTTGGACAACAACACCGTAGATTACAGCGACAAATTTTTCAGGTTCCACCTGGATTGGTTTGATGAAGGCTTTGAAGCTCTGAATTGGGAGATAACCGAGCCGAATTACGATCTGACCATTCTCAGCAACGACAGAACGGTCGGCTGGAGGCATGCAGGCGGCACCACTCCTTTCTCGAGCGGCCAAAATTTTGTCTTCAACGAGCACGCCGATAGCGAAATTCTTTTTGCGATTTTTGCGACAGGTGCGCTTCAATACGACTTTGACCTGCTTCTTGAAATTACCGATAAGCAAACCGGTCAAATTCAAATCTACCCCGAGGGAGGAAGTTTCACGGGAGATATTCAGAAGTTCGGCAGGGATGAAGAAACGCGGCATCCTATCCGGCACAAAGAGGCTGAAGAATGGAACATACGCCTCAAATCTACAGACGATGAAGAAACCGAGCCCGAAGAGCAGTTCACCTTGCGCCTTGTCCCCGATACCGTGAACCGCATGCTGCCGCCGGGATGGCTCTGGGCGAGTCCGGGTGCGGATGAAATTACCGTCACTATCAGGAGCAACGACAACAATCTAAACTTTACCGGGTCCGAAAGCACGCTCACGCGCACCAGGGGTTCGACGGCGGAACTTTCCGTTATCCTGACAAACCCCGCGCCGGAAAACGGTCTTGACCTGATCATAACGATAGAGGGCGAGGGCGGGGATTTCGTCCAACTTGTTGAACACGGCACCGGCACCGAACTCAGTTCCGCCACCGGGAGCGCAGGCTTCGAATTTCATGTTCCCGCCGGCGCAACGAGCGCGAGCTTTGACGCGAAACTGATCCGCAACCTTGCCGTCGATAAGGATGTAACATTGAAGATGACGACGGAAGACATCGATTTCACCGACCCGGAAACAGCACCGCGTCCAGGAGCCGACCCCGGCTTCTACTGGGGGCTTTTGGGCGAGCAAACCACCCACACCCTGAAAATGCGCGAGCCCGACACCAGCATGGCCGAAGAAGAAGGCACTCGCGGAGCAAGCCTGTCCCCGCCCTCACCGTTCCCCCTGTCGCCGTGACGGTTTTACCGGGTATTCATGAAGGGCGCTCGAAGGGTGCTCGCCCGAAGAGACAGTGCATTGTCTGAACGGCCTTTGAGACCGGTGATTGTCGAATTGATCAGGAAAAGGTGGTTCGCGAAGAATTCGAGTTATGTTCGATTTCTTCCGAAAGCAACAGTAAGACGTCTGAACACTATATTTACTCCCCAACCAGCTTTTCTAAATGACGGTCGTCTATATTGGACCGCTTGGAGCAGCGAGGCAGAAAAAACCGCTAAAACCGACCGTAGAACACCCAAAAAGAAAAAATTTTTTGGCGGAAAATAGCGGGTTTTTAAAGCAAATACAAAGCCGAGCTTGTAATTTAGAACGAATTGATGTTAAATACCTAATATCACCAACCCAATTATTGAGGAGAAAGACATGGTAGCGGAAACAACCCTCACGGTAAAAGCTTTGCATTTTCTTGCTTGTGCTGCTGGCGGAACTTCTTGCGGACTTACAGGATGGCTAATAGTCGATATGATTCGATATTTTGGCTAATATAATGGAAAATTTAACGAATCATAAAAGCAATAATGTAATAACAGTTTGTTTAATCGGATTCTTTGGATTAATAACATACAACTCCCATTCCTTTGGGAAAAATTTACAGCAATAGATAAACCGATCGTATGGGTTGTTATCATTATATCTATTATTCTCACCGCATTAATTGCATGGGTTGCTTTTATACATAGACAATTAATCGAAATACGGAATAAAACTACTGGAATGATTTCTGGCGTGAATGTATAGTAAATATCTCCAAATTCAGCACGATCCGATAAAGAAATGCCCGAACCCTCTATTGGAAGGATACAGGGCAAATATCGGCAATTTCGGGGTGATGGTGCCAACCCCATCAAGAAGAAGTAAATGACGGGGAGAAGTTTGTGGATCTATGCAAAAAATCGCAAAACCGCAATAAACCCACCTAGAATAACAACGGCAGCAGCAATCACTCCTATCATCTGTAAGAAGATGCCTGTGCGAAGCTGCGCCATATCCGTGCGAAGCCGTTCAATAGCGGATTCACTTTCGGCATGGGCTGCTTTGTTGTTGGCTTCCATAGCTTTCATATTCGCCTCCACGACTTGTTTTAAGGACTCAAATTCACGTCCCATATTGTCGTCATCAGTAGACATATCGGCATTATATCACGGGAAGACGAGAAGGGCGAATGAAAGTTTTTATGCGGGAAAACGGGGAAGTTACAGCAAGAATCACCGAATCATCCGCATATCTTCAGGCAATCAAACCCTTTTCAATAAGCGGGACAGAGCCATTCCAAAGCAGCCCTCAACGGCTTATTGAATCATCCGCACATCTTCGGCAAATCAATCCCCGCCATAAACGAAAATTCAAATGAATCTTGCCAATGTCGTTTATGAAAGCGATGGATGTAAGACGAACTCTATGGGTTTAAAAAATCTACATCCATCGCCCAACTCAATCATAACCGAATTTCGCTATGGCTATCAAAATCAAGTAGGCTCACTATCGGCAATTCAGATCTGGCATTTATCATTTTCTTTCCCTCGCGCCTGCTATCTCCTACCGTCCAATTCTTGAACGATAAAACAGCGGCTTTCGTGGACACCATAACCTTCTGACGCTCTCGAATCTTTTTGATATGTTCTTTTCCATCGAGCGGTTCGGTCGGTTGGTCATCTGTTACCGGGACCTTGCGGCACAAACCTCTCGCGAATTTCAACAACGCCTTCAACATCTTTCCTGTTTCACTCCGCTTGCCGTTTCCCCGCCCCGAACTGACATGCCTAGTTTATTTCGTTGAATGGTTATCTGCCCTACTTACCTCTTTCAATAGCGGAGAAAAAAGCTCCCGCAAGTATCAGCGGAGTAGCCAG
>JAPOUU010000066.1 GCA_026708505.1 Hyphomicrobiales bacterium | reverse complement strand
TCTTTGTGGTTGTCGGCAGGTCGAACATTACCATCATCCACATGATGCGATAACCACTCAACATAAATTTACAAAATTAATTTCAGCTTCAGGCGGAGGAAACATATTCTAATGGTAGAGGTGTTAATGGTAGGTCGAGAGAGGCTTGTCCGCTTTCATAGGAAGATGCTAAAGAGAAGGCAAGGCGGTCAAGGTAGGATCCCAGAGGCGTGCGTCCCTTGGAACTGTGCATGTCCATAGCAGTGAGTGCCGCAAGTTTTTCTTTCGCTTCACGCGAGACCGTGGAGATTCCACTGTGCCAGAGGCGAAACACGATGAGATCAACGATAGGACGGAAGGGCTCCATTAGATCGTCTGCGAGCGCCATGTCATTGCCTCGATTATGGTGGTGCAATCCCAAAGAAGGGTGTAGTCCGGCAGCGCAAATGGAGCGCGCCGTTGCCGAGCGCAGAATCGTATAACCATAGTTGAGTAACCCGTTAATACCGGGGAGGTTTCGGTCGCGTCGAAATTCCTCTCCGAACAATAACGGCCAATAGCGCCGTGCTGCTTGGGCTTCCAAGTTTTGCGGGTCGCCGGAGGCAACTCTGCGTGCCATAAGACGAAATCCTTTACTGTCTTGTCCGGCAGCCTGTAATACGGCACCGTGTTGTTCAATTTTTGCGCGCACGATGATTTGCCACAAACGCTTTCCTAACGGCTTGGTTGCTTGCATTTGGGCTAGAATGCGTCCGCCTTGACGGTGATGTCCGGAAAGGGGCCAAAGCCACGCGTAGGGGATGTGGTTTGCGCCGCATAACACGGCAATGGCACCGCGCTCGGATAGTGCGTAGAAAAGATTGTTGCTGAAGGTGATGCCGTGAGCGTTGATGAGGAGGGTTGCAATGTCATCGAGGGGAACACGCCCGATTTCTTTATTTTTTTCACGCACCAAGAGGAAGCCGCGTTCGGAGGAAAGATGTCGTCCGTCTTCGGCTATTTCAACAATTCTACCGATGCCCGAAGCAGCCATGAAAAAGATTCACTTAGTATGGCGTGTCCGCCCGGGAGCGGGAGTGTATTTTACATCGGTACCTGGATAGGGGTCATTTATTTTACCGAGGAAATCAACGCTTACTCGTCGACATTTCTGCTCTTTCATTTTAGAGAAAGACAGAAACAGCCAACGAAACGGGTCATCTTTGCTGTCGTGGCGTTTTTGTAGGTTTCCGCTTTCATTTTGTTCAGATAAAATAAATCTGTTTGCTGCTATGTTCAGTTGTTTCACTGTATAGATTTTCTCTATTCCTTCTTTGTCCTGTAGACGTAGTAGATCTCCTTTATGCACGCGCATGATTAAGCGTGCATCCGGGTAATCTTTGCGCCAAAGTTCGGCATCAGGGTTGCGACAAGCTTCCAGCATGGAAATCCCTACTCCAATCCATCCTTTTTTTCCTGTATCAAGAATATCGATATGATGGTTACCTGCGTCCAGATAAGCTTTCTCAAAATGCTTTTGCGTTCCGTGTGTGATGGGGTAAGCGGGATGTTGTATTTTGGTGAGACGAATGCGGCGGATTCCCTTCGACTCGGAGATTTCTTTCAATGCGCGCCGCAATCCATCTTTTTCACTTTGGTAAAGATCAGCGCGTTCTTTAATTTCTTGCCGCAGGTTTGAATCCCTAATGCGCTCTATCTCATTGGCGTTTAGGTTTTCGATCGGTTTGCGGTAGACCAGATTATGCTCGTTCCATTTGGATGGGTCGCTGATAAGACCGTAGGCGGTTTCGTCAAGGAGTTTGCCGTTGATGTTGTGATCGGGGCGATGGGAGACAATGACACGCTGGAGGCGTTGTTTCATGTCGACCCGGTCGAAGCGTGGATAGGGTGGCGGCATGTCCTCAATGAGTCGGTCACGTTCAGCCTGGGCATCCGCCGCGCCGGCAATGCGTTGGAGTAGACTGCGTGAAGTAACGGCCACCACGAAAGCGTCAATGGCATGATGGCGATGATCATCGCGGTTCTTAAAGTTATCGCTGACATCGAGAAGGTTATTGAGTCCCCATTTACCGCGCAACATTGCGGTTAGGCGTCCGGGAATGGCATAAACCTTCTTAGGATTGCAAATCTTGCCGAGATACTCTTTCGAAGCACGGGATAGATATTGGGTTTCGACCAATTGACGTTCCAGAAACGCTTCTTCGGCATCGAATTTCTCCATAGCGTCGGCGGCAAATCGCCATTTCTTGTTGGGAGGAAGATTTTCGGCGCGACGCAGTATGGCATCCCATTCGGGTTTTGTATGAAAGGCTTCGTAGGGAGAATGGTTTCCCTTTTCTCGATTTGCCTTGCGGAAGGAGACGGTTTTGTTGGCAAAGGAATTATCCAGAGTGCGCTTGAAGGGCAGAATATGCTCGATTTCCACCTCCGGAGAAAAGAGTTTCTGGATGCTGATTTGCTTGCCGGTATAGACGCAGTGGCGGTCATGAGCCCCTTCGCCGAGTTCTTCCCACAGACGCATCCGCAGCAAGCCGTCACCCCGTCCGTCTTCTCCAAGTTCTTCTAATTTTTCTCGACGCTTCTCGTTTTTCTTCTGGTTTTGGGATTGTTCGCCTTGGATTTCTTTGCGTTTTTCTTTCGATTGTTTGAGTTCCCGAGCGAGTTCAACGACCACTTCTTCAGGGGGGCCGTAGCGACGTATTAGCGCATTAACTACCCGGCGTAGTTGGTTGAGGCCAATGTGCACAGTGGGATTAGCGATTCTGCCGTAGCGCTCTTCGTCAGAATCTTCGGAGTCGCCGGAACCAAAAGCAACATGCCGTTCCAGAGGAATGCCATAGTAGGGGAGTTCGTCGAGAATCTCTCCATCGTCAAGTTGAGAGTGATGGTAACCTGCCGCCTTTGCCGCATCCGCGTAGTTCTTTCCCTCACGCAAGTGCGGGATGATTTTTTTCAGAGCCATTTCGCTCAATGCTCCAAAACCATCGGGTAATTTAGTGTCGGCAAAAGCTTCGGCGGCGGTGTCGGTGAGCTCCCATTTTTCTCGAGCGATTCGGAGCAGTTCTTCTTCGTTTTCCTCCTCTAAAAGTCTGTTTACAATTTCGTTTTGCTTTTCCGGTGGAAAATCCCACCACGCTTTGCCAAAGCGTTTTTTATCCGCAAGGCGAGTTCCGGTTTCATCTCCCAGGAGTTTGGTACGTTTTTCGTCTTCGAGATTGAAACCGTCTTCTTTCTCCAGCCCTAATTGTTTGCGGATGCTATCGAAACTCATGGTTTTCTGGCGTTGCAGTTTGGTGAAGATTTTTTCCCGTTGTTCGGGTGTGAGAAGTTCACCGGCACGCCCATCAGAATATTGAATTTTCAGATTAGAGATTTCTTGACGGATGCGAAATTCCTGATTTAGGGGAAGCGCCTTTGGTGCGCGTTTCTCATCTTTCTCGAAAGTGCAGCGTCCCGGTTTAACCGGTTTGAGATCCCGTTGCCAGAAAATATGATGATGAATTTCTTTGCGTGCATCTTCATGGAGCAGTTGCGGATAATGTTTGCGTTGCTCTTCCCAGAGTTTTTCGAACTCATCTTCATACATGGCGCGGCTGGGATAGAAGTCCCAAGCATTTTGATTCTTGTTCTTTTCGCTGGGATGGGGACGGAAGCGGACGGGCATGCCTTTCTCCCGTTGGTCATGGAGGAATGCACCCAGAGTGGCGAGGTTCTCGGTTTCCAACTGTTCTCCCAATTGTTTGATTCCTGTTTTGGTTGCTTGTTTGTCGTCATCCTTGGCATCGGTTTTTCGATTACTTTTAAAGCCGCGGCGTTGGCCAAGATGAAACAAGGCGCGCCCGAGTTCGTGGGGTTCGAGTTTTCCTGTTACGCCTTTCGCACGCAGAGCGTAAGGATCTTTGATTTCCAGTTGCTTGCGACCCTCAAGGTCTGTCGGCATCAATCCGTGACGGATCAGGGTTCGCATTAGACGTTTCTTGCGGTAGAGAAAACGGTCGCGCCTGCGGCGCTGGCTTCGAGCTTCGCGACGATCTGCCGCCAGGGAAGCTTCGCTTTGCGGGTCGCGCCCGTCGGGAAAGATTCGCACACCCATGGCGCGGATGGCGCAGGGTTCCAGTTTAGGGGAATCAGGTTGGGTTTCTTTAGGTCGCGCCAGATCGAGGACGCACCAACCGATAGAGTTTGAGCCTATATCCAAGCCGAGACGATAAGGTTTTTTCATTGTTACAGACTCACTAAACTATACGCATATCCGTTCTGATAGAATACAACCCAAGGGCATAATGATTCTCTTAAGTGTATATTTCTGTCAAGACATATCTTGACGGCGGGGAAGATAGGTGCGAGAATCGCCCTCGCATGTTTGGAATCTATGCGAATATTCTATTTTAGCCGATAGGGAAACGCGATTTTCCAACCGTTAACAAGTGTGTCCTTCGGGATGCGCACAAAATGCAGGGGCGGTCATTATGACCGCCCTTTTTTCATGGCGTAGCGAAACATTCCTCGAAGGATGCCGCAAGGTTTTCCATCATCAGGAAGTAGGCGTCGGCGCCCGCAGGAATGTCTGTGCCGAGCGGGTCCAGGACAACGAGTTTCACGTCCGTGCCTTCGGTCAATACTTTTGCGGAGGCGGGGTCGAAAGCCGGCTCGATAAAGACGCATCCGATATCCGTGCTTGTTTCGAGTAGAAGTTCGCGCAGCTCGGTGAGTCGGTGCGCACTGGGAGAGTGTTCGTGTCCATGAGGATCGCCCGAAAGCAGCGCGCCGGCAGAACGCAATCCATAACGGTCTTCGAAGGAAGCGTAAGCATCATGGAAGACGACGTAGGATCGTCCGCTTTCCAATCGCTCGATACGTTCGCGCAGGTTTTCGTCCAGCAGATGAAGTCGTTCGAGCAACGCTTTGCCGTTGGCGCGATAGGTTGAAGCGTTGTCGGGGTCGGTTTGGACGAGCGCATCAAGCATTACGGCGACGACCTCCTCGACGCGATGGGGGTCGAGCCAAAGATGCAGGTCGGGATTTTCACCTCCGTGTTCATCATGCCCATGCCCGTGCTCGTCATGCCCGTGCTCATCATGCTCGTCGTGTCCATGCCCGTCATGCCCGTCTTCGTCAGGAACGAGAGTGACTATGCGAGCGGACCGTGCGATTGCTTCAATGCTTTTGCCTTCCAGGTCGGGGCCCACCCAAAACAACACATCGGCGTTTTGGAGGCTTTCAGCATCGGATGGACGTATTTGATAATCGTGGGGGTTTGTTGCGCCGGTGATAAGGAGACTCGGCGCGCCAACGCCCTCCATGAGCGCGGCGGCAACGGAGTGGATGGGTTTGATGCTTGCAACGACGCGTAAACTTGTCTCTTGTGCGTATGCGGCGAACGCCGTGAGCGTGACGGCTAGGATGAGGAGGGTTTTTTTCATTTTGATTTGACCTGTATAGTTGACATGAGTGGTTTGCCCCATTATACTAGGTTTTGTTTCTTTTGCAACCCCTAACACTCGGTGTAGTATGAATTTGTCAAAAAAAGATGTCTTGTTGGGCGCTCGGGGCGTAAGCTTGCGCCGGGGCCCCAGTGTTCTTCTGGATCATGTTGATATCGACGTTGGTGCAGGCGAGATTGTCACGATTATCGGCCCTAACGGGGCGGGCAAGACGAGTTTGTTGCGTGTGTTGCTGGGATTGGTAAAGCCGACGGAAGGGGAAGTGGAACGTCGCGCCGATGTTCAGATAGGATATCTACCGCAACAGCCGCGCGTTGATTCGCTCGTTCCGATGAGTGTTTCGCGTTTTCTTGCGATGGGAGGCTCGCGCTCGAAGAATGCGCTTGTTACGGCCTCGCGCGAGTGCGGCGTGGAGAATCGTTTGGAGGCGCCCTTGCGGAGTCTTTCGGGAGGCGAGTGGCAGCGCGTCCTTTTGGCGCGGGCGCTGCTGACCGAGCCGAATTTACTGGTTCTGGACGAGCCGACAAGCAATGTGGATTTTGCAGGGCAGATATCGTTTTACGAATTGTTGTCGGAGCTGCGCAATCGGCGCGGTTGCGGAATTTTGATGGTTTCGCATGATTTGCACATGGTGATGGGATCAACGGACATTGTTGTGTGCCTCGACCGGCATGTTTGCTGCAGCGGGAGCGCCGAGGCCATTGCGCACCATCCGGAATATGCACGTCTGTTTGCGCCTGCAACCGCGTCCATGCTTGCGATTTATCCGCATAACCATCCCGCCGGACACGAAAAAGAACACGCGTGAGTTTCATGGATCTTGATGATTTCTTCATGCGCGCACTGCTTGCGGGCATCGGGATAGCGATCGTTGCGGCGCCCCTGGGGTGCTTTGTCGTGTGGCGCCGGATGGCATATTTTGGAGATGCAATGGCGCACTCGGCATTGATAGGCGTTGCGCTGGGGATAGCCATCGGGATATCGCGCCCGGCGGGGGTTGTGTTGGCGGTGGGTATATTGGCGGTGTTGTTCGTTGTGCTTGAGCGTAAGAGCTGGATCTCGGGCGATACGGGTTTGGGGATTTTGGCGCATAGTTCCTTGGCGCTGGGCTTGGTTGCGCTGTCGCTGGTGGGGGGCAGGGGCGTGAATTATTCCGCCTATTTGTTCGGGGACATTCTCGCGGTCTCGCGTGAAGACCTGCTCCACATTTATGTTTTCGGCGCGGTTTTGCTCGCGGCTTTGCTGGTGGTGTGGAGACCGTTGTTGTCGGCAACGGTTCATCAGGACCTGGCGCAGGCGGAAGGAGTTCGCGTGTACCGGATGCGCGCGATTCTAATTTTATTGATAGCGTTGGTAATCGCGCTGGCGATGCAGTTGGTCGGGGTGTTGCTGACGACTTCCTTGTTAATTATTCCCGCCGCAACGGCCCGGCGTTATGCCCGTACACCGGAGTCGATGGCCGTCTTGGCGGTGTTGATAGGGGTACTGTCGGTCGTGTTTGGCATGTATGGATCTTTATGGTGGGATGTTCCTTCGGGCCCCTCGATAGTGTTGGCCGCGACGGGATTGTTCGTGTTTTCTCTGTTGCCGCTGCCGTTTTTTCCCTCGCCGGATTAGAATTCCGGAGACCGTATCCGGGCTTTGTAAAATTCTCCCCCCGGGAATTTTCTTTACGGATTTTGTGCCGTGCGGCCGGTCGGCGTCCCGAAGCCTCTCCGAAGCCTCGTTGAATCGGACTCGGGGAAACGCCCCGGCAAATCATCGGAAATGCCGGGGCGCCCTTTGGGTTGGTTCGCAGACATTGCCATCAGGTTCCGGTTCTTCTCGAAATTCAAGCTTTTTTCCGGTAAATCCGGGAAGTTATGTGATTTCTGGGTGGATTTCGGCGGTATTCGGGCGGTTTCCGAGGATCTAAAAAACCGCGGAAAGCGGCGGAATTTTTCGAATCGGGGAGAATTTTTGACGGAAAAACGGCGGATTTCGAACCTTTAACGAGCCGGCCGGGTCGTCTGCGGCATCTCCGTCTTCAACGATATTGGAGCACGGGTTTTCGGGGGGTGTATATCCGTATTCTTCGGCCGATGTCGGCGGGTGCGTAATTTAAGTATTGCATTATCATTGGAGAGTCATATAGAATTGTCTCGTAGTTTATTTTCAGCGACACAGGGATCTATCCAATGGACTTGCATCGAATTTCACCTCTCTCCCCCCGGGGCCACACGAAGCCTTCTTCCGGATTCATTCGGGGCGGGCGGCTTAGGAAAACTTCAAAAGGGCTGATGTCTTTCGCGCCGTTTCTAGCCGGTGCATCGATTCTCGCGCTTGGCGCATTGCTTGCAACGAGTTCGCCGGTCCAGGCGGGAAGTTGCACGCTTCAAGGAAGCCCCAGTGCTGCCAACGGACATAATGTGTTGTGCACGGGCGTGGCGGAATCAGACGATACCCAGACAATACAATCATCAATCGCAGGTGCTGCCCTGGAAATTACGGACGACGGCACTTTCGGCTTAAATGTTTCAAACGGCAGGGGTCTCTCCGTCATAGGCGGCTCGATGGGCACTTCCGTCAACGTCAATATCAGCGGTGATATTTCTGCCCAGAACAACGCCGTTGATGTCAACCAAGAGGGAACCGGCGCGGTTACCGTCATGATGGGCGGAGCCATCACTTCGTCCGCCGGGAGAGGCATCAATGTCGTCACGGCTGCGGCAACAACGGGCGATGTGACCGTCACAGCGGGCGGCAACGTTACAACCCAGGCAACGGGGACCGCAGGAAACGGCATCTTTGTCAATCAGGGCGGAACCGGCAGGGTTTCCGTTACGACAAGCGGCGTGGTCAATGCCGCCGGCGACTCGGGCATCTACGTAATAACGGCAACGGCAACGCAGGGTGATGTCGAAATCACGGTGAATGATGATGTTAGCGGCAGAACCGGCATGGGCGTTACCAACTCCGGCGCCGGCAACGTTATCATCAACGTCAACGCAATCGTTAGCAGTCCCATCACCGACGGCGCAATCAGCATCGCAGGCACGGGAGATCAGAGAATCGTCTTCGGAGACGGAGGCAATGTTGGCGACGGCGACAACCTACAGATTAACGCCAGTGCGGGAACCGCGACCGTTGAATTCACCGGAACGGAAAGCGACAATAGATTCACCATCACCCGAGCAGGCTCGGCACAGAAACTCCAAGGCGTAGACGAAATCGTCAAATCGGGATCGGGAACCTGGACAATTGATGGGTTCGATAACCAGGGCACCGCGAAAACAATCGCCGTTAATTCGGGCAGACTCGTCCTTGATATCGACAATACGGCAGGAGAGGACACGTTCTTCTTCAAAAACGACAGCCCGAGCATCACCGTTGAATCCGGTGCAACCCTCGAGGTGGCAAGCCCCCTTGTTTTCGATAGTTATGTTGCCGCCGGAGCGACCGGCGAAGACGTGCCTATGACGCTTTCCGGTGTTCTCGCGCTCACCGGTGCTGATTCCACTCTCGGACTTGATGCGCTCACGGGCATGGGCGCGGATGCGGAGATTAATATTGATGTCGATTTCTCCGGCGGAGACGCGGTTCTGGATGCGCCGCGGCTCAGCGTTGCAAGCGTGGACGGGGATCCCATCGCCGTCAACATTCGATCCACGGGAGAATTCCCCGAAGTCCCCGAAGATGCCGAAGGGGATGAAGAAACGGTCAGCATCGGCAACCTCATCAAAATCACCGGAACCTCTGCTCCCGGCGCCTTCGTCCAAGGCAGGACACTCAACGGGGGCTTCCGTTTTGATCTCGTTCACGATGATTCCTCGGGGGAAAGCGTCTGGACCGTTGTTGCCGCGGCAACAGGCGGACCGGCAGGCATCGAGGGAGCGCTTTACGAGTCGCTTCCCGCCGCCCTCGCGCAGCTCGCGTCTCTCGAGTCCCACCGGCAACGGCTTCAAGGCAGGCAGCACGGCACATACGGGGGCGTCTGGGCGAAAGTCCTGAGCGCTTCCGCCGAGTTTGAGCCGCTCACCACCTCGCTTGCAACATACGAGATTGAGGACGCCGTCGCGGAGTTCGGCATTGATGCTCCGCTGTTCATCGCACATCCCTACATCCCCGGCAATTTCACCGTGGGCGCAACCGCGGCCCTCGGAGACGCTACGACCGATGTCACGGCCAATGTCACCGATGCCGCCGTTCCCGCCGACACGGGCAAGATCGAAACGGGTTCCTTCAAAGCGGCCATCTCGGTGCACTGGGAATATGAGGGCGCCTATGTGGACGGGCAGTTGCAATACGCAACGTTCGATAACGATATCGAGACGGAGGAGATGAAGCTCGGCTCCACGAACGCGACCGCATATTCGGGCGGCCTGGAAGTCGGTTACGGCGGGGCCGTCGGAGACCTGCTCGTGATTCCGTCCGCACAGTTGCTGTGGACGAGCGTGGATTTTGAAGACTTCACGGACTCCGAGGACATGGAGATTGTGCTGGACGACGGAGTTGTCGTTACGGGGCGTGCGGGCGTCGGATTGGAATATGGCTGGAAGGGCGCGCTGTACGGGGACGTTCCTTCGGGTTATGTTTTCCTGCGCGGACACGCCGATGTTCTCCTGCCTGTGGACGGCGATGTCAACACCCGGGTCAACGAGACGGAATTCGTTTCCAAGCGTGAAGATCCGGTCTTTGATGCCGGCATCGGCGCGACCTACACATGGTACGGTGCTTATGCGCTCTCGGTGGATGTTTCCACCCAACAAGGCGAAGAGGTCGAAGGATACGCCGGAGGCGTAGGGTTCAAGTACAAGTTCTAAGCCGGCGAAGTTGCCAAGCTCTTGTAGAGCGGAGACGCGGGGACGCCCGTGGAAAAACAGCCTTTTGTAAATGGACGGAACCGGCCGTGAATCGGCGAATGCCGCCGCTTGTTCTTTTTATCTTCGGCTTGAGGGTTGTTAACCGGCGGTGGAAACTTCCGGCCAAGGTTGCCGCGGAAGATTCATGTCGTGGGGCAGGGGGTCGTATTTATCCTTCAGGGCTTCGGTGCGCCATTTCTTGAAAGACGGATGCGACAACATTGCCCGGCAATAGTCGAGTGCGCTTTCGGATACGGGAAGTTTGTATCCGACGATGCGCGCCGCAACCGGCGTAAAGAAGGCTTCGGTCGCGCAGTAATCACCAAATAGATAACCGCTTTGCACGCCCGAGATGCCGCGTGCGTGCGCCCAGATTGTTTCCAGGCGTTCAAGGTCGGCGCGCACGATGCCGGAAGGCGTGAAACCGTCCCAGACGCCGTGGAGCTGCATGGCGCAAGCGTCTCGAAGCGGCGCGAAACCGCTCGCCATCTCGGCGCACAACCAGCGCGCAACTGCACGCTTGGATGCGTCTGCCGGCCAAATGCCCGCATCGGGATGCCGCTCGTTGAGAGTCTCGGCGATGGCGAGCGACTCGGAGAAGACGGTTCCGTCGGGCAGGCGCAGGCTGGGAACGAGTCGCGCAGGCGCGATGGGCTCCATGTCTTTCTTAAAGCTGTCGGAATAAAGTCCGACTTCACGGGTTTCGCAGGGAATGTTGAAAGGATCGAACAGGAGCCATCCGCGCAGCGACCAGCTCGAGAACATTCTGTCGCCGATGTAAAGCGTGTAACTCATGAGTTTTTGATGCGTTGGACGGCTTCGCACATGTTGGAGAGTTTTGCCCGCGCGGTTTCGCGCGGGAGCATGCCGAGACCGCAGTCGGGGGCGACGCCGAGCCGCTCGGGATCAATGTGGTTGAGCGCGCTGCGCAAACGCGTTTCGATTTCATCCACGCTTTCAATGTGCGATTTTGCAATGGCGACGGAACCGAAGATCACCTCGGTTTTGGCGAAGCGTTCAAGCAGGGCGAGGTCGTTGTACCGGTGCGCATCCTCCAGGGAAACGGCGTCCAGCACGCTGTCGTCCAGGGCTTCGGCAAGCGCGAAGTACGAGGACGGCGGCGCTTTTGGATAATCCGGATTATCGAGTCGGTCGGGATAACCGCAACACATATGCGAAACCCTCCGCGTGTCCGCGCCGATGCCGTGGAAGCACCGCTCGAGGTTTTCAATGCCGAATGCAAGCGCGGGTTCGGGTCTTCGCGCGAACAAGGGTTCGTCGATTTGAATGTATCGGCAGCCGGCATCGGCAAGCCGCTTCACTTCGACATTCAACGCGCTTGCCAGGTCTTTGCCGAGCGTAACTTCGTCGTCATAGTGTTTGTTGACGACGGTATCGGAGATGGTCATCGGGCCGGGCAGGGTGACCTTGACCGGATGCGCGCTGCAATCTTGTGCGGCTTTCCAGTCGCTGACGAGAAAGGCTTCGCTTGCTTCGATCTTCGCTTGTATTACGGGCAGCGATGCCCGGTAACTGCCTTCGCGCAGGACTTTCTCTTCTGTTTCGCGAAAGGAGATGCCCTGCAAATGACGGCAGTGGTAATGAATGTAGTTTTCACGCCGCACCTCTCCGTCGGTGACGACATCAACGCCTGCGCCAATTTGGTCCGCGATGACCTCTTTCGCGGCGCGTTGGAAGAGCGCTTCGGCGTTTTCACCCAGCGTTTCAATCTCGCTCTCGTATCGCGCGGTTGGCGATGAAGTGTCCGGTCCTTGCGGAACGGAGAACCAATCGGAGATGTTGAGATATTCGGGTTTGGGGTAGGAGCCGATGGTTGTGGTCTCGAGCCCGCGCGTGCGCGCCATTCTAGAGACCCTTCTCGGCTGCGAGTTGCGCGGCAATCCTTTTTTCTTCGGCGCGTTTGCGCAGTTCGATGGCCGTTGCGCCAACAAGCGTAATGAGAATGATAAGCACGGCGAGGGCGGAAATGGACGGGTCGGTTCCCAGCCGCACCTTTCCTGCAAGCACGGTTGTAAGCGTGCTTTCGGATACGATGGTGAAGACGGTCGTGTTGTAGTTTTCGAACGATGTGAGGAAAGCGAGGACGATTGCGGCGAAAACGGCCGGGCGCAGGAAGGGGATGAGAATCCGGAAGAAGACCCTGAGGTGCGATGCGCCCAAGTCAAGAGCGGCTTCTTCTTGCGCGCGGTCAAAGCGCTGGAGTCGCGCGATGAAGATAAGCATGCAGAAGGTCGAGATGAAACTGGTTTGTCCGAGGATTGAAAGAAAGATCCCGTCGTAGAAGAACGTGTCCCAGTCGGCGTCGAATGCGGTGCCGAGCCTGTCCCAGAAGACGAGGGTCGAGATGCCGATGATGACTCCGGGCGTGAGCATCGGAGACAGAACAACGGCGTAATAGATGCTTCGCGCCCGCTTGTGCAATTGCGACATGATGATAGCGGCGGCGAGTCCGATGGGAACCGAAAGGAGGACTACGCCGACGCCGATGATGAGGCTGTTCAGGACTCCGCGCACGAGATCCTTGTCGCTGAAGAGTTTGTTAAACCACTCGAAGGTGAATCCGCTATACGGGATGGCGGTGGGGTATTTTTCGGTGTTGAAGGCGGAAATCCCCATGAGCACGAGCGGTCCGAACAAATACGTAAAGAACAGCCCGACGTAAAAGAGCGTCATCATGCGTGTGAGTGCCGTGGAGCTCATTTGGCGATTTCTCCCAGAGAGACGCGGAAAATCCGCATCATCGTCAGCACGAAAACGATGCAGGCGGTGAGCAGGACGAAGGCGTAAGCGGCGCCTTGCGGCCAGTTTCCGCCGGTATAGAACCACTGATAAATGACTTGCGTGAACCACAGGCTCGACGGGCCCCCGAGGATTTGCGGAGCGGCGAGAGCCCCCGCGGTGAGCATAAAGACCATGGTGCATCCGGAGGCGATTCCGGGCTTGGCGTGGGGGATGACGACGCGCCAATGGATTCGCCACCACGGCGAGCCGAGGTCGCGGGCGGCATCGATTTGGTTGTGGTCAAGGCTTTCAATGGCGTTGTAGAGCGGGAAGATCATGAGCAGCATGTAGGCGTAGGCGAGTCCGGTATAGAGCGCGATGTCGGCTTTTATGAATTCAACGGGCTCGGGCACGATGCCCAGGTGGACAAGCGCGAAGTTGATGGGACCGTTCAATCCGAACAGAATACGGAAAGCGAAGGCGCGCAGGATTTCATTGATCCAAAACGGCAGGATAAGGCACAGGATGAAAATCCGCGCCTTTCCGCCGGAGATAACCTGCGTCATGTAATAGGCGACGGGATAGCAGATGACGAGGTTGAGGATTGTAACGAGAACGGCCGCCCAGATGGTTCGAAAGAAGACTTCGAGATGCAGCCAGTTGAAAGCGTTCGGGTTTCCTTCGGCGCCGAAGAGGAGGTATTTGTAATTTTTCAGCGTGTGAACGTCTTCCTCGGTTCCGATCTTCGATGGCGGGAGATTGAACCGGAAGGAGAAGTCGAGCATGTAGAGCTGCGGCAGGACGATGAGAACGGCAATCCAGAAGATTACGGCGGTGAAGAGGTAGACGGATATCGTCGCTCCGTTGCGCCGGACAAACTCGGCGAAGAAGTCGCTGACTTTACTCATGCGCGAGTTCTCCCAGGGGCAGGGCAATGGCGCGGTCGGGAGAGAAGTGGACGGTCGCTTCTTCGCCGGGCGAAATATTCAGGGCTTCTTCCTGGGAGGTTGAAAAGGAGATGTGTCGTTCGCCCTGGGAGTTTGCAAGATGGATGTGCGAGGCGAAGCCTTCGAATTCCTTGGCGAGCACTTTGCTTTTGAGGGCGTTTCCTTGGGTGCCCGCGCCGAGCTGGAGGATTTCGGGGCGCACGAACAGGATGGCCTGGTCTCCGGTTTTGAGTCCGGCGGAGTTGCGTCCCCGCAAGGCTCCGAAGTGGGTTTCAACGGCCGCGTGATTGGCATCGGCGGAAGCGACCCGTCCGGTGAAGGCGTTGTTCTCGCCGACGAAAGATGCAACGAAGGGCGTTTTCGGATTTTCATAAATCTCGGGACCGCTTCCGATTTGCTGGATGACGCCCTGCGACATGACGGCAATTTGGTCGGACATGATGAGAGCCTCGCCTTGGTCGTGCGTGATGTAGATGAAGGTAATGCCGACGCGTTGCTGTATGGCGCGCAGTTCCGTTCTCATGTGCTGGCGAAGTTTGAGGTCGAGGGCGGAAAGAGGTTCATCGAGAAGCAATACCTCGGGCTCAACGGCGAGCGCCCTCGCAATGGCGACGCGCTGGCGCTGCCCTCCGGAGAGTTCGGAAACGAGCTTTTCGCCCTGGTTGGGGAGGGCAATCAACTCGAGAAGTTCCTGGGCGCGTTCACGTCTTTGTGCTTTGGGGACGCGACGGACTTCGAGGCCGAAGGCGATGTTCTCCCAAACTTTCATGAGCGGGAAGAGCGCCAGGTTTTGGAAGATGAGGGCCGTGGGCCTGTTGTTTGGAGGGATTCCGGCCATATCCTCCCCGCCGATTCGCACATGTCCTTCGGAAGGGTCGAGGAATCCGGAAATAGCGCGCAAAATGGTGGTTTTGCCGCACCCCGAGGGCCCCAGGAAACTAAAGAAACTACCGGCGGGAATTCGCAGATTCGCGTCCTGTAACGCGACAAAATTGCCGAATCGGATGGTTAGGTGGTCAAGTTCAACGTCCGCACTCATTTTGTCCCTCTCATGTTTTATCTACTTTTTTGCTGTGTGCGATGGTAGCGGAAGTTTGCCTTAAAGGGAAGAGACGCCTCGAAAATACCTTGAAAATACCTCGAAAAAACCCGCAATAACGCTAGACTCCGCAAGAGAATCATGTCACGATTATCCACCCTAACACCTACTCGAAATCCAACAAGTGAGTGAGAGAAAACCATGAAAACCAAAGAAAAAACACTTCCGCGTCTTTCACGACGCAAAGTTCTCAAAACCGGGGTTGCCGCCGGCGTTATCGCTTCGGCTCCCCTCTATGTCAAAAACGCCTTCTCCCAAAGCGGCGAACTCAACATCTACATGTGGTCGGATTACCTTCCGCAAACATTGCGTGATCAGTTCAAGGAGGAAACCGGGGTTACCATTAACTTCACCGGAATCGGATCCAACGAAGAACTCATCAACAAGATGAAAGCCACCAAGGGCCGGGGCGCGGACATTGTCACGCCAACCAACATGCGTTCTCCCCAGTGGGAGCCTCTCGAATTGCTTCAAGCCTTCGATCTCGGGCGCATACCAACCCAGAACGTTAACAAGGGCATGCTCGACGTCGGCGAAGAAGAATGGAACTTCGGCGGAAACGGTTCGCACTGGCTTCCCCACATATGGGGAACCGAAGCCGTTGCGTGGCGCACGGACAAATGGTCGCCCGATGGAGGCGTGCCCTCCTACGGGGATGTCTGGGCGGACGATGTTTCCGGCAAAATGATGGGACGCCCCCACTCCATGATGGTGGGCGCGGGACTCTACATGGAAACCATCGGCGAACTCGAGCCCGGAGACATGAGACGCGCTTACAGCAGCGAAGAAGCCATGCGTCCCATCTGGCGGAAAGTCACCGATTGGGTCGTTGCACGCAAAGGCCATGTCGGGAAATTCTGGAATGATGCTGACGCGCAAAAGAGCGGCTTCTTGCAGGAAGGCATGGTCATCGGACAGACTTGGGACGGTCCCACCCTCGCTATGAAAAGCGAAGGACAGCCCGTCACCTACCAAGCGCCGAAAGAGGGTGCCCTCGCGTGGATCGATGGGCTTGCGCTTCCCAAAGCGGCGCGCAACATTGAAGAAGTCTATGCTTTCATCGATTTCATGTATCGGCCCGCAGTTGGAGGCGAAACCGCGAACAAGACCGGATACAATTCCGCAGTGACCGGTTCCGACGCTTTCCTCTCGGAGCAGTCCAAGAACAACTTTGCCGAGGCTTACCCCGGCAGCGCTTTGGACAACCTCTGGCCCTGGCCCACAGAGCCGGCTTGGTATGCCGACATTCGTTCCGAGTACCGCGACGAGTTTGTCGCCGCGTAAATTCGGGCGACAGAGCCAAATCGAAGGGCGTCGGAGAAATCCGGCGCCCTTTTTTTGCGGAGTAGTTTGTAGACAATTCTTCGGGGAAGAGGCAGTTTTGATTTGATGGCAATTGGAAAGAGTCCAAGAGTTAAGGAGATGTAAAATGGAGACGGAAGATATCGAAGAAGGAAGCGGCAATGTGTTTGCGGATTTAGGTTTTCCCGATGCGGACATACATCTTCTCAAGTCCGGGATTGTTATTCGCATGGACAGAATCCTTCGTCGTCGTCGGCTGACAAAGAGGAAAGCAGCAAGGTTGCTGGGTCTTTCCCAATCAAAACTTTCCCGTCTATTGCGAGGTCACTTTAGAGAATATTCGGTGGAGGATCTCCTGCAACTGCTGACGGGTTTGGGGCAAGATGTGGAAATTGTCCTTCGCGCTTCAAAATCTCGTCGCCGAGGAAGATTGAGCTTGGAGGTCGCATAAACTCTCGATTTGTATGGCGTAAAACGGGCAGTTTTTACGGGTTGGCTCGGGGTTAACGCCCAAATATTTCCTTTACAAAGCCTTGATATGTTAGATAAAAAGTATCAATTATGATACTTTTTTAGCCAAAATGCTTGATATTGTATCATATATGAGCTATTTTAGTCACGTAATCGAATCAACGGCCACAAGGGACATTATGAAAATTAATCAACTAACCCCGGAAACGGCAATTCTTAAAGAACTCGGCGAACGCTTGGTCCGAATTCGGAAAGTGCTGGGTTTTTCCCAAAGCAGGCTGGCCGAGGAAGCCGGTATCGGCGTTGCCACGCTAAAGCGTGTTGAGAGCGGACAAGACAGTCAGATTGAAACATGGTTGAAGATTTTGAAAGCGCTGGATAGGGCAGCATCAATCGATGCGCTTTTGCCGGAAGATTTTAAATCACCAATGGCTGAAGTTCTTGGCGCGTCATCCGGAAAAAGAAAGAAAATATCTTCGGCATCCGGCATTGTATGGGGAGATGAAGTCTGATGAGCAAAGCTACGGTCAATCTATGGGGCACGCCTATCGGTTATGTTTCAATGGATGCTGATGAGAGATATGCACGGTTTCAATATGATCCAAATTTTGCCGACTTTGGGATGGAGTTGGCTCCACTGCACATGCCTGTGCGTATCGGGCGCATATACCAGTTTGAAAATCTTGCACCGAGGTCTTTCCATGGGCTGCCCGGTCTCCTAGCCGACAGTTTGCCCGACAAATACGGTAAGAAGCTCGTTGACATCTGGCTCGCCCAAAAAGGCCGACGCTCGGAAGAATTCAATGCCGTCGACCGGTTGTGTTATACGGGTACGCGCGGCATGGGTGCGTTGGAATTCGAACCTTCAACAGGTGATGATACGGCAAAAGACAAAATACTCGAAGTTCATGAACTCATCTCTCTTGCTTCAATGGCATTTGCGGAAAGGAAAAAGCTTGATACAAAACTAACCCGCGGAAAAGAAGAAAGTGCCTTGCTCGAAATTGTAAGTGTTGGGGCTTCGGCTGGCGGCGCGCGTGCAAAAGCAGTCATCGCCTACAATCCGGAAACGAAACAAATCCGCTCAGGGCAGATAGACCTTCCGCCGGGTTTTGAACATTGGTTGATCAAACTTGACGGCGTAGCCTTTAGCGGCGATTGGGGCATTGCGGACCCATCGGGTTACGGACTGTTGGAATACAGTTATTACCTGATGGCTAGGGACTGCGGCATTAACATGATGGAAAGCCGCTTGCTCGGAGAGAATAACCGCAATCATTTCATGACACGCCGTTTTGACCGCGATGAACAGGGGGGTAAAAAATTCGTCCAGACATTCGCGGCGGTTGCCCATTTCGATTATTACGAAAGCGGTGCCTATTCATACGAGCAACTCTTTATGACAATGCGCGAACTGGGTATTTCCCAAGCCTCCATCGAGGAGCAATTTCGCCGCGTGGTGTTTAACCTGGTTGGTTGCAACCGGGACGACCATGTAAAGAATTTTAGTTTCATGATGGATCGCGAAGGCAACTGGGATATCGCACCGGCCTATGACCTATGTCACGCGGAGGGCAGCGATTTTACAAAGTTCCACCAACTAAGCATCAACGGAAAAACATCCGAATTCACATTAAGCGACCTGAAGCATCTTGCAAAATATGCAGGCTTGCCGCGCAACAGGGAGAAGGCGATTTTGGAAAAAACCATCGAAGTGTTTTCAACTTGGCTTGAAACCGCAAAGAAACTGGAAATACCACAAAACCTGCAGGATCATGTTAAGCAAACACTGCGATTGTCCTGGAATTAGTGTTTGAAGTTATTGTCGGGGATAGGAAAGAACCGTGTTCGGATGAAGCTCTCCGGCCGGGTCTTGATGCCGTCTTGTCCCTTTATTTGGCAAATTGACATTGGTATGAGCCCGTGGCACTATCGCGAGAGGACAAAATCGTGGAATTAACAGGGAGACTTTACAATGAAATCTGCATTGAAATATGGCGCCGTCGGCGTTGTTGCACTGGCCGGGATTAGTCTTGGCGCATTAAGCGCCGTTGGTGAAAATGGACTGGATACCTGGCAGTCGGGCAAAAACCACAACAAAATTATTGATATCCAGAACGAGGGTGGTGATTTTTCCGCAGAAGGTGCCGTTGATGTTGCTTTCTTCTCGAACTCCGCTTTCCAGATCACGTCCCCCTCCGGCATTAAAATCATGCTGGATCCGTGGCGCAATGATCCGTCCGGAGCTTGGGGCCTTTGGTACCGGATGGATTTTCCAAAAGCCGAAGTGGACATCGGGCTTTCCAGCCACGCCCATTTTGACCATGACGCCATTGGTGCGCTGGAAGCCAATATGATATTGGACCGCATGGCAGGCAGTTTCACGCTGGGTGATGTGAAAATCACCGGCATCGCCGACAAACACCAGTGTGTGGCCCCGGGAATCATTGAATGGACCGAAGCGGTAAAACAGTTTGAAAGCCGTGAGATGATCTGTCCTCCGGACAACGCCCGCCATTTTGACAATAATATTTATCTAATCGAAACCGGCGGCATGAAATTCCTGAGTTGGGGCGACAACCGTCCGGAACCGCCCCGGGAAGTCTGGGACCAGATCGGGGATGTAGATGTTATTTTCGTTCCCGTTGATGGCTCCCGCCATATTCTCGACTATCAACAGGCTGACAGTGTTGTGAGAAAAACAGGGGCAAAAATCGCCATTCCGCACCATTACCTGGTGCCGGAAACCACATTCTTCACATCCACCTTGCAGCCCGCCGATGAATGGGTGAAAACCCATGACAATACCTATCTGAATGCGCCGAACGTTTCCATCACCAAAGATGATCTTCGGGGCAAGTCGGGCCATGTCTACTATTTCGGCAGCCATAACATGGTGACCGACGGATCCTAACCGGGGCAAGACCAATGGATGCCCTGGTTCCGTCAGGGAAGAAGGGAATGCGGCGCACCCTGTGACCGGCGGGGCATGGTCGGGATGAAACCAATGGATAGCCTGTTTTCATCGGGGAGGAGGGGTGTGCGATGCGCCCTTTGCCTCTGGTTCTCCATCCTCGGATGTTTCATGATGTTTGCGGGCCCGGCCGATGCCCATTTCAAACTCAATGCCAATATCCGGATCTATCATGTCGTCTATGAGGACAATGCTGTCCGTCTGCTTATTCGAACCCCGCTGCCTTATCTGGTCGCGGACAAGCTGGGCCCGGTTCAGGGGGATGAACTGCCTTTACCGGCACCTTATACGACCAATGCTGTCGAAGATGGTGTTCTGGTACACTACCTGGATGTGGACGTCTTGCGCGCACACCCGGAAGGGTTGGCGAAATTCCTGCAGGAGGGCACCGCGCTTCTTGTTGAAGGTTCGGCACTGCAAGGCGCAATCGGGCGGATGCGCCTTTATCCCGTACAAAGCCAGCCCCCCTTCGTCCCGTTGGAAGAAGCGGAAATAATATTAGAGGGTCCCGTTTATGATGACCGGTTTGATGCGGCTTACGTCGGGGATACGGTTATGGATGTGGAACTGGTTTTTCCGGTTGCCGACATTCCCGATGTCTATTCTCTTCAAAGCCGTCTTAATCCCGGTCTGCCGGACCAGGAGGACACGGCCAATCTGGTCATTGACCACCGGACAACGGAACCGCTTGTTTACCGCGTTCGCGGCCTGTTAAATGAACCCGTTACCGTATCCCGGTCCGTATTGGATGCGGTGCTTACCTTTACCAAAGAAGGCGTCGTTCACATTCTGGAAGGTCTGGATCATGTTCTTTTTGTTTTTTGCCTGATCCTCGGAGCCGCAACCTTTCGGCATCTCGCCTTTCGCATTACCGGCTTTACCGTCGGGCATACGGTCACGCTGATTTTTGGATTTCTGGGCTATGTCCCCAACGCGCCGTGGTTCGTGCCGCTGGTGGAAACGGGAATTGCCGCATCCATTATTTATGCCGCGACCGTTGCCGTTGCATTCCGCCACCGCCAAGAAACCGTGCTTGTCACCACCATTATCGGACTGCTGCACGGTTTGGGCTTTTCATTCGTGCTTCAGGAAATTCTCCAGGCGGACGCGCCCAACCTGTGGCAAAGCCTGCTGGCCTTTAATCTGGGTGTGGAAATCGGCCAGATCGCCATTGCGGCAATTGTCTGGCCCGTTCTGATTTTCACGACAAACCTGTTCCGGCAAAAAGCCGACATGATCCGCTGGGGCCTTGCCGCCCCTTGCTTCCTTATCGCCTTTGTCTGGATCGGCGAACGAAGCGTGCAGACTCTTAGCGCATTCAACCTCTAAACCGGCCGGCACAATCAGGAGCCTGCATGCTCCCTCGTCCGGGAAATACCAACTCCCGGTCACGGTCCGCCATATTCACCAATCAAGAGAACGAGCAGGAAGGAAGCTTGGAGCAAGCCTTCGAACCTTTTCGCTCGTCCAACAGGGTTTCATACCCTTTTATTGGTCGCTTGCTCCTGTCTCCTTAGTGGAACCTTCCTCGCCCGAATCGGCAACGTCTCTTTCATTGTCGGACCGGTCGGGGTCATGGAGTTCGTCCAGTGCAATATCGTTATCCGTATCACACTTTCCAATCCATTTAGGTATGCCCACACATTGGTAATGACCCTCTTTTGCAAAAGCGGAAGGCGCATTGAACGCAAAAACCATCGTGGCGATTGCGAAAATCGTTATCAATACTTTCATGGTTTCACTCCTTATAGTGATTCGATTTGTAGCATCTACGAGCCTATCACAAATCCGTGATTGGTCAATAACCCAAAATACAACAAGGACGTGATTCGAGGCGAATCAGCAAAAACCCCGCGATAATCGATGGTTATCCGGCTCCGAAAACCCGTTCTTGGAGGGGCGGGCGGCGGGATTTTCAAACTTCCGGCTCCGATCTTTTTTGTCGTCGTTCCGTCAATCGGCATGATGGCAGGCAACGAGACGCGAAGAAGACGCATCCGCACGCCGCAACCGCGGAATCTCCACGCGACAGCGCTTGCTTGCCAGCGGGCACCTTCGATGAAAGCTGCACCCGGGCGGGGGAGACAGCGGCGAAGGCGGTTCTCCGGCCAATCCGACTTCCCGCTTCCCTCGTGCACGTTTCGGATCGGCAACGGGCGTTGATGCAATCAGCACGCCGGTATAGGGATGCTTTGGCCGTTCAAGAATGTCGGCGGCCTTGCCCGTCTCGACGATGCGGCCGAGATACATAACAAGAATGTCGTCCGCAATATGCTTTACGACCGAAAGGTCGTGGGAAATAAACAGCATCGAAAGTTGAAACCGTTGTTGCAGTTCGGCGAGCAGGTTCAGAATCTGCGCCTGCACCGATATATCAAGCGCCGAGACAGGCTCGTCCGCTACCAAAATCCCCGGATTCAACATTAACGCGCGGGCAATCGCGACGCGCTGGCGCTGGCCTCCGGAAAGCATGTGCGGGAAACGCTCGGCAAGCCCCGCATCCATTCCGACTTGCTCAAGCATCGCGGCAACCTTTTCGGCGCGCTCGGCCTTCGAGAGTTTCGTGTTAATGACGAGCGGCTCTTCAAGTATTGCACCGACGCGCCGGCGCGGATTTAATGAGTTCTTCGGATCCTGAAACACCATCTGTATCTGCGTGCGCAACTCCCGCAACTGCGAAGATGTCGCCGCGGCAATATCGATGCCCTGAATGCGCAGCGACCCGTCCGCCGGCGGCTCTATCATTGTCAGAATGCGCGCAAGCGTCGTCTTGCCGCAGCCGCTCTCGCCTACAATCGCAAGGCTGCTGCCCGCCTCCAATGTAAAACTCGCCTCCCGCAATGCATGCAGCCGCTTGCGTTTGCCGAACAATCCGCCCTGGACAACATAGGTCTGGCGCAGCTCTTTTACCTCGAGAACGGGTGCGCTCATGGTCCCGCCCCGCAAGGATGGAAACAGCGCAGCAATCCGCCGCCGTCTTCGCGCAAGGGCGGCTCGAGCGTGCGGCAATTCTCTTGCACCCGGGAACATCTCGGATGAAACAGGCAGCCGTTCGGACGGTTGTCGATTCCGGGAACGGTTCCCGGAATTGCAGGCAGGCGTCCGTGCGCGGGCGCCCTGTCCGGCAAGGCTTCAAGCAACGCTTTCGTGTAAGGGTGGCGCGGCGCGTCAAAGAGCGCTCCGACGCTTCTGCTTTCAACTTGATGTCCCGCATACATGACCGACACGCGCTCCGCCGTCTCGGCGACGACTCCCATGTCGTGCGTGATGAGCAGCAGCGCCATCCCCGTCTCGTTCACAAGTGCATGCAGCAAATCCAATATCTGCGCCTGGATGGTGACATCAAGCGCCGTCGTCGGTTCGTCGGCAATCAGCAGTTTCGGCGAGCACGCAATCGCCATGGCGATCATCACGCGTTGGTTCATTCCGCCCGAGAGTTGGTGCGGAAACGCCTTCAGCCTCTGCCGCGCATCCGGAATGCCGGCCTGGCGCAGAAGTTCTTCGGCGCGGTCCCTGCGCTCGGCGCGCGAGAGCCGGGTGTGCGTCGCGAGCATCTCCTCGATTTGATATCCGACCGGAAAGCATGGATTGAGACTCGCGCTCGGCTCTTGAAATATCATCGACATCTCCTTGCCGAGCATTTTGCGTCTTGCCTGCGGGGAGAGTGCAAGCAGATCGATGCCGTCAAAGCGCATCGCCTTCGCGCTCCATGTCGCCTCTTCGCCAAGCAATCCCATCAACGCAAGCATCGCAACGGATTTTCCCGAACCGCTCTCGCCGACGATCGATAAAATCTCGCCTTTTTCAACACGCAGGCAAACGCCGTCCACGGCCTGCAAGGTGCCGCGCTCGGAAGCGAATCCCACGCACAAGTCTTCTATTTCCAAAAGCGGCGGACTCATGCGCGTTTCATCTTCGGGTCAAGGGCGTCGCGCAATCCGTCCCCCATCAGGTTGAACGACAGCACCGTTATCAATATCGCCAGTCCGGGAAAGGTCACGACCCACCATGCGCGCAGGATGAATTCGCGGGCGTCCGCGAGCATCGTTCCCCATTCGGGCGTGGGAGGTTGCGCGCCCATGCCGAGAAAGCCGAGCGCGGCGGCATCCAGCACCGCGGAGGAAAACCCCAGCGTCGCTTGCACGATAAGGGGCGACAGGCAGTTCGGCAGGATGGTGATGAACATGAGACGCAGGTTTCGCGCGCCGGAGATGCGCGAAGCGGTGACATAGTCGCGCTTGGATTGCGCAATGACGGATGCGCGCGTCAATCGCGCGTAGTGCGGCAGGTATACCACCGCGATTGCAAGCATCGCGTTGAAAAGGTCGGGTCCCAATATTGCAACGATCACGAGCGCAAGCAGCAAGGACGGAACCGCAAGGATGATGTCCATCAAGCGCAGGATGACGATTTCAAGGCTGCCGCGGAAGAATCCCGCAACCAAACCCAGCAGCACGCCGCCGCAAAGTGACAGCGCAATCACGATGAGCCCGATGAAAAGCGAAAACCGCGCTCCGTAAATCAGCCTTGATAAAATATCCCGTCCGACCGGATCGGTTCCCAGCACGAAGTTCCAACTCCCGCCCTCCAGCCACGCCGGCGGCAGCAAGAGGGCGTCGCGGAATTGCGTGTCCGGCGCATAAGGCGCGACGACATCCGCGAGCACCGCAATCAGCGCCAGGGCCGCTACGACGATCATCCCGATAAACGCGCCCCTCGAGCGGCGGAAATGTTTCCAGAATGCGGGATCCATCGCGCGCTACTCCCGTGCGTGCCGAATGCGCGGGTCGGCCATCCCGTAGAGGATGTCGACCAGCAGGTTAACCGCCATGATGCACAAGGCAATCAGAAGCAATCCGCCTTGTACGGAAGGGTAGTCACGGCTGAAGATGGAATGCACCAGCCACTTGCCGATGCCGGGCCACGAAAAGATGGTCTCGGTCAGAATGGCGCCCGCCAGCAGCACTCCGACCTGCAGGCCGATGGTCGTCAGCACCGGAATGAGGGCGTTTCGCAGCGCGTGCAAAAGAACGACCCGCCAGGGCGTGAGTCCCTTGGCGCGCGCGGCGCGGATGTATTCCTCGCCGAGAACCTCGAGCATGGCCGAGCGTGTTTGCCGTGCAAGCACGGCGAGGGGAATCGTGCCAAGCGTTATCGCGGGCAGGATGAGATGCCGCAGCGCCGATTGAAACGCATCGATATCGCCCGCGAGCAGACTATCGATAAGCAGGAAGCCCGTGACCGGCGTTACGTAATGTATGACCGAGATGCGTCCCGAGACGGGAGTCCATTGCAGGATTCCCGAAAACAAAATAATCAGCAGCAGTCCCCACCAGAATATCGGCATGGAGTAGCCCGTGAGCGCGCTTCCCATGAGGATGTGGTCGGCGGGCTTTCCCCTGCGCAGGGCCGCAATGATGCCCGCAGGCAGTCCCAGCACCAGTGCAAACAGCATCGCGGCGATGGAAAGTTCGAGGGTTGCCGGAAACAGGCTTGCGAATTCCGACAGCACCGGCTTGCGCGTAACCAGCGAAGCGCCGAGGTCGCCTTGCGCGAGATTGTAGAGATAGTCGAAATATTGCTGGTGGAGGGGCTTGTCGTAGCCGAACTTTGCCATGAGTTCGGCGTGGCGCTCCGGATCAATGCCGCGTTCGCCGGAGAGAACTTCGATGGGGTCGCCGGGAACAAGCCGGATGAAAGCGAACGCGATCAGGGACACTCCGATGAAGGCGGGAATGATTTGCGCGAGTCGCAGCAGAAGAAACCGGATCATGTCGATTTGTTTTGTTTTTGTTTTTGCTTTGTTATTTCGGCTTCGTATTGCTTGGCGACTCGAAGATGCCGAAAAAATCCGTAGTTGACCGCGTGGATGAATCCCCAAAAACCGTACAGAAACGCCCGCCGCAAGAAATAACTTTTCAAAAAGGCGACGGGGAATTCAAACAGCAGCCGCCAGCGGGGCAGTCGCCGCCCGCGTTTTTGCAGGTCTTCGACTTGCATGTTGGTGTAGTAGTTCGCCTTTTTGATGGTGAAGTCTATCGATCGTATCGAACGGTGATGGAGCGGCGCCTTCAAGCGCCGGATGCGCGCACCCTGCTGCATCGATACATTGTCGTGAACGGTTGAATCGGCAAAACGTCCTTTCTCCCTGTCGTAGAGCCGGGTGAACCATTTGCCGCCGGCCCATGCGGCGGGCTTGTCTTCGTGGGGAAAGACATCGGCGGCGAAGACGGCGTAGCCGTCGCACGGAGGATGTCCGTTTGCGAACAGCGCGATAATTTCATCGCGCAGTTGCGGCGTGACTTCTTCGTCGGCATCAATGTTGAAAAGCCACCGCTCCCGGCACATGGATTCGGCGAAGCGCTTTTGTTCGCCAAATCCGCGCCATTCGTTTTCGACAAATTTGGCGGATAAGTCTTCGGCGACCTTGCGGGTGTTGTCGGTGGAGCCGGAGTCGACGACGATAATCTCGCTGACCCATCCGCGCAACGAGGACACCGCCCTGGAGATGCGGTCTTCCTCGTTATGCGTAATGATGAATGCCGAAACCGGCAGGGGTGTTTCCACCGGCGGGCACTATTCGGCGAGGTCTACGCCATAGAAGATGTGTCCGCCCAGCGGGTCGATCCGATAGTCGATCACCTCTTCGCGGACCGGCTCGAACACGACCGAATGCGCAATCGTCACCCACGGAGCCTGCTCCTTGAAGACGACCTGGGCCTGGCGATAGAGTTCCGCCCGAACTTCCTTGTTGTCGACCCGCTTGGCTTGGCGCAGCAATTTGTCAAACGGTTCGTAGCACCAGCGTGCGCGGTTGGCGCCGCTCGCCGCTTCGCACCCCAGCAGCACGTACAGGAAATTATCGGGGTCGCCGTTGTCGCCCGTCCAGCCGAGCAGAAGCGTCTCGTGCTCGCCTTCTTTGGAGCGCTTGAGATATTCCCCCCATTCAAACGAGACGATCTCCGCCTCGACGCCGACCTTTGCCCAGTCTTCCTGGATGATTTCCGCCATCCGGCGGGCGTTCGGGTTGTACGGGCGTTGAACGGGCATCGCCCAGATGTTTGTCTTCAGGTTTTCGGCGCCGGCTTCGCGCAGCAAGGCACGTGCGCGTTCGGGGTCGTACGGATAATCGCGAATGGCATCATTGTAAGACCAGATGGTCGGCGGGATCGGATTCTTCGCAATTGATCCCGCTCCCTGAAACACCGCGTCCAAAATCGCCTGCTTGTCGGTCGCCATGTTCAAGGCCCGGCGAACGCGAACATCATCGAAGGGTTTCTTCTCCGTGTTGAACGCCAGATAGCCGACGTTCAAACCTTGTTGCTGCAGCAGCCGAATGCCTTCGGCGTTCGCCATGGCATCCAGGTCGGCCGGGTTGGGGTAGGGCATCACGTGGCACTCGCCCGCCTGAAGCTTCTGCCAGCGAACGGAGTTGTCCGGCGTTATCGCAAAAATCAGATTGTCCAGGGGGGAGCGTCCCGCCCAGTAATCCGGATGCGCCTTGTAGCGGATGAGGGCGTCCTTGCGATATTCCACCAGTTGGAAGGGTCCTGTTCCGACCGGCTCGAGGTCAAGGCGCTCGGGCGTGCCGGCGACAAGCATCGCATCGGCGTATTCTTTCGAAAGTATCGAGGCAAAATCCATCGCAAGATTGGCAACGAAGGGGGCTTCCGGGTGGTTCAGCACGAAGCGAACCGTATGGTCGTCCACCTTTTCGACCGCGCGCAGCAAATTCGGCATGTCCATCGCTTCGAAATACTCGTAAGAGCCGCCGGAGACATCATGGTAGGGATGGTCTTCCTTCCATTGGCGCGTAAAAGTGAAAATGACATCGTCGGCGTTCATGTTGCGCGTCGGCGTGAAGCCGTCGGTCGTGTGGAACCGGACATCGTCGCGCAAACGGAAAGTGTATTCGAGTCCGTCGTCCGAGACGTTGTAACTGCGTGCGAGCGCCGGCGTGATATTCGTCGTGCCGCGCTCGAACTCGACAAGGCGGTTGAATATCGAACGCGACGATGCGTCAAAGGTTGTTCCCGCCGTGTAGAGCGAGGGATTGAATCCCTCGGGCGATCCTTCGGAACAGTAGACGAGGGTTTTGGCGCGGGCTTCGTTCGGCAGTGTTGCGAGCGCGAACACCGCGAAGGCGGCGCAGGCGCCGAGGAGCGTTTGTTTCAGTAAAGCAGGGAAAGACGGGGGGGAAGATGGGATTGTCATGGGATGCCTCCTTGGACACGAACTCATGGGAATTATTGTATATGCATCCTTGTTACGCCCTCGGCATTACAATCGCAAGTGATTCGCTCGAGGCGAAAATGCGCCGAATCGCCTCGAACTCTTTGGAATCACGCGAAAATTCGGGATAAAGACTTCGGCAAAACAGGAGGGTTATTTGCGCAAAACACGGATTCATCGTAGCGTTGGGAGTTAAGAGGCGGGGCAGAGGTGCTTTCGTCGCATGGTTTTATCCTGATTATGAGGGAGCATCAAATGTTCAACACATCCAAACAATCACTCCAACAACTTTCTGATCTCGTCGTCAGAGGCAAGCTTTCACGTCGTGACTTCATGACCCGCGCGGTTGCGCTCGGTGTTTCAACGCTCGCGGCCGAGCACATGCTCACGACCTCCGCTCTCGCGCAAACCCCGAAAGTCGGCGGGTTGCTGCGCGTCGGCGCGCCGTCCGCGTCCACCGACGACACTCTCGACCCCGCAACTCTCGACGACAGTTTCGACATTCTTTCCTGCTACGGAATGCTGAGAAACAATCTCGTGGACATTGACGAGCGCTCCACGCCCGTGCCCGGACTCGCCGAGTCCTGGGAAGCTTCCTCGGATGTCGCAACCTGGACATTCAAGCTGCGCAGGGGGGTTGAGTTCCACAATGGAAAAACCCTGACCGTGGACGATGTCATTGACTCCCTCAACTACCACCGCGGCGAAGAAAGCGCTTCAAGCGCCAAAAACCTCGTTGATCAAATCGAAGAGATTCGCGCCGACGGGAAGGACACCATCGTGTTCAAGCTCAAAGACGGAAACGCCGACTTCCCCGTTGTCCTTTCGTCCTACCAGCTTCTCATCTTCCCCGAGGGAACGCGGGGCGCCGAATTCGACAAAGGCATCGGCACCGGTCCTTACTCCCTGCAATACTGGGAGCCCGGCGTTCGGATGGAAGGAAAACGCAACCCCAACTATTACCGCGAAGGCAAGCCGCATTTCGATGAGGTTCACGTCATCGGCATCAACGATGTCGTCTCGCGCACCGCGGCGTTGCAGACCGGACAAGTCGACATCATGAGCCGTTGCGACGTCAAAACCGTCCACCTGCTCGAGCGCAACCCGAACGTCCAGGTTTTCCAGGTCACCGGAACAAAGCACTACACCGCGCCCATGCATGTCGACACCGCTCCTTTTGACGATGTCCACGTGCGCAAGGCCATCAAATACGGCGTTGACCGGCAGGCCATCCTGGACACCATCCTGCTCGGATACGGCGTGCTCGGAAACGACCAGCCGATCGCCCCGACCATGCGGTTCCACAATCCGGACATTCCGCAAACCCAATACGACCCCGACAGGGCCCGCCACCACTTGAAGCAGGCGGGACTGTCTTCGCTTGATGTCAATCTTGCCGCGGCCGATGCCGCCTTTGCGGGTGCCGTTGATACCGCCGTGCTCTTCCAGGAGCATGCTTCCAAGGCGGGCATTAACATCACTGTTGACCGTGTCTCCGAAGACGGTTACTGGAACGACATCTGGCTCGTGCGTCCGTGGTGCATGTGCTTCTGGGCGGGACGTCCCACCGAGGATCTCATGTTCTCGTCCGCCTACGAGGCCGGTGCCGACTGGAACGACACGCGCTGGGCGAACCCGCGCTTCAACGACCTCCTCGTTGCCGCGCGCAAGGAACTTGACGAAAACAAGCGTCGCGAGATGTATTACGAGATGCAGCAACTCTGCCACGACGACGGAGGCGCGGTCATCTTTACTTTCGCCGCCGACGTCCAGGCCGCAAGCGCTGACTTGCACAAGCCCGACCAGGTTGCATCCAACTGGGAGTTCGACGGACACAAAGTCGCCGAACGTTGGTGGTGGTCCTAAGGAAACGCCACGGCAAGCAGAAGGATGTGCTCCTAGCGGCATGATGTAACGATGAAAAAAAGAGGGGCAGTGTGAGGCGTTTATTTGTTATGGTCGGACAGCGCTTGCTGTTCGGCGCAATCACCCTGCTAGCCGTCTCTATCATCATCGCATCCAGTGTCGAGCTCCTGCCCGGGGATGTTGCGACCGCAATCCTCGGACAAGCCGCGACCCCCGAAACGGTCGCGGCCCTGCGCAAGCAGCTCGGGCTTGATCTTCCCTTCTACCAGCGGTACGGAGAATGGCTCTGGAATTTTCTCCAGGGCGACATGGGAATCTCCCTCACCAACGAACGTCCCGTCGCCCCGCAAGTCGGCGAGCGGTTTGCCAACACGCTCCTGCTTGCCGCGCTTGCCGCCGCCGTCGCCGTGCCGCTGTCCCTGGCGCTGGGAATCCTTGCCGCGATCTACAGGGGCGGCTGGTTTGACAAGCTCATTTCCTCGTCCACGCTGATTGCGATTTCCACGCCCGAATTCCTCGTCGGATACATCGTCATCGCCATCTTCGCCGTTGAACTCGGCTGGTTCCCGCCTCTTGCGACTCTGCGGCATGACATCTCCTTCCTGGAACGCATCTATGTCATGCTGCTTCCATGCATCACGCTCGCATTGGTCGTTATGGCGCACATGATGCGGCTGACCCGCGCCGCCATCATCAATCTGCTTGCGAGCCCGTATATCGAAATGGCGCGGCTCAAGGGCGTCGGCACCGCCCGGCTCATCGTCTACCACGCCCTGCCCAACGCCCTCTCGCCGATCATCACCGTCATCGTTCTCAACCTCGCCTATCTCATCGTCGGTGTCGTCGTGGTGGAAGTGGTGTTTGTCTATCCCGGACTGGGGCAGTTGCTGGTCGACTCCGTCTCCGCGCGGAACCTGCCCGTCGTGCAAGCTTCCTGCCTCATCTTCGCGGGCACTTATGTATCGCTTAACCTGCTTGCCGATATCTTTTCCGCCCTCGCCAATCCTCGACTGAGGCACCCGCGATGAACGCGCTTGTTGCACCCGTTAGCGCGTTCGGTTCGCTTTGGCGTTCGGCGCCCGTTTCCGCCAAAGTCGGCATCGTCATTGTTTTCTTGTGGATTTTCATCGGACTCTTCGCCGGCGTGATCGCGCCCTACGGCGAAACCGAAGTCGTCGGGTCCGTATGGCAGGAGTGGAGCGCCGAGACAATGCTCGGCACCGACCAGCTGGGCCGCGACCTCCTCACCCGCATCATTTACGGCGCGCGGAACACCATCTTCATAGCGCTGCTCACGACCGTTCTCTCCTTTTTCATCGGCATCACCAGCGGATTCATGGCGGCGGCGCTCGGAGGGTGGACCGACCAGCTCCTCTCCCGCATCGTCGACATATTGCTCTCCATTCCCATTCTCATCTTCTCGCTCATGCTGCTCTCCGTGCTCGGCACGTCGGTGCCCGTGCTTATCATCGTTCTCGCCATGCTCGACTCAACCCGGGTGTTCCGGTTGGCGCGAAGCGTTTCCATGGATATCGTCGTCATGGATTATGTTGAAGTCGCAAGGCTGCGGGGCGAAAAACTCTGGTGGATCATGAGGCGTGAAATTCTCCCGAACGCCGTTGCTCCGCTTATTGCGGAATTCGGGCTGCGCTTCTGCTTCGTGTTCCTGCTCATCTCCGCGCTCAGCTTCCTCGGGCTCGGACTCCAGCCTCCGACGGCCGACTGGGGAAGCATGGTGCGCGAAAACGCCGGAGCCATCTCCTTCGGCATCCTGACGCCCCTCATTCCCGCTCTTGCAATCGCATCCCTCACCATCGGCGTCAACCTCGTCGTTGACTGGATGCTTCACAAAACAAGTGGTTTGCGCGATGAAGTCTGACGGAACAAACAGCAACGCCCGCACCGGCGAAACGATTCTCGATATGCGAAACGTTTGCATTGAGGGGTACGGCGAGGACGGCTGGAAAACCATCGTTGAGCCCATCAGCTTTCAACTCAAACGCGGCGAGGTGCTCGGACTCATCGGCGAATCCGGCGCGGGCAAGTCGACGCTCGGGCTCTCGGCAATGGGATTCTCGCGCGGCGGATGCCGCATCAGCGAAGGCGAAATCTTCTTTGACGGAATGGATCTGCGAAAGGCGTCCGAGACGCAATTGCGGGATCTTCGGGGCGCGCGCATTGCATACGTTGCGCAAAGCGCGGCGGCATCCTTCAATCCCGCCTACCGGCTTCTCGACCAATTCGTCGAGGCTCCCGTCCTGCACGGCGTCTCCAACGCACGGGACGCATCCCAAAGCGCCGTGCGTCTCTACGGCGAAATGAACCTTCCCGAGCCCGAAACCATCGGCTTTAGATATCCCCATCAGGTTTCCGGCGGACAGCTCCAGCGCGCGATGATTGCGATGGCGATGTCGTGCAAGCCGGACCTCATCATCTTTGACGAACCGACGACCGCGCTGGATGTGACCACGCAAATACAGGTGCTTATCGCCATTCGCAAGGCCATTGAAGCGGCCAATGCCGCCGCCATCTATGTTACGCACGATCTTGCGGTGGTAGCGCAGATGGCGGACAGGATCATGGTGCTGCGGCACGGACGACTCGTCGAAGAGGGCGAGGCGCGCTCGCTTCTCGCCGCGCCCAAGCAGGAATACACAAGGCAGCTTCTCAACGTTCGGACCGAACGGAAGGAGCCCGCGCAGGTTGACCGCGAGAAGGACATGGTGCTGCGCGTCCGGGGCATATCGGCGCGATACGGCAAAGGCGTGCGCGTGCTTGAAAACGTCAGCGTTGATGTCGCGCGCGGTGAAACCGTTGCCGTCGTGGGCGAGTCGGGAAGCGGCAAATCCACGCTCGCACGGGTCATCACCGGGCTGCTTCCGCCCTACGAGGGGGAGGTTGCTTTTCAGGGGGAGGAGCTGGCCGGCAGTTTCGCCGAGCGCAGCAAGCAGGATCTAAGGCAGTTGCAGATGATTTATCAAATGCCCGATGTCGCCTTGAACCCGCGCCAGAGAATCTCCGAGATTCTCGGGCGCCCCCTGCGTTTCTATCTCGGAATGAATCAAGCGAGCTGCCGCGAACGCATCGATGAATTGCTGCGCGAGGTCGAATTGCCGGAAAGTTACGCCGAGCGCTTCCCCTACGAACTCTCCGGCGGTGAAAAGCAGCGAATCTGCATTGCGAGGGCGCTTGCGGCCGAACCCCGGCTCATCATTTGCGACGAAGTAACCTCCGCCCTTGACCAGCTGGTCTCCGAGGACATCCTCAAACTCCTCAACCGCCTGCAAAAGACATTGGGATTGTCCTATTTGTTTATTACCCATGACCTTGCAACGGTCAAAGCGGTTGCCGACAGAATCGTTGTCATGCTCCAGGGATGCGTTGTCGAGCAGGGAGAAAAAGATGAAATGCTTAGACCGCCGCACCACGAGTATACCGAACTTCTTCTTTCTTCCGTTCCCGAAATGGATCCGGATTGGCTCGACCGCGTTACTGCGGACCGCGCCGCAAGCGGCCGGTTGGGGTAAAAGGGTTTCGAAAACCGAAAAACTTTAACGGTTTTTAATTTTTTTCTTGACATTGCCGTCCGATTTTTGTAACCTGTCTGCTCGGGTCAGTGTTCGCCTGTGGCATTGCGCGTCTGTGAGTGCAAATCACCTGCCATTCCACAAAGGAGCACATTCGTGCCAGCCCCATACAACGATTCTCGCAGCGAATTCACGTTGCGCGGCGGAAGCTTGCGCAAAACCGGCAAAACCATCCTCACTCGCGCGCCCGCCCTCGCGTCCACATCAATACTGGCACTCGGCGCGCTGCTCTGTTTTGATACATCCTCCCGCGCCGGCGAGTGCATCAAGCAAGCCGATGCTCCCGCCCGCTACATTTGCTCCGGCGCGCCCGACGGCGAATCGGATGTTACGCAGAGGCAGGAGGCGGGAAGCGGAGAGCAACTCGTTGCAACGCAAACCGGCCCCTTCGGCGTTTCCGCGGGCGAGGGCAACGCTCTTGAGTTCTACGGTTCTTCCGAATCCACGGGCATTAGCGCCTTTTTCGAGGCGGATATTCAAACGACCGGCGAGAACGGGGAAGCGGGCATCTTTGTCGAACACCACGGAACCGGCGATGTCCGTCTTGCCAACTCCAACGGGGACATTGGCGCACAGGGCGACGGCATCCGGGTTGAGCACAACGGCACCGGCGCCCTGTCCGTCACGCTCGCCAATGCCGCAACCGTCACATCCGCAAAAGGCCATGGAATTTACGCAAAAACCACAAACGCGGGGGAGGGTGCGACCGGCGGCGTGGACATCTCCGTCGGCGGGGACATCGGCACCGAAGACGCGCCGACAGGAAAGCACGGCATCTCCCTCAAGCACGAGGGCAGGGGAGACGCCAGCATCACCCTTTCGCAAAACATGAACCTCTTCACAAAAGGCAGGGGCGTCAGCATTGAAACGGCGGAACACAGCGGCGGCATCCATCTGCGCACCGATGCAAGCATTTACTCGGTCGGCGAAGGCGTTCGAATACATCACCGGGGAACCGGCGATGTCCGCCTTGATGTAGCCGGTGAAATTCTTTCTTCGGTGGATGCAAATCTCAGTGACGAAAGCATTGATTTATACACTTCCCGAAATTCCGGCGGCATAGATCTCAATATCTCCGGAAATGTTTATTCGACCGGATACGCTGTAGATATAAATCCGGAAGGGACGGGTGATGTCTCCGTTCGGGTGGCCGAGGGAAGCGTGGTCTACGCACAGCACCAGCGTGCGATCCTCATTAAAAGCGATAACGAGGATGCGGCACGGGATATCGATGTCCACGTTGCCGGAAGCATTGGCACCCGGGCGCATTACACGGGGCATGACGGCATTGCAATTTTTGTAGACGGCGTCGGCGACGTTTCCGCAACGCTGGCGGCATCCGGAAGCATCTTCGCCGAGAGGCAAGGCATCGACATTGAAACAGGCGCCACGATGCGGGACGTAACCGTTCGGGCATACGGAGACATCACATCAGGACAAAACGGGGGAATCGTGGCGGCGCACGCGGGAACCGGTTCTCTCAACATCATCACATCCGGAAACATCACCGGTCCGCAATTCGGAATCCTTGCCATTGCGGAAAGCGAAACAAACTCCCATCTCAACGAAATAAACATTCGCGCAAACGGAAACATCACCTCGAGCAGATATGCCATCCGTGCATTGCAATACGGCACCGCAGGTCTCAATATCACGACTGCGCCCGGAACAACCCTCACTTCGCAGGAACGGGAAGTTATCGCCGCACGAGCCTATGAAGATAACACCGACAGCATGAACATAACCATCGGCGGCGATGTTGTCGCGACCGGTGCAACCCTCAAGGATGCCGTGCGCGCATACAGTTCCGGCTCGGGCGACATCAACATCACCGTCGCCCGCGGCGCGAACGTCCAGGGGCGGCAAGGCATCGTCGCTACGCGCGACCGGGTCTTTGGTCCCGATTCGCCCGCGCCCGACAACGCCCACAGGGGAACCGTGCATATCGATATTGACGGACGTGTCCAGGGTGAAACCGCGGCCATTAACATGGATGCGGGGAAAATACACCGGCTCACCCTTCGAACAAACGCGCAAATCATAGGGGACATCACGTCCGCAACGTCCACAAGCGCTTTCATTGTTCTCGATGACAGCGTTGACGGCGGAAGACATGGTTCCCTGGACCTTGGCGATGTCAGCGGATTCAGCCGGCTGTATAAAAAAGGAAGACAAGACTGGAGTCTGACCGGAGAGATGGACGAAGACCGGGCCTTCACGCTCGTTTCCCACAGTCACGGAAACATGTTCATTGACGACTTTGCCCTTCTTACCGCTCCCGAAAGACCCGACGGCATTTCCGTTCTCGTCGGGCATGACGCCTCGCTCTTTGTTCAAGGAGACAACGGGCGCATCGAAGGAAACGTCCGCAACAACGGCAGGCTCACTCTCTCCCGGGCCGGCTCCATCCGCGGAAACCTCTTCAACTCCGGAACGCTCGAAGTTGATGGAAACAACCGGATTACCGGAGACCTCATCGGCGCCGGAACCGTTGCGTTCCAGCGCGGAAACGAGGATGCCGCGCTTGCTGTCCAGGGTGATTTCGAGACCGGCGGAATCGTCATTTTGAACTTTTCGCCGACGCGCGGATACACAAACAGTCTCGACATACAAGGCAAGCTCGTCGGCACGAAGCCGACACGAGTGGAAATCTATGCGTCCGGCAACGTGCCTTCCGATTTCGGCGATATCGTTCCGTTTATCACCGCGCCAACTCCGAAGCCGTCCATGGACGGGTTTTCCGGTGATGAAAACAATGAAATCGGTTCCGGCATTATAAACCAGCATGCAGACTCGTTTACCTACGAAAGAATAATTGCCGGAGCCTTCACTTTTGATCTCGAGCATGATTCCGCCTTGGAGGGATGGACGTTGCAGCATTCCGGATTCTCTCCGCGCGTGCCGGTTTTCAAAATCTACCCCGCGAGTTTGGTGCAGCTCGCACGGCTTGCCTCCACGCAGGAGCGCCCGGGCAGCCGCGTCTGGCTCGCGGACGAGGGCAGGGGCTTTTGGGCAAAGCCGGAAGGCGCGCACACGCATCTCGAGCCTTCCGATGCAACCGTCCAAAGCAACTATGAAATCCGTGACAGGCGCGCTCGCTTCGGACTGGATGTTCCTCTCGGCCGCGATTCGTCCTACGGACCGGGCCGGGGGCTACGTCTTGGCGCGAACGTCTCGATCGGATCGGCGAACACGGATGTCGCCGCTGTCGAACACAACGAGAGTGACGGCAGCATCGGCACCGACCTGCTCACCTTTTCGCTGGATGCGCAATGGAACTCTCCCGGAGGTTTCTACTCCGACACGCGAGCGCAATATACCGCTTTTTCCAGCGACATCGCCGCACAACAAGAATCCATGATGTCCGAGAATGACGCCAACGCCTTCAATCTCTCGGGTGAATTCGGTTATCGCTTCGATATGAGCGGTTTTTCCTTTGTGCCGCAAGCGCAAGTCGAGTGGATCAAAGTGCGTTTCGACGAGTTTATCGCTCCCCACCACGAGATTGTTTATCTGGAAGACGGCGAGGTTGTCGACGGGCGCATCGGATTCGTTTTTGACAAACAATGGCTGAGCGATTCGCAAAATCGCGCAAGCCTTTCCTCCGGAGCGCATTTGCACATTCCCTTGGACGGGAAAACCGCGACGAATGTTTCGGGCGTGCATCTCGTCAGCGAGCTCAAGGATGTCGCCCTTGATATTAACATCGGCTTCGACTACCGGTGGGGCGATAACATCCTTACCGCAAGCCTGGCAACGGCACAGGGCAGTGAAATCGAAGACTATCGCGCAAGCCTCTCGGCGCAGTTCAGCTTTTAATGCATCGCCGCCCCGGCGAAAGCATCTAACGATCCGTCCCGCTAGGAGGTTTTCCGATAATCCCCCTCATTGCCATTCGTCTCGTGCGGAGCCGTCGGGGAGGGGAATCCTTTGCAACGGTTCGGACGGTACGAATCTCGGGGGAATCTAGCGACCGAAATCCCTTCCTGCCATCGATATATCCGGTTCAAAACCCCCGATAGTCGAGGCTAATCGTTGTCTTCAATCTCAAGCATCCAAGAGTTAGGACTGTTCGGCGAACCGAAACTCCAGCCCGACGGAAGATTACTGGATGATAGAGTTAGAGTGATA
>JAPOUU010000059.1 GCA_026708505.1 Hyphomicrobiales bacterium | reverse complement strand
TCATTCCCATATTGACCGAGCCAAGCAACGAAGCATCAAAACCGCTCACCGCAAGTTCAATCTCCACCGTCCCCGCATTCTCAAAGACCTTCGTCTCCGCACTCGCAAACCCGATGCTCGGAACCACATCGTCCGTGATGCTGAGCGTGAACCGGTTGGAGGCGGTGTTCACCACGCCCCATTCGCTCGGGAAACCGCCTCCCTCCGTGAGCGTGAAGTGGACGGTTTCATTGTTTGTGTCGCCATCGGCATTGATGAGAACGGTAATCTCTTTATCGTTTCCGTCTTCGGGAAGGATATCGAAATTCACACTGTTGCTCTGTCCGTCCGCAGACAACGAAACCTTGTCGCTCGAAACCGGATTACCCGCATTATCGGTAACGGTGAGCGTGACGGGAAGTCCGCCGGCAGGAGCAACGGCCCTGAATATCCTGAGTGGAAGTTTCGCCTCTCCCGCGCTCTCAAGGACGGTGGCTCTATTGTTGCCCGAGGCGAAGAAGACGGAGTTGCCGTTGGCGGGGATGGTGATGGTGTGCTTCGAACGGGCGGTGTCCAGTGTTAATCCTAAACTCGACAGATTGCTTTCGTCGATGGTGAGGATGAGGGTTTCGTCCGGTTCGCCGCCACTGATGCTGTTCGCTATAATGTCGATGTTGAAACTCGTTGTACCCGCCGAGAAATCCGCCGTCAGCGAACGACCGGTGATCCGGTTCCCGCCATACTCCGCATCCACCTGGCTACTCCCACCCGTCAAATTCGCCGTGCTGGCCTCATCGACATTGAAAGTGAGGGAAATGCTTCCACCGGACGGAATCGTGTAATTGCTGAAACTTATCCCGACGGCGGCCGCAGTGCCTTCGCGAGCTTCGGAATCCGGGCTCGCAAAGCCGACGGTCGGGACGTTTGTTGCCGGCGCGAAGGTGAGGACGTGGTTGGCAAGGGTCCAGCCGTCCGGTAATTGGGACGGTAAGCTAGGTCCGCCAGGGCCGGAAATTGTTATGGTTCCCGTTGCCGATCCGGTGACATTATACGTCAATGCATGCTCCAAATTAAATCTCTCCACCTGGAATCGATTAGGCCCTAAGATGGTGCCCGTATCCGCCTCCGGTCGCATATTGAACGTAAACCTTCCCGGGAAAGCCACCCTGGGCGTGGTGACAAGTTTCGCTTGGAATGTTCCGCCGCCTTGCGAATTCGGCGTGTAGAACACATTCGTATTCTCCCACCCGACCGTCGGGGGAGGCGTGTCGGCAATCGTAATCGTGTGCGTCAACTTCGAAGCAACAAGATTGACGCCGTTCGGCAGGTTTGGTTGTTCCTCGGGAATGGTAAGAACGAGAGTCTCGCCGTCATCCGCGATGATGTCGGGGAGGATGTCCACATTGAAGGTGACCCTGCCAGACGATGTCGTTGTTAACTCAACCGTGGACGGAACCGTGTAATCGGCCGCATCGGCGGTGGAAGCGGTACCCACGCCGATATTGAGAGCAAAGTCGCTCGGCACGGCGCTTCCCCCAAGATCAAGCGCAACGGCGTGCTGCTCCACATAGGGATTATTATCGATATCCCGGCCGTCCACGGGCTCGGTCACATTCGAACTTGGCTCTGCAAAGCCGATGGTTGCCGCTGCGTCGTCGTCCACGACGGTCAGCGTGAATTCGTCGGCACCGCTGGTAACCGCACCCCATCCCGTCGGGAAGTTGTCGCCCTGCGAAAGCGTGAACTTAACCTCCTGGCTGTCATTGTCGACGTCCACGGAGTTGTCGATGATGTAGACGGTGACCGGGGGTTCGGGAGCGTTCTTCCCCGGGGGAACGGTGAAGGCGAGCATGTCCTTCTCGCTTCCATCCTGGTTGAAGGTGACAAGTTTGCCGCCTCTGCCGTTGTCGTTGCCTTCGGTGATATTGATCTCCAAGGGCAGCCCGTTCGTGGGCACACTGGGCGCGCCGGCCAGCGACAATGTAACCATGAGGGTTGCCGTGCCGTCGGCGTCGTTCTCGTTGACCGTGCCGCTGGTCGAGCTGAAGAAGACATGGTTGTCATTGGCGGGGATGGTGATTGTGTGCACGGGGTTGGCTCCGAGCGTCACTCCGTCGGGCAGATCCTCCCCGCCCAGCAGGGTCAGGACCACGGTCTCGTCTCTCTCTCCGACATTATCTTTGTTCGCCAGAATGTCGATGCTGAAGGAGGGATTGGCGTTGTTCTCCGAACCGAAGGGCACAATCAGCGGGCTGGCAACCTCGCCGTCCCCGTCGTAGTCCGCATCAAGGTTGCTCGGGTTCCCGCTCAAGGTGGCCGAGCCGGAAGCCTCGAATTTGAGGTTAATCGATGTTCCTGCCGGAATCGTGTAGTCCGTGAACTCAAGATCGAGCACGGCCGTATCGCCTTCCGGAACACGGGAATCCGCCTTCGCAAAGCCGATGGCCGGCACGGGTTCGTCGTTAAGGGCGACGACATGTTCCTTCGCCGCTCCAATCTCCCACCCGACGGGGAAGGAGCCTGTGTTTTCCGCCAGCACGAGGGTGACACTCTCGCCGGTCTCGGAGTCGCTGTCGGCAACCGCCCGAACCGTCAGGGTTGCGGCGGCGCCCGGCGAAACGGGAAGCGTCAGGATGCCGTTGGAATAATCGGTGCCGGTGATTTCATAATCGGATGCGGTCGCGCTGCCGCCGTTCCTCGTATCGATGCGCACGCTCGGCGTCGCGTCCGCGGGGAACGGACGGTCAATGTTAATAACAACGGTCGCATCGGCACCTCCCTCTGTCGCGCTCGAATTCGCAGAGGTAAAGGTGACGGTGTTGTCGTTGGGAGGAATGGTGATCGTATGGCTGGCCGCGGCGCCGTCGCGCGTGAGACCCCCGGAGATCCCGTGGCCGTTTTCCGGAATCTTCAGAACGATTGTCTCGCTCGTGTCTTCGGCATCGTCATCGTCAATGATTGTAACGGCAAAATCGATCCTTCCCGATCGCGAGATATTGAAGGTTGCGGGAACGGTGAAGTCCGTGCCCTGCGTCGCGGTTCCTTCGGCGGCAACATTAACAACGAGATTGAAGGCGCCGGACGGCGCAGAGGAAGCCACGACCGGAACATTGAATGTCCTATTGCCGTCGCCCTCGGCAACGCTCGAACTCGACGCCAGGAAGCCAATCGTGCCGTCCGCGGTCGTGTCGCCCAGGGTAATGCTGCGGGTTGCCTTCGTGGAGTTGGTATCAGGGACAACGCTCCATCCCAGCGCCGGGTTAAGAACGCTGAAGTCGAGCGCAAGTTCGGCCTTTCTGCTGTCGGCAGTAGGAATGTCGGACCTGACGGTCAGTGTCGCGCTGTCCGTTCCCTTCGGCAGCGTCCACAAATACTTCTCCGGATCGGAGCCCGATGCCGCAACGGACTCGAGCGCGGTTCCCGATGCCAGCAGGGTGAAGTCGTCGGGAGCCGCGCCGTTGGAGGCCGCGGGCACGATGAGAACCTGCGGAGACCCGTCCGAACCGGGTATCGAGGCGGGTATCGGGTGCTGGATGGTAACGTCAATGGTGGCGGTTCCGTTCTGCTGGGCGATGTTCGCGGACGACGGCTGGGCGAAGGCAACGGTGTTGTCGCTCGGCAGAACCCTAAGCGTGTGCGTCAGTTTGCCCTGCTCAACCGTGCTCTCCAAATTCTTGGGAACCAGCGTGACGGTGAGTTCCTGGACAAGCTCGGCGTCCGGGTCCTCCTTCATCTGGATGCCCACCCGCGTTATTACCGGCCCGCCGGTGCGGGAGAGGGTAAATAGCCGCGTGCTGGTGGGAACCTGGTCGGTAACCCTGACCTGGTCGTAGATATTGCTGATGGTGTTGCCGTTGTGATCCCTGCCCGTGACCATGACTTCGACTTCGACGGAGCGGACGGCGTCGGGGTCTTTTCCAAGCACGTGCTCAAACGGCAAAATGGTCCACCGCGACTCCACGGCGCCTTCTTTGTTGACTAAAGCAAAACTTTCCCTCGCCTCCGTCGGCAGGTCCGCAACGAACCCTATCCTCTCACCGTTGGCGGGAACGGTGATAACGTGGGTGGCGGTTCCCAGATTCCATCCGGGCGGAAGGGCGCCTTCCGCCGCCAGGGTGACGGTAATCTTTTCCTCCGGCTCAACGCCGATGTCCGGGGGAATCAGCGCTACAATTCTAGCGGAGGGATTGCCCGGATTGGGATTGTTCGCCGTGGGGAGGACCTGCACGAGCGTGAAGGTGTACTTCTTCTCTGAATCCGTGGATGCCGTCGGATCGAAACCGGAAGGGAACGGGAAACGCGGACTGTCCGGCAGGTCTTGCTCAAAGTCCGGCACATCGTCGCCCCGGAGAATCGCCGAGACCGAGAAGTTCTCGGCGCAGAGATCCCTCTTTGTCGGGACGTTACAAGGACCGGGGTCATAGTCCGTATCATCCCTGTCCGCCAAGTCGGTCTCAACCTTGAGAGACAGCGCAATCCCTTCCGCGGGGAAAGCGGCGGCGCCGCTCGGCAGATTCGCCTCCACAAGCAGGCTCGCGCCTCCGCTCTCGGCAACCACGTTGCCGCCCGCGGCGCTGAAAAGATTGATGGTGCCGGACGCCGGCGGGGCGGTCGCCCGCGTGAGCGTGAGCGTGTTGTTGCCGCCAATTCTCCAATCCGGCGGAAGGGCGCCGTTGGGATCGGTGAGCGTGAGAACCACGTCGCCCGTGGCGGTGCCCCCGAGAGGCGTGATTGCAAGGGTTGCCTGCGTTTCGCCCATCTCGAGCGGTACTTGCGGACCCGCCGCAATAACGTTCTCCGCTTCGTCCGAGCTCTCCACGACCAGGACCATGTCCTTCGGGAAGGACGTCGCGGGCGTCGCGGTGATGTTCACATCAACGGCGGCCGTGCTGTAAGTGAGCGCGCTCTCCGCAAAGCCCACCGGAGTTGCCGTGCTCTCGTAAACGGTGGCCACCCAGGGATCCGTCCTGCCGGACTCGTAGCCCGAGGGCAGATTGCTCTCGTCAACGGCAACGGCGACGCGTCCCCATCCGCTGTCAGAATCCACTCTCGTTGTAAGGTCGAGACTCGCGCCCGTCGACGGATTAAAGGTGATGTTGGCGGTGGTGTCGGCGGCGCTGTCGCTGATCGTCGCGCCGCCCGCCTGCAGGGTGTAATCCATGTTGTCGCCGTTGGTCACGGTCACGAGGACGGGGATTACGACCGAAGCGGGAACCTGCGAGTTCGCGGGGTACGTCACGCCGAGCGTCGTATCGGCAGACTCCCCTTCCACCAGATTCACCGCGGAATCCGCAAAAGCCACCGTTGGAACTTCCGGCAGCGGCGTCGTCGGCGTAATCGGGTCCTCGCTGTCCTCAATCCTCAGGGTAATTCTGTCGGGAACGAGGCGCCATCCGTCCGGGAAGTTCGCGTTCCTGGAAAGCGTGATGACAACTGTGCGGTCGCCATCGACACTACCGATGTTGAAAGCGATTGCACCGGTAGCCGAGCTTGCCGCGAAAGTGTTGGCAGGAGTGGAAGCAATCGAAACATAATCTTGATCGGCAGTCGGAATGCTCGCATCAATATCGAAAGCATCGGTGTGCGCCGCGCCGGCTACAAAGTTGACCTCAAAGCCCTGCGTACTCTCGGTCACGGTCTGTTCCGCGGTAGTGCCGGCTGCGAAGGTGACGCGCTGCGTTGCGGGCGTGATGTTAATGGTGTGGGTGCTCCGCGTTCCGAGAGCCCATCCGCTCGGCGCGGCAAGCAAGAGCGTGGCGGTCGCGCCCTCGGAGGGAATGGTCGCAACGCTCGCGGGAATGTTAACCGTGAAATCGCCGGTGGTGCCGGAGGTGATTGTAATGGTCTCGCTGGCGAGTTCGATGTATTGCGAACCGCGGGTGATCTCCGCGGTCACTTCAAGGCTGCCCGCCGGGGCTTCGCTGAGCGTAATGCCCACGTCCATCGTTCCGGTCACCTCGGACAGCGTGCTCTCCGCCTCGGTGAACATGACGGTCGGTGCGATATCGCCATTCTCGTCGGTGATGGTGATGCTGCGGGTTGCCGTTTCGACATCGGCATCGGGGACAATGTTCCATCCGGTCGGCAGGGTTCCTGCGGCAAACTCGAGGCTGAGGGTTTCGTTGCTTGCGACGTTGGAGAGGGACGTGACGGTGAGCGTCGGAGCGGACGTTCCCGTCGGCAGCGTCCACGTGGTGCCGCTCAGATTTCCGCCGGAAACCGCAAGGCTGTAGTCGGTGTTTTCCACCAGGCTCGCGCTCGTCGGCGTAACGGTGATGGTTCTGTCCTCGGCAGCCGTGCCCGCGGGTATCGGCTGCGTGATGTCCAGGGCAATGGTTGCACTTCCCGCCTCCTCGACAATGCTGGCGGGCGCCGGATCGCCGATGGTGACGGTGTTGTCGTTGGGAGGAATGGTGATCGTATGGATGGCCGCGGCGCCGTCGCGCGCAAGACCCGCGGGAATTCCGTGGCCGTTCTCCGGAATCTCCAGAACGATTGTCTCGCCCGTGTCTTCGGCATCGTCGTCGTCAATGATTGTAACGGCAAAATTGATCCTTCCCGATTGCGAGATACTGAAGGTTGCGGGGACAGTGAAGTCCGTGCCCTGCGTCGCGGTTCCTTCGGCGGCAACATTGACGGCGAGATTGAAGGCACCGGACGGCGCAAAGGAAGCTACGATCGGAACATTCAATGTCGTGTTGCCGTCGCCCTCGGCAACGCTCGAACTCGACGCCAGGAAGCCGATCGTGCCATCCGCGTTCGGATCGCCCAGGGTGAGGGTGCGGGTTGCCGTTGTGGAGCCGGAATCGGGAACAACGTCCCATCCCAACGTTGAATTAACAACGCTGAAGTCGAGCGCAAGTTCGGCCTTTCTGTTGTCGGCAGAAGGAATATCGGACCTGACGGTCAGCGTTGCGCTACCCGTTCCTGTCGGCAGCGTCCACAAGTATTGCTCGGGTTCGGACCCCGATGCCGCGATGGTTGTGAGATTGCCCCCCGATACCGAGAGGGTGAAGTCCTCGGGGGCAGCACCGTTGGTAGCCGCAGGCGCGATGAGAACCTGCGGAAACCCGTCCGACCCGGGAATCGAGGCGGGAATCGGCTGGTGGATGGTAGCACCGATGGTGGCGGTTCCGTTTGGCTGGACGATGCTCGAGGACGACGGCTGGGCGAAGGTGACGGTGTTGTCGTTGGGAAGAATGGTGATATCGAAGGTTTCATGCGGACGCACGTTGTCGTCCGTTGCAACGTTTCCGTCGCCGTCGCCCACCACGATGTTGGCATCGGACGGAGCCGTCTTGAACGCAAGCGAGAACACCGCGACTTCCACCTCCTCGGGGTCGACGTCGTTGGCGACGCGGTATTGAACGGTCCGCGAGGGCCTGCCGGGCGTGAGAGTTACATCTATCTCCGTTGCGGCGATGGTGCTTGAATTGCCGGACGAAATCCCTCCCGAGGGATTGTAATCGGGGTTGGGAATGTTGAAGGTAACGTCATTCCTGCTGTCGCCGTCCTCGGGCTGCCCCGCCGTCAGGGTGAGTTCAACGGTTTCGGTGAGTTCGCCGCTTGTCTCGACCAGCACAGCGGGCGCCGGGGCCGGTCTGCGACACGGACGGCCGCCGGGGAACCTGCACCCTGTCGATCTTTCAGGCACCACAATCCCCGAGACGGCAAATCCGATGCGCACATTGCTGTCGGCGATCTTAAGCGTTCCCGCGGGCGAGTCGGGAATGTCGCCCCACCCGTTCGGAAAAGAGACTTTATTATCTGCGGCAAGCGTGAAAGCAATTTCCTCGTCCTCGAAGTCGGCATCGAGACCGATGTGAACGGTCGCGGTGGCGGTTGTGGAGGGAACGACTTTGCCGTCGGATTCGGTCGTGGAAGCGGGAATGGTGATATCAAGGGAGTTGCTCTGCGAGTTTTCTTCGAAGGAAACTTCATTGCCTGCAAAGGTGAGCGTGAGAGGCAGTCCGCCGGACA
>JAPOUU010000030.1 GCA_026708505.1 Hyphomicrobiales bacterium | reverse complement strand
TTCGCCCATTCCATCGGAGTCTTCCACTGCGCGCGCAAACTCGTCGAGCGAATCCATCGCGAAATCACCATACGCAACATCGGCGGAAACTTTGACCGGCACCGCGCCGACACGGCCGTCCTCGCCGCACTGCTCCACGACATCGGACACGGACCCTTCTCCCACACATTTGAACACGCGCGCGAAGACATCGCCGAAAAACGAAACAAGCCGTTTCAATCGCACGAGGATTTCTCCGCGCAGATGATCACATCGGGAGACATAAGCGGCATCCTGAAGGACGGCGGCTTCGATCCGAACGACATCGCCAAGATCATCCGTGCAAAACCTCCCAACGACATGTATCACGCAATCGTCTCCGGCACCTTCGATGCCGACCGTCTTGATTACATGATGCGCGACAGATACATGACCGGCGTCGGCGAAGCGGGATTTGACACCGATTGGATCATGGACAACATCCGGGTCGCCCACACGCCGACGGGACACATTCTCTGCCTCGCACACAAGGCGCTGACCGCCGCGGAGGAATTCCTGCTTGCCCGCTATTACCTGCGCAAGGACATCTACTTCCACAAAACCGCCCGGGCGATGCAATCGCTCCTGCGCGCCTTCTTCTACCAATTCGCCCTTGAGCTCGAAAACAACGGCGCCGTTGACGGGGTTGATTCGCGCCATCCTCTGGTGCGGTTTCTCTCCGAAGGCACTCTCGATTCCTACCGCCAACTCGACGATGCGATCGTATGGGGCGTGCTCCACACCCTCTCCCTGCGAAGCGATGCCGGAACATCCACATCGCTTTCGCAGCTCAGCCGCAGCATCCTTGAGCGCAAGGTGCCCGCCTGTCTCGACATCACCAGGCGCATCACGACCGCAAACGAGCAGATAAATTTCAAAAACAAGATGGACGAGCGTTTCGGAGATCGAATCGGCGAGACCATCTTCTTCGATGTCTGCCCCATCTCGCTGTATGACGAGGTCGGCAGCGATGCGGACGCGCAGCACGAAAGCCTCATGTTCCAACTTCCGACTCCGGACAAAGATTTACGCGAGATTACCGAACTGCACGACAGCATTATCAAGAATCTCAAACCCATCACGCGGATTGAGCGATATTATTTCCTCGAAGAAAGCGAATACAAAGCCGCAAAGGCGATGATGCCTTAGGGCGCGTCGATTCCCAGCGACGAAAACGGCAAAAACCGCACCTCGTCGCCTTTGGACACCTGCGTGGTGTCCTCGTCCAGTTCAATCAATCCGTCGGCGCTGCGAAGCGAGCGTAAAATTCCCGAACCCTGTTCTTCGAAGCGCGCAACCGTGAGCGCGTTGTCCTTGTGTTGTAAAATCCCGCGTTGAAATTCCCGGCGTCCCGGTTTCTTCGACATGGAAAAATTCGCGGTTACGTTGAAGTGCTCCGGACGCTCCCATCCGCCGCCGCACAAACGCAACAGCACCGGACGCGCATACATCAAGAAACAAACCATCACCGCAACCGGATTGCCCGGCAGCGCGATGCAGCCGCACGGATTGTCCGACGACAGGAAGCCGACGCTCAACGGGCGTCCGGGCTTGATGGCAATGCGGCGGAAGAGCAACTCGCCGTGCTCCTCCAATATGCGAACGAGATGGTCCTCCTCGCCGCGCCCGGCTCCGCCCGAAGTCACGAGCAGATCGTTTTGTTTTGAAGCCGACAGCAGCGCCGCGGTGATGGCGTCCTTGTTATCGGGCAGGATGCCGCCGTCCTGCACATCCACGGGCAGTCTCTTCAACAGACCGAACAGCAACACGCGGTTGCTGTCCACTATCGAAGCGGGCGATGATTTTGCCGCGGACGGCTCGCGCAATTCCGCTCCCGTTGAGAAGACCGCAACGCGGACACGTCTGCGGCAGTCCAATGCAGGCATCCCCATGGACGCCGCGGCGGCCAGGTCCTGCGGACGCAGTCGTGTGTTTGTGCCAAGCGCTTCATCGCCTTCCGAGAGATCCTCGCCGCGGCGGCGGATGTTGCTTGAACGCGGGGGGTTTTCGGGCAGGCGAATCCACGCGCCGTTCGCATCCGTGCCGTGTTCGGGTACGTCCTCGTCCATGAGAATGACATCGGCGCCCTCGGGCGCCGGCGCGCCCGTGAAAATCCGGCACGCCCCTCCCGGAGGCAGCGGCGATGCCGTCTCGCCGGCGGCAACGCGTCCCTCCACGCGAACAACGCCCCCCGGCGACTTCTCGAGGGTCGAACGCGACAAGGCGTAACCGTCCACCGCGGAATTATCAAACGAAGGTATCGACTCCTTCGCCAGCACCGGGGCATCCAAATAGCGTCCCAATGCGTGTCCCAGTTCGACGCGCTCGCTTCCGGCAACCGCGGCAAAACCGTCCCGCAACAATTCCAGGGCGCGCATGTGGGGAATTCCGTACTCGTTCATGATTTAAAACGCTCAACGACGGCGGTAAGAATGCTCTCGGCATCGTCCAATTCGAACACGGGCAGGCGTTCGACAAATTCGGGATGGTGGCGTGACAGAGTGTTCGATCCCCCTTCAACGGCAAGGGCGAAAACGGTGTCGTCTTTTAGTGCGAGAGGCGGCCGGTCGCAGGCATCCCGCCATGCCTCGATCTTGGCAACTGGTGAAGACTTGAAACCTTCCGCAATCAGCAAATCGACCGGCTCAAGCGTAGCCGCGACTTCGAGCAGCGACGGTTCTGCGCCGCCGCGCAATTCCCTCTGCAAAACAAAACGCGACGCGCTCACCAGCGCAACTTCGTGGGCGCCGGCTTCACGATGGCGCCAACTGTCCCGTCCGGGCTGGTCTATATCGACGGCGTGATGCGCGTGCTTCGCCGTTGAGACCCGCAAGCCCCGGCGCACCGAAGCGCCCACCAGCCGCTCCACCAAACCCGTCTTGCCGCTGTTCTTCCAGCCGACAACCGCGACTATCGATTCGTCCTTAACCATGGGCGTCCAACCGTTGCAGCAACGCGCCCGCCTCGTGCAAGTCGTGCGGCTCGTTAATGTTGAAGAAAGGATCAAAGTCCCCGGCATCATAGTCGGCATGCGCTACGCCATGACGCCCGGTCCAAATGTCAATCTTGCGCAAACCCTCGTCCCGGAGAGCACGCTCGAGATCATCGGCAAGTCTCACGTCCCACAAGCCGAACACCGGATGCGTCCGCCCGTTGGACGCCGCACACGCAAGCGGAACGCTTGATTCCATCGCGGCCGCGCACATCCGCGCAACGACATCACGGGGGAAAAAAGGCGTATCGCTCGGAGCCGTTGCAATGTGAGTGAGATGCGAATGATTCTCCCGGGCCCAGCGCATCCCCGTTAGAACGCCTGCGAGAGGTCCCGCAAAACCTTCGACCACATCCTCCAGGATCGGCAAATCGAATGCATCAAAACGCTCGAGTGCGCCGTTGGCGTTCAGCGCGATGCATTCGACCTGCGGCTCAAGACGGCTGCGGGCGTGTTCCAGCAAAGTCCTCCCTCCCAATTGAAGCAGGCATTTATCGCCGCCGCCCATGCGACGGGATTGTCCGCCCGCAAGCAGCAAACCACCAACACGCATCGCACCGAAAGCCTTCATTTGTTATCCGCATCATCGAATACGATGCGCTCGTGTCCCGAAAGCGCAAGGAATCTTTCGCCGCGGGCGCGTCCGATCAGGGTCAGTCCCGCACGGCGCGCCAACTCAACCCCCCACGCGGTAAAACCCGAACGCGACACAAGTATCGGAATTTCCATCCGAACCGTCTTCAATATCATTTCGCTCGTTAGGCGTCCCGTGGTGTAGAAAATCTTATCCGACGGCGCAACGACGTTCTCCCACATGTATCCCGCAATCGTATCCACCGCGTTGTGCCGGCCGACATCCTCGACATATATCAACGGCTCGGCCTGATGGCACAGCACGCATCCGTGAATCGCTCCGGCCTTCAAATACAAGCTCGGAGTCGTATTAATGGTCCGGGTCAATTGGCTCAACCACGAAATCTTTATCCTCGCCTCGGCATCCAGACGCACGGCGTCAAAACTCTCCATCACATCGCCGAACATCGTTCCCATCGCGCAACCGGACGTGCGCGTGCGCCGCTGCAGTTTCTCCTCGTAATCGGTCGCGCGTTCGGTGCGCACGACAATCACGCCGAGGTCGTCATCCACATCCACCCCCGTTATGACATCGTCATCGTGCAGCATCGACTGGTTGCGCAGATATCCCAACGCCAGCCAGCGGGGATGCTCTCCCACCGTCATCACCGTAATAATCTCCTGCGAGTTCAGGTAAAGCGTATACGCACGCTCGCAGACAACGGCAACTTCACGTTGCTTGCCGTCCTGGTCCAGCGCAACCATCGAACGCGAAAGAGCCGCGTTGTCGGGTTCGGGGCGGACCGGTTCAGGCGACCGCTTGCGATTTTCCACAGACATCTTTTCCCACCGCATCGCGCACATGCGCAAAACCGTCGCGCTCAAGCAGACGGGCCAGCCCCGCATGAATGCGCTCGACCACGCCGGTGCCCTCGTAAACCAGCGCCGTGTAAATCTGCACCAGCGACGCGCCCGCGCGAATCTTCGCATACGCATCCTCGGCGGTGAAAACCCCTCCAACCCCCACCAAGGGCACCTGTCCGCGCGTCATCGCATACATCCGCGAGAGTTGCCGCGTCGAAGGCGCAAACAGGGGGCGCCCGGACAAGCCGCCGCGCTCAACCGGCTGCGTGTTCGATATCACCAGGCCGTCCGCCATGTCGTTCACGACAAGTTCGGCGATCGCCCGTTCCTGTTGCGCGGAGATATCCGGCGCAATCTTGAGCAGCAAGGGGGTTTTATTAACGCGTTTATCATTAATGCATTGGAGCAGTTGTTCCAGGGCGCCGGTTTCTTGAAGGGAGCGTCCGTCGGCCGTGTTCGGACATGAAAGATTCAATACGAGATAATCCGCCAATTCATGGAAGCGTGCAACGCCTTCAACATAATCGGCAATCTTGTCGAGGGTGTTCGTATTCGAACCGAGACTCACGCCGACAATGCCGTTTTTGTCTTTTATCGATCGCAAGCGTCGCTCGGCCTCATCAAAGCCGCAATTGTTGAGTCCCATGTGGTTGGTGAGAGCATGTTCATCGGGCAAGCGGAACAACCGGGGTTTCGGATTGCCCTGCTGCGGCTGCGGCGTCAGCGTGCCGATCTCCACAAATCCGAATTCCAAACGAAAAAGAGGCTCGACAACCTCAACGCTCTTGTCAAAGCCTGCCGCCAAACCCACCGGCGCGGGAAAACGCAAGCCAAACACCTCGGTTTGCAAAGAGGGCGGCTGCCGACCGGGCGTTGGCGGCAGCAATCCCGTTCGCAAAGCCGCTATCGCCAAATCATGGGCGCGTTCGGGGTCCAGCCTGTGCAAAACGGGGAGCAGGAAACACTCGGCAATCTTCCACCGCGACAACATCACTTTCGCCTCGCTGTTCCTATCATCAATCCGTCAGTATAACACGGCGCTATCCCTTTATGAAGTGCGACCGTCCAGCGCGTCACGAATGAGCGCGATGGAGTTTTCAATCCCGTAGAAGCGAATGAAGGAGCCGAAGCGGGGACCCTGCTTCTCGCCAAGCAAAATCTCGTAGAGCGCCTGAAACCACCCGCGCAACTCCTCGAATCCCGCCGCTTTTCCCGCGGCATAGACCTCATTTTGAACGGTCTTCGCATCCGCATCCGGGGACAATCCCTGCAGGCGTTCGATGAGGTCCTCCAGTGCAGAAGCTTCTTTTGGAGTGGGAGCGCGGCGTTTGCGATGGGGGGCGACGAAATCATGGTAATAGGCAAGGGCATAATGCGCGAGGCTGTCGAGTGCGGGATGACTCTCCGGCGAGACGCCCGGGGCGTAGCATTCAAGAAACCCCCAGAGCGTCTGTGTGTTCGAAGCGTTCGAGGCGTTCACAAGATTCAGCAACAATTGAAAGTCCAGGCGCGCGCCCTCAATGGAAACATCCGGCTCGGGAGGATTGCCCGAGTGAATGTGCCATACCGGATTTACCGTGCGGTCCTTTGCCGATTGCTTCGGGTAGGCATCGAGATGCGCAAGATACTCATCAACGTTTCTGGGAATTACATCAAAATACAAACGCTTCGCCCGGCGGGGCTCGCGATACACGAACAGCGCAAGACTCTCGGGCGAGGCATAACGCAACCACTCGTCCATCGTCATGCCGTTGCCGCGGGACTTCGATATCTTCTCGCCGTTGGCATCCAAAAACAGTTCATAAGCAAAACCCGCAGGCGGTTTCGATCCAAGAATGCGGCAAATCTTTCCGGACAACGCAAGCGAATCAATCAAATCCTTGCCCGCCATCTCGTAATCAATGCCGAGCGCGGCCCATCTCGCCGCCCAATCCACCTTCCATTGCAGTTTGCAGCGCCCGCCGACAACGGAAGTCTCCATCAGCGTGCCGTCGTCAGGGTCTTGATAACGGATGAGACCCTGCTCAACGTCACGTTCCAAAATCGGAACCATCAATACCTTCCCGCTCTTTGGGCATATCGGCAAAAACGGCGCGTAACTCTTCTGGCGCTCTTCTCCCAAAGTCGGAAGCATCACCTTCATAATCTCGTCGTACGAACGCAGGACCTGTAGCAGCACATCGTCAAAGCGGCCGGAGAGATAATAGTCCGTCGAACTTGCGAATTCATATTCGAAGCCGAAGCGGTCGAGGAAGTCACGCAGACGCGCGTTGTTATGCGCGGCGAAACTATCATGCGTCTCGAAAGGATCAGGCACTTGCGTGAGCGGCTTCCCGAGATGCTCCTCCAGCATCGATGCATTGGGAACATTATCGGGAACCGAACGCAACGCATCCAGATCATCGGAAAAACAAATCAACCGCGTGGGAACGTCCGGATTTAACATCGAAAACGCATGGCGCACCATGCTCGTGCGCAGCACCTCGGCGAAAGTTCCCAAATGCGGCAATCCGCTCGGTCCGTATCCGGTTTGGAAAATTATCTCGCCGTCCACAGACACGCGCGGTTTAATTCGACGCGCTTCCTCGAAAGGCCAAGCCTTCGATAACAACGCCGCTTGTTGCAATTGGGTATCCGACATGTGTTACAGCATAAGCGTTTTTTGCATTACACGCGAGAAAAATGGTGCATAGCAATCGATTTTCCGCGTTCGATTGACTTCTTTCGGCTGATGGTGCTAGAATCGCATTATACGGAAGTTGAACAAGAATATATTATGAGCCTGTTAGAAATCATCGCTGTACAAGCTGTCATCGTTGCCATTGCGGCATTCCATCTCTGGGTGTTCTACGGACGAAAACTCAAGTAAAGCATCGGCTACATCGCGCTTGCGCGCGCGTGGGCGAGGTAGATTTCACGCAGTTGCCTGGACACCGCTCCCGCCTTGCCGTTGCCGATCTTGCGCCCGTCAATCTCAACCACCGGACACACCAGCAAACTAGCGGCCGTCAAGAAACACTCCTGCGCCGCATAGGCCTCTTCCAGTGAAAACGCCCGCTCATCCAATGCCAGGCCGCGCTCCTTCGTCAATGCCAGCAGACTCGAGCGTGTCACGCCCGCAAGGATGTCGCGACTCAACGGCCGCGTGATTATCGTGTCGCCGGCAATGATATACGCGCTTGAGGAGCCCCCCTCGTTGACCATGCCGTCCGCATCCACCAACAAGGCCTCGTCCGCCCCCGATACATGCGCCTCCTGCTTCGCCATAACCTGCCCGAGCAGGCCGATGCTTTTGATGTCGCGGCGCGCCCACCGGATATCCAGAACGCTCTTGAGTTTCGCACCGCGTTTAACAACCTCGTTCTCCTCGAGAGGCTTCTCCTGCGTGAACAAAAATACGCCCGGCTTTAAGTCGTTGGTATAGACGTAATCACGCTCGGCACATCCGCGCGTAACCTGCATATACACCATCCCGTCCCGAAGATTGTTCTTCCGCACCAGTTCGCGGTGCACTTCAAGAATCGCGTCCTGGGAAAGCGGATTGGGTATTTCGATC
>JAPOUU010000100.1 GCA_026708505.1 Hyphomicrobiales bacterium | reverse complement strand
TATCCCACAGCGCCCTCAACGCTGCGCGTCTACCAATTCCGCCACGACCGCTCATGTGTTCCCGTAGATGGGAAAGCGTGACAGCAACGCCGTCACTTTTGCTTTGACGTTCTCCTCAACGGCGCCGTTGCCATCATCGCCGTTTTGCGCAAGTCCGTCCAGAGTTTCGACGATCAGTTCGCCGACCTGCTTGAATTCCCCGATGCCGAAGCCCCGCGTCGTGCATGCCGGAGTCCCCAGGCGTATGCCGGATGTTATCGTCGGCTTTTGCGTATCGAAGGGGATGCCGTTTTTGTTGCACGTGATGCCTGCGCGACCGAGTGAAATCTCGGCGGCCTTGCCGGTGAGTTTTTTGGGGCGCAGGTCAACAAGCAGAAGATGCGTATCGGTTCCCCCGGAGACGATATCGAAACCGTTCTCCTGCAAAGTTGCCGCGAGTTGCTGCGCGTTCGCAATGACGCTGCCCGCATAGTCTGCGAAGGAAGGCTGAAGGGCTTCACCGAACGCGACCGCCTTTGCCGCAATCACGTGCATGAGCGGTCCGCCCTGGTATCCGGGGAAAACGGCGGAGTTGATGCGTTTGCCGAGTTCGTCGTTCCTCGAGAGAATCATGCCGCCGCGGGGGCCCCGCAGAGTTTTGTGCGTGGTCGTGGTTGCGACATCGGCGTAATCGAGGGGATTGGGGTGCTTGCCTCCCGCAACCAAACCGGCGAAGTGCGCCATATCGACCATGAGGTGGGCGCCGACCTCGTCTGCAATCGCGCGAAACCGCGCAAAGTCGATGACGCGGGGATATGCGGAGCCTCCGGTGATGATGAGTTTGGGACGGTGCTCTTTCGCCAACTGCTCGACTTCGTCATAGTCAATGAGATTGTCTTGCTCCCGCACGCCGTAACCGACGGGCTTAAACCATTTGCCCGAAAGATTTACCGGCGCGCCGTGAGTGAGGTGTCCTCCGGCGCTCAGGGAAAGTCCCATGTAGGTGTCGCCGGGCTGCAGCAGGGTGAAGAAAACCTCCTGGTTGGCCTGCGCGCCGGAATGGGGCTGAACGTTTGCAAAGGAACAGTTGAATAATTTTTTCGCACGTTCGCGGGCCAGTTCCTCGGCAACGTCGACGAACTGGCAGCCGCCGTAATAGCGTGCGCCGGGATATCCCTCGGCATATTTATTGGTGAGAACGGATCCCTGCGCCTCAAGCACGGCGCGCGAGACGATGTTTTCGGACGCGATGAGTTCGATTTCATTGCGTTGGCGCCCGAGTTCGTCGGCAACCACCTTGGCAATATCCGAATCACCTTGTTCCAGGGTCTCGGCAAAAAAATCCTTCGAGGCTTTCATGACCCCTTTATACCATCGAAAGCTATGATGTCACCAAATCCCTTGGCCGCTCGCCCGCGAGGAAAGCGCGCAGATTTTCGAGAACGCGCATCCCCATCGCCTCGCGGGTCTCAAGGCTTGCGCTTCCCAGATGCGGAAGCAGGACGGCGTTTTCGCAAGCGGCGAGCGCGGGGGTGATTTGGGGCTCACGGGCATAGACATCGAGCCCGGCACCCGCGATGGTTCCATTCGAAAGCGCCTCGGCGAGCGCCTTCTCGTCCACGATTTCGCCCCGTGCGGTGTTGATGAGGAATGACCCGGGCTTCATCATGGCGAGTCGTTCGCGGTTCATGAGATCCCGGTTCGAATCCCCTCCGGGACAGTGAAGCGAAACAAAATCGGCCCGTCCGAGCAACTCCTCCAACGTTACAGCCCCCTCGCCCTCGTAGCGCGAGAGCACCGATTTGTTGAGGGACATGGAGTCGAAGGCGATGATTTTCATGCCGAAACCGAAATGCGCGCGCTCGGCAACCTTCTGCCCGATGCGCCCGAAGCCGACGATGCCGAGAGTCTTGCCGGAGAGTTTCGCGCCGAGCATGTGCGTCGGACGCCATCCGCTCCAATTCCCCGCACGAACCTCCCGCTCGCCCTCGCCCGCGCGCCGCGCCGCCATGAGCATGAGCGTGAGGGTCAAGTCGGCGGTGCATTCGCTTAGCACCTCGGGCGTGTTGGTTACGGAGATTCCGCGGGATTTGGCGGCGGCAACATCGATATGGCTGTATCCGACCCCGTAGTTTGCCAGGATGCGCGCCCGGGGCTCGGAGACATCCAGGACGGATGCATCGATTTTATCGGTGACCGTCGGCAGGAGCGCGTCCGCTTCGCCGAGCGCCGCGCGCAGTTGCTCCGCACTGAAAGGTTTGTCGTCCTTGTTCAAGACCGCGTCGAATTCGTCGGCAAGCACCCGCTCAACCGATTCCGGCCATCGCCGTGTCACGATAACTCTATGTTTTGCCATCTCAGCGTTCCTCTTCGTTTACGTTACAGCCCCACGGAGGCATCCGCCTCCATGGTATTTCTTTTGTTTGCCGGATTATTCCGCCGCCGCTTGGGTGGCCTGCACCGCCTGCGGCGGTGATGCGTCCTTGTATCCGTTTTTAGCGGTGCGGTAATATTCTTCCGCCGCGGCAACCCCGCTGCCGGGCTCGACTTTAACGCCGAGGTCGCGCATGGACATTTCCGTTCCAGCAAGCGCCATCATAACCATAATCTCGTTGAGTTCGCCGAGGTGCCCGATGCGGAACACCTTGCCTGCAACCTTGGAGAGCCCCGCTCCCAGCGACACGTTGTAGCGGGAGTATGCACGCTTGAGAAGTTCGGCGGAGTCGAACCCGTCGGGAAGACAGATACCGGAAACGGTATCGGAGTACCATTTCGGCTCGACGGCGCACAGGCGCAACCCCCACGCCGAAACCGCCTTGCGGACTCCCTCGGCAAGGTAATTGTGCCGCTTGAAAATATTCTCAAGTCCCTCCTCGAGCATCAGGTCAACGGAAACGCGCAATCCCCGCATCAGTGACATCGGCGGAGTGTACGGGAAGAATCCCGTGTCGTTTGTGGTGATCATGTCTTTGAAGTCGAAGTAGCAACGCGGAAATTTTGCGGATTTACGCGCCTCAAGGGCTTTTTGGCTGATGCACAGGATTGCCAAGCCTGCCGGCAGCATGAAGCCTTTCTGCGAACCCGCAATGGCACCATCCACGCCCCACTCGTCCATACGGAAGTCAATGCTCCCGATGGAACTGATTCCATCCACGAAAAGCATAGCGGGGTGGTTGCACTGGTCGAGCGCCTTGCGCACGCCGGCAACATCACTGGTAACACCCGTCGTCGTCTCATTGTGGCAGGCGAGAACGGCTTTGATTTTGTGGCCGGTGTCTTCGGCGAGTTTCTGCGCGTAGATGTCGAGGGGAACGCCCGCGCCCCACTCGATGTCAACGACATCGACTTCAAGTCCGAGTCGTTCGCACATGTCGACCCACAGATGCGTGAATTGTCCAAATCGCGAAGCGAGAACTTTATCACCGGGAGAGAGGGTGTTGGTGAAAACGGCCTCCCATCCTCCGGTTCCCGAACTCGGGTAGACAAAAACCCTTCCCTCTTTGGACTGGAATATCTTGCGAATGTCCTCGAAGAGCGGAAGGGTGAATTGGGGAAGATCCGGCGCCCTGTGATCCTCCATCGGAATACTGATAGCGCTGCGCACCGCATCCGGGACGTTCGTGGGACCCGGAACAAATAAACCTCTAATACCTTTCATGGCGAATGCCTCCTTGGAAGTTAGCCCTGGTTGGACAGGATAGCGGCTTTTTTGCCGTTGCGCTAGCCCTTTTTCGACTTTTTTAATTTTATTTAATCTGCCGATTTTCCTCCTTCCATGGACTTGCGTCACATCGCCATATCGCGCTATCATCGCTATATGCGGGGGAAATCAGCGCCGCCCCGCGGCGGTGCCGTGTCTGTGTGAATCAGGAGGAATGGATGAAGGATTGTTCTTTTCATAGCGGCGAAATCAGCCGTCTTCCCGTCCCCGGCTTGGCGAACGCTGCCGGGGCGAACAAGGGAGTTCAAGGCGAAACATGAGTTTTTACACGATAGACCCCGCCCCGCCCCGGCTCAACCGCTGCGAACTTGCGGTTCCCGGCAACCGCCCCGAGATCTTCGAGAAGGCCGCCCGCTCGGATGCCGACGTCTTGTTCCTCGATCTTGAGGACTCCGTCCCCCCCGATGAAAAAGAAAACGCGCGCCGCAACGTCATTGAGGCGCTGGGCGACATTGACTGGAACGGCAAGAGCGTCTCGGTTCGCGTCAACGGGCTCGACACCCACTATGCCTATCGCGACATCGTGGACGTCCTCGAGCAGGCCGGCGAGCATGTTGATCTCATCATGCTGCCCAAGGCCGGAACCGCCTCCGACATCTACGCTTTGGATTTTCTAACCACCTCGGTGCAATCGGCGAAAGGCCGCAGCAACCATATCGGCTTTGAAATCATCATTGAAACCGCGCTGGGCATGAGCAACATCCATGAAATCGCCTCGGCAAGCCCCCGCAACGAATCACTGCACTTCGGCGTCGCCGACTATGCCGCTTCAACCGGCGCGCGAAGCACGAATATCGGCGGGGCGAACCCCGACTACGCCATTCTCTCCGACGGCGGCGACAACAAGGAGCGGGTGCATCATCTCGGCGACATGTGGCATTACGCCCTCGCCCGTCTCGTCGTTGCCGCGCGCACGAACGGACTGCGTCCCGTTGACGGCCCCTTCGGCGATATCACCGACACCGAGGGGCTGAGCGCCACCGCCAAACGCGTTGCCATGCTGGGGTGCGAAGGCAAATGGGCGATACATCCCAGCCAAATCGAGGCCGTCAACGCCGCTATGACACCCTCCAAGTCCGACATTGAGCAAGCCAAACGCATTCTCAAAGCCTTGAAGGACGCGGAGCGGGAAGGACGCGGAGCGGTTACGCTGGACGGCAAACTTATTGACCGCGTTTCCATTCGCCAAGCGGAGACGCTTCTTGCAAAGGCGGAGCAATTGTCGAAGCGCAAATGAGCGCGGACGAAACCACGCAAGAAATGCTGCGCCGACACGCTGAAGAATTCTTTCTTAAAGGAATCGAAGCGGTAGAACCGCGCGCTTGCGTTTTCAATGCGATGGAGAGCAACCCTCTCGAATTACCCAAGCCACCAGGGCGAATCTTTCTCGTTGCCATCGGCAAAGCCGCCGGCGCGATGATGAAAGGTGCGCAGGACTATCTACGAGAAAACAATATCAAAGCATACCGTTGCTTTCTTGTTACCGACCATGATAATTACGCGCTGCTTGAATACACGCCGACCAAAAACCACGAGCGCTTCGGGGCCGGCCATCCCGTTCCCGACGACAACGGCATCCGTGCCTCCAAACGCCTGCTCGAAATCCTTGATGAAGCGGATAGTGGTGATCTTGTACTGACTCTCATCAGCGGCGGAGGCTCTGCATTGCTGCCCTGCCCCCCCGAGGGAATTCGATTAGAGCACAAAATTGCCCTTAATCGTCTATTACTCGCATCGGGGATTGACATCAAGGACACTAATCTCATTCGCCAACAATTCTCATTATTGAAGGGAGGCAGACTAGTTCAACGGGCTTCTCCTGCACGTGTGTTGGGATTATTGCTTTCAGATGTTCCCAACGATGACGTCCGCACGATTGCCAGCGGCCTGACAGCGCCACCGCTGGGAACAAAAACCAAGGCAGAGACCTTACTCAAAAAACAGGGGCTTTGGGACAGTATTCCCCCTCCGATGCAGGAGCATCTTCGAGTGAAGCAAACAGAAGCTCCCATTGACTTCGAAAGCACTCGAAATATCCTCGTTGGAAACAACCGCATGATGGTCAAGGCTATCCGCGGTGCCGCTAGCGAGGCAGGGTATAAAGTTCATACTATCCGAAGGCCAGTGGTCGGGGATATTGAAGTTGCAGCAAAGAGTATATTCAGAAAAATAGAAAAGCTGCCCTTTTCTAGTGGGCCCGTTGCATTCGTATGCGGCGGCGAGATTACTGTTCAATTGGGGGACGCTACAGGTCAAGGAGGCCGGAACCAAGAATTAGCATTTCGTTTTGCTTGGAGTGTTGGCGCCCTTAGAGGTCTTGATTTACCTTCGTCGTGTTGGGTGTTTTTGAGCGGTGGAAGTGACGGTCGTGACGGCCCTACGGATGCGGCGGGCGGCTTGGTTGACGGCGGGAGCATCAACCAGATGCTTTCAAAAAAATTATCACTGAAAGACTTGTTAGAAAACCATAACTCCCACTACGCCCTCAACACCTCCAAAGATTTACTCATCACCGGCGCGACAGGAACGAACGTAGCCGATGTACAGATTTTCCTAGCTGTTCCTTAGTTTTTCCTATCCGCTCCTCGGTTGTTTTCCGACGCCGGTTTCCTTCGATTTCGCTAATCTTTCTCCTAAGAGCGGTTTCCGGGAGTTCGCCGTCCAGTATGTTTTGGCGCGGAATGCCGTACATTCCCCTCGCCTTTTTGGCAATGTCATAGGCCTCAAGTCCCAGCCGTGCATATGCCAACTGCCTTTCTTCAAAATATTTTTCGCCATCAGGCGATTTGATTTCAACGAACGGAGAATTAAACGAGTCGGCAACTTCTTTGCTCGTGGCCAATAAAGAACGGACACGATAGTGTATCTTGGAGTCCATGGCCGCCCAATCAATGCTCTTGGAATAAATTGGCGGCGGCGGTTCGCTTACGCCAATCTCCCTCACATCGCCTACAGCCCTTCCATCGTCATACGCAACTTTTACACAGTATCCAACGTACCGGTCGAGTTCGTCCGTTAGATTGGGCGCATGGTAATGCTTAATGTCGCTTTCGCGGCTTTTCTGCCTCGAACGCCGAAGGGATATAAAGAGCCATAAAACGGCAAGAACTATAAGCGGGACGGCGGCCCAAGGATTATTAGCGATGATCTCGGCTAGTCTAGCGATTTCAGTCATAAAAAATTCTCCCTCTACTTTGTTCCGCCCTTTCTATCACTTTTTAGGCGAATATGTAACCTTTTAATCAGTTTTTAGGAGAAGATGCAACCTCGTAACCCTGCTCTTCCGGCTCGTCGTCCAGGATTTCGGCGGGGAAACCGTCCGCAAGCACCGAGACTCCGCAAGCCTCTTCCAGTCGACGGATGATGTTGGGAGACCATTCCCTCTCTCCGTAGCGGTCGCAACCGTCGGCAAAAATCTTGACCAGCAGCGGCGACAACTCCACCGGAACGCCGGAGCGCTCGGCTATGTCCTGGAACAACCCGACGTCTTTGCAGACTAGATCCATCGTGAAATTGATATCGCGCGAACCGTTGAGGATGACCTGGCTTTCCGTTTCGTGCACGAAGGAATTACCCGATGAAATCCGTATCGCCTCGTAGCTGGTATTTAAATCCATCCCGGCGCATCGGGCGGTGACCAGCGCCTCGCACAAGCTGACCAGGTTGGCGGTTGCGAGATAGTTGGTGACGACCTTCAGCACCGATGCCGAGCCCAATCCTCCGGTATGCAAAATCCTCCTTCCCATGACCCGCAGCAGCGGGAAGGCTTGATCGAAGGCGGCGCGTTCCCCTCCGGCGAAAATGGAGATATTGCCGGTAGCGGCTCGATGGCATCCGCCGGAGACGGGACAATCGAGTGCCATTGCACCGACGGAGACGACCTTCTCGCCCAGCCGCAGGACTTCTTGCTGGTCGGTCGTGGACATTTCCATCCACAAACGCGAGCCTCCCGCTTCGGCGAAGCCCTCAAGGATTCCGTCCTTGCCTTCAACCGATTCGGCGGATGCCCGGGGCGTCGGCAGACAGGTAATAACGGCATCGCTTTGTTGTGCGGCATGTTTGGGAGAATTCATTGCGGTTGCACCGCGTTCGACGAAGGAGTTCATGACGGAAGAGTCGATATCGAAAACATTCAACGAGAAGCCGTTGCGCAACAGGCTTGCGGCGAGTTTCCCGCCGACATTTCCGAGTCCGATGAATCCAACGCTTTGGACTTGTGGGGTTTGTGCATTCATTTTTTCGCCCTCGCTTTTGAAAAAATTGGTGGAGCCGGACGGGATCGAACCGACGACCTCCTGCTTGCAAAGCAGGCGCTC
>JAPOUU010000118.1 GCA_026708505.1 Hyphomicrobiales bacterium | reverse complement strand
ACGCCTCCGCCTTCGGCATGGGCAACCGTTCCAAGCGATACTCCATGCTTGTCGAAGACGGTGTTATTAAAATCCTCAATGAAGAAGAGAATGCATCCAAGGCAGAAGCAAGCGGAGCGGAAGCTCTGCTAAACCAATTATAGGTTTATTGGGATCAAATACCGGATAGGCATCTTCTTTAGACAAGATGCCGAAATCATTACCCGCACCGCGGAAACTCCAACGCCAAAAAAGCTGATATCGGCCCCAACCGTCTGCCACAAGGAAATGCGACGATGCAGTGCTAAAGAACGATCAGTGATTACCGGCAGACTATTCCACCTTTCTTCATTCGGGAATTGTGCCCGCCTCTAAAATTCCTTCCCATTTCCCCCAAAAATATCATAAACATCAGAAAACCTTGACTTTTTCGTTTTTTTAATGTACTTTGATATAGTTCGAAGTTATCCTTTTGCGCTTATCGCGCCCCGCCGGATTGCTCGAACTGCAATGGATTTTATCGGTTTGTTTTTGCGAGGTTGTGAAATGTCCGAGGAAAAGATAAGAGACACACAGGAATCTAGATTTATAGAAGCTCTTCGAGCACATGAGGAAAAATGTAAAGAGCGCCACCAAGAAGTCAGGCAGGATTTTAGAGATCTCAGACAAGACATCAAAGACATAACGGCAAGCATACGGAACAACCTAACGATAACACTCATCGCAATTGGTGTGGGAATGGCCATTCTTGGATACCTGTCCAACAAACCTTCACCGCAGTTGGCCCAAGCCTCACAACCTCAAATCATATTCTTAGACGTACAAAGCATTTTAGAACAGAGAAAAGCCGGATTCCCCGAATAAACAATAATCCGCCTGCAATGCGATCCAAAATTATGCCTTGTATTTGAGATGGATTATTTCAGGCATCCCCAAAACCCTCTACTACCTCGGTAGAAATTTCTCCATGCCTTTGCGCGCAAGAGCGTCGGCGCGCTCGTTTCCCGCGTTGCCGGCGTGCCCTCGAACCCAAAACCATTCCACCTTGTGACGCTTCAACGCCTTTTGAAGCCTCTGCCACAAATCGGCATTCTTGACCGGCTTGCGGGAGGAGGTGCGCCATCCGTTCGACTGCCACAACCGCATCCACTGCGTGATTCCGTTGCATACATATTTCGAGTCCGTGTGGATACGAACATTGCAAGGCTGTTTCAACGTCTCTAACGCCATGATAGCGGCGGTTAACTCCATGCGGTTGTTGGTGGTATCCGGCTCGCCGCCGCACAGTTCCTTGCGCTTCTTTTCGTGTAAAAACAATACACCCCACCCGCCCGGACCGGGATTTTCCGAGCAGGACCCGTCCGTATAAATGTCCACGCGCCCGCTCACAGATTAAGCCCGTAGTCTTCGGCGTTGTTGATACCGCCGTGAAAACGCAGTTTGACGAGATATTCCATCGGATCTTTGGGCGAAACCATCGAACCGTCCACGTGATTAATCAAGTCATGCAAACGCGTTAATGCAAAACGCATTGCGGCGCCGTGGCACAAGACCGGCAGCGCATCAATCTCGTCTTTTTCCAGCGGACGCACCTGTTGATATCCATCCAGAAGAGCGCGTGCGTTATCGGGAGTAAAATCCCACTCCGGCGTAAAGCACCAGGCATTCATGCAAACGGCGATGTCATAGGCAAGGGAATCATTACAGGCAAAGTAGAAATCAATCACGCCTTCAAGTTTGCCCGCACGAAAAAGCACGTTGTCGGGAAACAAATCCGCGTGAATGATTCCGCCGGGCAAATCCTCGCGCCAGTTTTTTTCGAGAGTATCCATGACGGCATGGAGTTCGTCACCCACGTCATGGGGATAGGCATGGAGTTTCCTTTCGCAAACTTGCAGCAATTTGCGCCAGGACGACATCCCCAGCGCATTGGCGCGCACGGGCGAGAATCCCTGCGATGCGAGATGCAGCCGCGCCATTACATTTCCGACTTGTTCGCAATGTTTCGGGGAGCCCGTGTGAACCGAGATTCCCTCGATGAATTGCATCAACACGGCGGGACGCCCCTCAAGAACGCCCTGGACCCGGCCGTTTTTATCGGCGATAAGGCCGGGGCAAGGAAAGCCATGCTCGCAAAGATGGGCTATCAACGCGAGAAAGAAAGGAATGTCTTTTTCCTGCACGCGTTTTTCGTAAAGCGTGAGGATGAACCGCCCCTTCTCGGTTTGCAGGAAATAGTTGGAATTCTCAACGCCTTCGGCGATGCCCTTGAAAGCGAGAACCTCGCCTATCTCGTAGGCCTTGAGGAATTCGCGCAACGCGTCGCTGGAAACATGGGTGTAAACCGCCATCGCGCCTATTCCTGCAGTGCCGCGGGAAGTTTGAAAGAAACGCGCTCTTCGGTCGCGGCAATCTCTTCGATGACGAGTTGGAAGCGCCCTTGCATCTCGGCGATGATTTCTTGCAGCAGCTTCTCCGGTGCCGAGGCCCCCGCCGTCAAGCCGACGCATTCGGGCGCCGCAAACTCGTCCCAGTCAATATCGCCGACGTGATTGATGAGTTGCGCCCGCTCGCATCCCGACTGCTTCGCCACTTCCACCAGCCGCAACGAATTCGACGAGTTGTGCGCGCCCACCACCAGCATAATGTCGACTTTGCCGGCAATATTCTTGACCGCCATCTGCCGGTTGGCGGTGGCATAACAAATGTCTTCGCGGTGGGGGCCTTTAATTTCGGGAAAACGTTTCTGCAATGCCGCGACAATCTCGGCGGTGTCATCCAGCGAGAGAGTCGTCTGCGTGATGTAGGCAAGCCGCTCGGGGGTGCGGGGCGTGATGGCATCAACATCTTTGATGTTCTCAACCAAAATTATCGCGCCTTCGGGCAGCTGCCCCATGATGCCGGCGACTTCGGGATGTCCGGCATGGCCGATGAGGACAATTTCGTAGCCCGCCTCCCGGCGGCGCGACGCCTCTCCGTGAACCTTTGAGACCAACGGACAAGTCGCATCAATGTATTCGAGGTGCCGGCGATCGGCTTCCGCGTATACCGACTTCGGCACGCCGTGCGCCGAGAACACCACGCAGGCATCCTGGGGAACTTGATCGAGTTCATCTACGAAAACCGCGCCTCGTTTTTCAAGTTCACGCACAACAAAGCGGTTGTGCACAATCTCGTGCCGCACATAAACCGGCGCACCGAATTTTTCCAATGCTTTCACGACTATTTGAATAGCGCGGTCAACTCCTGCGCAAAACCCCCTTGGAGAGGCAAGCAGTAATCGTAACTTCGGGCGTGAATCCATCTTTTTCGGGCTCTTGATTCCAGGGCGTTATGGTATTATACTCCCACTCATAGTGAAAATAACACCAACTTAGGTAGAATGTTACGAGGATTTTCGGTAATTGCACTGCTCGCCTTGTGTGCGGGCGAGGCCAATGCGGCCGGTAGCGAGAATGCGAGCGGTAGCGCGAGCGTGGAGCGCGTCAATCTTGGCGCGCCGGGCTCGGTGTTCTGTCCGCCCGTCTCGGTGCTGCCGCTGACCGGACGTATCACCATCTTCGAGGAAAACGCGGAATCCATAATCTACCGCGCCAGCATTGATTCGGCGATCATCTCGTGTGCGACCGAAGGTGAGGGGCTTCCCAAAAGCGCGGACGTCTCCTTTAGCGGCATTGCCGAAAGCGGCAGAGCCGAAATTATTACCGGCGAGTTGCCGGTATTCTTGACCGTGCTTTACCAGCAGAGGGTCGTGTATCAAAAACAAGTTGAGGACCTCGCCGTCGTCTTCACGCCGGAAATGAATAAAATTGCCTACAAAGGCAAGTTCGAGGATGTCGCCATCCCTGATGTTGCTACGTCCGCGCGCGAAGACCTGCGCTTTCTTGTCGGTTTTCAACTGGACGAACAGCAATTGCAGCATAATCGACGCACGGCGATACCATGAGCACGTCCAAACAAACTCCCCTGTACGGCCTGCATCAGGAACTCGGTGCGAAGGAAACCGTTTTCGGCGGATACTTGATGCCGCTGTCCTATCCGAACGGTTCGCTGCAGGAACATCGGCACACGCGCGCCCGCGCCGGTTTGTTTGACATCTCCCACATGGGACAAGCGCGCATCCGCGTTGCCCCCGACGCCTTTGAGAAAATCGCCGCGCCTTTCACCGGTGATATCGACACGCTCGCGCCGGGCGAGATGGTTTATTCGCTGATGACCAATGACGCCGGCGGCATCCACGACGATGTCATCGTTTCACGCCTGCCCGAAGGTGATAGCGACGGCGACGGCTTCCACATCACCGTAAATGCCGGCGGCAAGGAGACCAACCTCGCCTATCTCACCAATGCCCTCAAGAGCGCGGGCGCATTGCAAGAACAGGACGACAAGGCGCTTTTGGCGTTGCAAGGCCCCGATGCGGCGCGTGTGATGGAAAGTGAATTGGGCTGCTCTCTTGCCGATCTCTTCTTCATGCAGAGCCGCTGGCTCGTTTGGAAGGATGTCACCTGCCTGGTTGCACGCTGCGGTTATACGGGCGAGGACGGCTTCGAGATTTCCATCCCCGCCACGCACGCCGAGGCGTTTGCACGGGCGCTGCTGTCGCACGACGCGGTTGAGGCGATTGGCCTGGGCGCGCGTGATTCCCTGCGCTTGGAAGCGGGCCTGAGCCTGTACGGCCAGGACATCACCGCAACCACCACGCCGATTGAGGCGGGACTCGCGTTCTTCGTCTCCAAGCGCCGCCGCGAGCGTAAAGATTTTCCGGGCAGCGACACCATCATTGAACAGTTGAAGACCCATCCGGACCGCCATCTTGTCGGATTGTTGCCGCAAGACAAAGCGTTGTTGCGTCCCCATACCGAGATTCTCGATAAAAACGGCGCGACCATCGGCGAAGTCACAAGCGGGGGTTTCGGTGCAAGTTTTGGGGGGGCGGTAGCCTTGGGTTATGTTGCCCACGGCTTTGAGAAACCCGAGAGTGAAGTTTTTGCAAAAATTCGCTCGAGGGAAATAGCGGCACGCGTCACACGCCTGCCATTCGTTAAACACAATTATTACAGGAAGTAGAGGAAGTAATGAGCGAAAGAAAATACACGAAACAACATGAATGGATCTCGGTAGAGGGTGATGTCGGCACGATCGGCATCAGCGAACATGCACAGGATCAACTAGGCGATGTCGTCTTTGTCGAACTGCCCGCTGTCGGCAAGAAACTTGAGGCAAATGCAGAGATGGCCGTGGTGGAATCAAACAAAGCCGCCAGCGACGTCTATGCGCCGGTTAGCGGCGAGGTGGTCGAGGTAAATCCGCAATTGGAGGATCGTCCCGAACTCATCAATGAAAGCGCCGAGGATAAAGGCTGGTTGGTGAAACTGCGGCTGTCAGACACATCCACGGATTCGCTGATGAGCGCGGCGGATTATCAAAACTTCATTAAAAACGAATCCTGATGCGTTACCTGCCTTTATGCGAGCGCGAGCGCGCCGAAATGTGCTCGCGCATCGGCGTTGCTTCGATAGAGGAGTTGTTCCACGACATCCCCGCCTCTGTCCGCCTGGATGCGAAAACGCAATTGCTGCCCGAGCATCTCGGAGAGATTGAAGTCGAGACGGCAATGCGCGGTTTCGCGGCGGAGAACCGCGCGGCCGGGGACGGCCCCTTCTTCATCGGTGCGGGCGCCTACCGCCACCATGTTCCCGCAAGCGTTGACCACCTCGTTCAACGCTCCGAATTCATGACATCCTACACGCCCTACCAGGCCGAGATAGCCCAAGGCAATCTGCAGGCAATGTTTGAGTTCCAAAGCCTCGTTTCCCTTCTCACCGGCATGGATATTGCCAATAGCTCGATGTATGACGGATCGACCGCATGCAGCGAGGCGGTGGCAATGGCGCACCGGATAACCGGACGCAAGAAAGCGGTGCTTGCCGGCGGCCTGCACCCGCACTACCGCGAAGTCGTCGAGACGATGAGCCGCTTCGCCGGTAATGAAGTCCAAAGTCTCGAAACAAACTCGAAGGGCGTCGGCAGCGAGCACATTGACGACGAGACTTCCTGCGTCGTGGTGCAAACGCCGGATTTCTTCGGCAACCTTCATGATATCACCGCATTGGGGGAAGCGGCGCACAAGCACGGCGCATTGCTGGTTGCGGTCACAACGGAGGTTGTATCGCTTGGATTGCTGCGCTCGCCCGGATCCATGGGTGCGGATATTACCGCCGCCGAAGGACAATCGCTCGGTAACGGTTTGAACTTCGGCGGTCCGTATGTCGGTCTGTTTGCAACCCGCGAGAAGCACCTGCGCAAAATGCCCGGCCGCCTTGTGGGCGAGACCACCGACGAGGATGGCCGCCGCGGATTTGTCCTGACCCTGTCGGCGCGGGAGCAGCACATCCGCCGGCAGAACGCCACAAGCAATATATGCACAAACTCGAATTTGTGCGCGATGGCGTTTGCAATTCATCTTGCCTTGCTGGGAGAACAGGGCTTGCAGCGATTGGCGCGCATTAACCATGCACGCGCCGTCCGCCTCGCGGATATGCTGGACAGTATTGCGGGTGTGAAATTGGTGAACGAGAATTTCTTTAATGAATTCACCATTGAGGTTGAAGGACGCGACGGCATTGATGTTATCGAATCCCTTGCCAGGGAGAATATCCTGGGAGGCGTTCCCGCGGCGCGTTTTTATCCCGACGACGAGTCCATGCGTTCATTGGTCGTTGTGGCCGCAACGGAGTTGTGCCGCGACGAAGACATGCAGAAATACCGCGATAGTTTGCAGAACCTGGTGAAAGGAAAAAGCTCATGAGCGAAGAGATAAAACAAGCCCGCTCAACCGGACTTTATCTTGAGGAGCCTTTGCTGTTCGAGATTGACAGCGATGCCTGCGGCGTCGACATGGACGAGCCGGAAAAATTCACCCCTCGCCTCGGCAAACTGCAGCGCAAGGACGCGATTGGCCTGCCGGGACTGTCCGAGCCCCAGGTAATGCGTCATTACAGTCGGCTGGCACGGCAGAATTATTCGATCGATGACGGCATCTACCCCCTTGGTTCGTGCACGATGAAGCACAATCCGCGCCTAAATGAAAAGATGGCGCGGCTGCCGGGTTTTGCCGACATCCATCCGTTGCAGCCCGTCTCGAGCGTTCCGGGCGCTTTGCGTCTGATGGAAGCCCTGAGCGAGAAACTGCGCCTGTTGACGGGCATGCCCGCTATCGCGATGACGCCCCGTGCGGGCGCGCATGGCGAGCTGTGCGGGATGATGGCCATCCGCAGCGCGCTGGAAGCCCGTGGCGGCGAAGCGGCCGAACGCAAGCGCATATTGGCACCGGAGTCGGCGCATGGAACAAATCCGGCAACGGCCGCGATGCTGGGTTTTGAAGTTGATCCGGTTCGTGCGAATTCACAAGGCGAGATTGACATTGACGAGTTGCGCTCGAAAATGGACTCGTCCGTTGCCGCGATCATGATTACCAATCCGAACACATGCGGTTTGTTTGAAACGCAGATGATTGAGATTGCGGATGCGATTCACGATGTCGGCGGATATCTTTATTGTGACGGCGCAAACTTCAACGCCATTCTCGGGCGCGTTCGCCCGGGAGATCTCGGTGTGGATGCGATGCACATCAACCTGCACAAGACCTTCTCAACGCCTCACGGCGGCGGCGGACCGGGCGCGGGACCCGTGGCCTTGTCGGAGCGATTGGCTCCGTTTGCGCCCCTGCCCTGCGTGCTGTCGACAAAGGACGGTCTGCACCTGATTGAAACGCAAGCAGACGCACAAGAGCACGGCGCTTCGCCGTTTGGACGCCTGGGAGCGTTTCACGGGCAAATGGGGATGTTCACGCGTGCGCTGACATACATACTGAGCCACGGCGGGGACGGTTTGCGCCAAGCGAGCGGAGACGCGGTTTTGAACGCGAACTATGTGCGCGCTTGCTTGCAGGACGTCCTGGACGTTGCGTTTGACCGGATTTGCATGCACGAGGTTTTGTTCGGTGACGGAACTTTGCAGGCGGACGGGGTTTCGACCTTGGACTTTGCGAAGGCAATGATCGACCGCGGCGTTCATCCGATGACGATGTATTTTCCGCTGGTTGTTCCCGGCGCGATGCTGATTGAGCCGACCGAGAGCGAATCAAAGGCGAGCCTGGATTCGTTTATTTCGTTGATGCGCGAGTTGGCGCAGTCTTCCGCCGAAGACAAAAAAGCATTTGC
>JAPOUU010000010.1 GCA_026708505.1 Hyphomicrobiales bacterium | reverse complement strand
TGGCGGAGAGGGTGGGATTCGAACCCACGAACGGCGTAAACCGTTACTCCCTTAGCAGGGGAGCGCCTTCGACCACTCGGCCACCTCTCCCCATTGCTCTTATCGCCCCGGACGGGTGCTATTTGATCTTACCCTCTTTGAATTCGACGTGTTTGCGCGCAACGGGGTCATATTTGCGCACAGTCATCTTCTCGGTCATGGTGCGCGAGTTCTTTTTCGTAACGTAAAAGTAACCCGTGCCCGCACTGCTCTCGAGTTTGATTTTGATGGTCGCTGGCTTTGCCATAGGTCTGCCCTCTGTTTGAGATATCCAGGGGGTATCCTAGCAGTAGCAAGCCCGAACGGCAAGCCCTATCGGCGGGACAGCATTCGCCATGCGAGGAAAAGCGCATATACCCCCGAAATCACGATCATTGAGACCGCCAGCCCGTGCGGGTCCCAAATATCCATGGAAATGCCTCCGACTATCGGGCCCGACAATGACCCGAGGCTATAGAGGATTAAAAACAGCGCATTTGCCGCCGTGATGTTTGCGCCGCGGAAATGCTGCCCGACGAGCGTCAGCCCGACGGTGTAGAGTCCCGAAACTATCCCGCCGAACAAAAACAGAATCGGAAAGAAAATCCCCGGAGTGGTGATGATAAACGGCAGCATCACCGCGCTCGCCAGTCCTGCCAACGCGCACAGCAATAACACCACCCGCCTGTCGATCATGTCCGCTAACATGCCTATCGGCATAGGCCAGAGTACATTGCCGGCGGCGAACACCGTTATCGTCAAGATGCTTGTGTATTCATCAAGGCCCATCCGCAACGCATATATCGAAAGCAGCGTTAACATCTCCGCTTCCAGCAGACCGAACACAAATACCGCCATCAATGCGGCGGGCGCGATATACAACAGGCGGAACATTGCCATGGTCGGACGTGCCTGCAGTTCGTCGGGGGTTTCGCGCGGTATCAGCAGCAACGGCGGAAACGCCAAAGACAAGACTCCGCAAATTGCCAGATAGGGGAGAAAGCCATCCAGTCCGGTGAAGCGAAACAAGACAGGCCCGATTGCAAAACCGAGAGCGAAAAAACTCGCATAGACTCCTATCAATCTGCCGCGCCACCGTTCTTCGGCGATGACATTGAGCCACACCTCCGAGACAACGAACAAACCGCCGATGGCGACACCGTTTAGAAAGCGCAACGGAAACCAAAACCAAACATTCTGGAAGAGTCCGTAGGACAACACGCAGCAAATCGATAAACACAGGCACCCCGGCAGAAACAATCGCGCCGGTATCAAAGGCAGCAAGCGCGGAATGAAGGGCGTCACCAGCAACGACGCAAGCGGCGGCATGGCGGAATTCAAACCGATGACGGTGCTGGAAATATCCATGCGCTCCATGGAAACCGCCAGCAACGGAATAATCATCCCGATGCTTGCGCCCGATGCGGTTATCGAGGCAATTAGCGCGGTCGCGGTGCGCCATGTCGCCGGTTTGCCCGGGGAAGCAGCAAAATTATTCGAATCGACCATCACATAAACGCCTCGCTCACACGCGGCACTCGCCATTAAAACCGAAGCGTCTTGCATTTTGCCCGCCTCTGTTGCATACTAGCACGAAGACAACCCTTTTTTCGCGAGAGTCCTGGGAAGAACATGGAAAAAGCGCCAACGTCTGAAGCTTTGTTGCGCGCACGCCTTGGGCCCGCGCGCCTTTTGCTTGAGGCCGACGATATCGACGTCGGCGCGTTGAATTCAACGCTTGCCATGCTGGAAGGCGCCGAAATCACCCACCTGATCGAGACCACTCCCGCGGCGCAACGCATGGAGATATGGACGCGAATCAACGACAAGCTCGCCGCCCAAGTCCTCAACGATATTCCCGAACTCATCGCCGCCGACCTGGTGAAAAAAACGCCGGACGGGAGACTCGACCGAATCGGGTCCTCAATGGACATCGAGCAGATGAGCGAAGCCCTTGATCTCTTCCCCAACAACATCCAGGAAGGCCTCATCACCAAACTCTCGGCAGGAGAACGCAAACAATTCAAAGTCGCAATTGCGTACAACGAAGGCAGCGTCGGCCGCGTGATGCATTCGGACATGCTCGTCAGCCCGGAAGGCACGACCGTCAATGACGCTCTCGAAAACATTCGCAAACGTTCGAGTTTCCCCGAACAAACCGACCAATTGTTTGTTACCGATACGCAAGGCGCGCTCATTGGCGTCGTGCACATGAACGACTTGCTGGTTGCAACGCCCGACACTCCCGTCACCGAGTTGATGGACAAGGATCCGCCCCGCCTGCGTGCGCGAGAGACTCTTGAAGACGCATCCGCCCTGTTTGAACGCGACGAGCTTGTCTGTGCGCCGGTCATCAATCGCGAAGGCAAGCTGGTCGGGCGCATGGCGGTCAAAGAGGTTGTGGACGCATTGCGCGAGGCGAGCGAAGAAAACGCCTTCTTTCGCGAAGGTTTGCGCAGCGACGAAGACCTCTTCGGACGTATCTGGGAAAGCGCTCGGCGCCGCTGGCTTTGGCTGAGTCTTAACTTGCTCACCGCGTTTGTTGCCTCGCGCGTCATCGGCATTTTTGAGAACACCATCCAGGCAATGGTCGTGCTGGCAACGCTGATGCCGATTGTTGCAAGCATTGCAGGCAATACCGGCAATCAAACCGTTGCCCTTGTCATTCGCGGCTTGGCCATGGGCGGCATCACGCCCTCCAACCTTGTTTACCTTGCGGGCAAGGAACTCTCCATTGCGCTAATCAACGGATTGTTGTGGGGCGGAGTGATGGGAGGCGCGCTTGTGGCCATCTATCATGATATCGGACTCGGGGTTGTGATGATGTCGGCTATCACGCTCAACCTTGGAGTTGCGGCGCTGGCCGGGGTGATAGTTCCGTTATCGATGGACGCAATGGGAAGGGACCCGGCGCTGGGGTCAAGCGTGGTGCTGACATTCATAACCGATTGCATGGGATTTTTCATATTTTTGGGATTGGGAGCGGCGTTGCTGATTCCCTAACGCCCGATGAAGGCAAAAACCGTCAAGCTCCGCTTAACAAGCAGGGGGACGAAGAACGGGAGATTAAAATTTTTCGGACAATGCCTACAAACGGAAGCTTTTTAAAACTTCCTCCAGTTCGCTGTGTTCCTGTTCCAAACCGTCCAGCCGCCGGCGGGTTTCCTCTCTGACATCTTCCGGTGCACGGTCTTTGAATTCTTTGTTCGCCATCTTCTTTTTAAGCTGTTCAATATTTTTTTCCTTCTTTTCCCGAACAGCGTGCAATCGATGCGTTTCCTTCTTCATATCCACAATGCCCCCTAGAAACAGGGACATCCTCGTTTGCCCAAGCATAACGTCTCCCCCGCTTTGCAAGAGCCATCCTATTACATTCCCGTCCTGCGCCCTGTCGCCTTCCGAAAATTCCACACGGCACAAGTGCTCAATCGTGTCACAATACTCGCCGAACGCGGAACTGTATTTCTCCTGCAAGTCCGGCTGTATTTTCGGATCCATGCTAAAAACCGCGGGAACCCGCGCCGACGCCGGCACGTTGAACCAGCCTCGAATCGAACGAATTTTTTCAACTATCCCGAACAACCACCCCATCTGCGCGCAACTTGCCTCGTCGCGCAGGGAAGAAGGCAAACGAGGGAACGGACTTGCGGCCAACAAAGTCTTTCCGCCCCTGTGCGCATGAATCTCTTCCGTCAAATACGGCATAAAAGGGTGCAGCAATAAGAGCAATTGTTTCAACACCCAAGCGATGCAAGCGCGGGTCTCGCCGGCGGCCTCTCCCTGGAATTCTTTCTTGGCAAACTCCAGATACCAGTCGCAAAACTGATGCCAGAAAAATTCATACAATTCCTCCGCGGCGGTGCTAAAGCGGTATTCCCGCAGGTTTTTTTCGACTCTTTCGGAAAGCGAAACCATCTCTCCGACCGCCCAGCGGTTGAGACCCTTCTGCACCGAGGCGGGGTCAAAGCCTTCGACTTCACGGCATTCGTTCATTTCGCAAAAACGGGTTGCATTCCATATCTTTGTTGAAAAGTTCCGGTATCCCTTGATGCGGGCTTCGGATAATTTGATGTCCCTGCCCTGGGTCGCCAACGAGGCAAGCGTAAAGCGCAAAGCGTCGGCGCCATAATTTTCAATCGCATCCAGCGGGTCGATGACGTTACCCTTCGACTTGGACATCTTCTGTCCGCGCTCGTCACGCACAAGCGCGTGAATATAAATTTCATGGAAGGGTATCCGTTTTTGAAAATGCATCCCGAACATCAGCATTCGAGCAACCCAAAAGAAGATGATGTCAAAACTCGTAACCAAAACAGCGGTCGGATAATAACGCTTCAACTCATCCGTCTCGTCGGGCCAGCCCAGCGTCGAAAACGGCCACAAAGCCGACGAAAACCATGTGTCCAAAACATCCTCGTCACGATGCAGTTTGCCATCAAAGGCGTCGCCATAATGCTCGCGCGCCAAAGCCGTCGCCTCATCCTCGTCATGCGCGACAAAAATCTCGCCGTCCGTGCCGTACCATGCGGGTATACGATGACCCCACCACAATTGCCGCGAAATACACCACGGCTCTATCCTGTCCATCCAGTCAAAATAGGTCTTCTCCCAGACCTTCGGAACGAAGGAAGCCTCGCCCTCGCGCACCACGCGTTTTGCCTCCACCGCCAGCTTTCCCGCGTCCGCATACCACTGATCCGTCAGATACGGCTCCACGACGCTGCCGGAACGGTCGCCATGGGGGATAACACCTTCGCGCTCTTCGACTTCGGCAATCAAACCGAGTGTTTGCAGCTCCGCAACCAATTTCTCGCGTGCGACATAACGGTCCAGCCCCCGATACTCCTCCGGCGCGATATCGTTCAAACACGCAACCTCGTCAAAAATATTCACCAGTTCCAAATCATGACGGCGCCCTATCTCGAAGTCGTTAAAATCATGCCCCGGCGTCACCTTCAGCGCGCCGGAACCCTGCTCGGGATCGACATAGTCATCTGCAATGATCGGCAGGCGGCGTCCGAGGAGCGGCAGGAGCGCATAGCGTCCGACGAGGTTCGTGTAACGCGCATCCTCCGGATGAACCGCTATCGCCGTGTCCGCAAACATCGTCTCCGGACGCGTCGTCGCTATCGTGATGTGCCCGGTGTCATCCTCAAGGGGGTAGTTGACATGCCACAGCGACATCTTCTTCTGCGGCGTTGCGACAACCTCCAGGTCCGATATTGCCGTGCGCAACACCGGATCCCAATTCACCAAACGCTTATCCTTGTAAATCAAACCCGCCCGATAGAGTTCCACGAATGTCTTCAATACCGCCGCGCTTAAACCCTCGTCCATGGTGAAGCGGGATCGCTCCCAGTCGCAGGACGCGCCCAGCGAGCGCATTTGCGTGCGTATCTTGTCACCCGACTCCGCCTTCCATTGCCAGACGCGCTCAACGAAAGCATCGCGCCCCAAGTCGCGGCGTGACAACCCCTCCTCTTTCTCGAGGCGGCGCTCAACCAACATCTGCGTTGCAATGCCGGCGTGATCAATGCCCGGCTGCCAAAGGACATCGTAACCGCTCATGCGCTTCCAGCGAGTTAATATGTCCTGGAGCGTAACATTCAGGGCATGTCCGATATGCAAACTGCCGGTAACATTCGGCGGCGGCAAAACAATGCAGAAAGGCTTGCCCTCTCCGCCTTCAACGTGAACGCCCGCACGAAAAACGCCGGAGTCTTCCCACGCCTGATAGACGCGGGGCTCCACTGCCCGATGGTCAAAATGCTTCTCCATGGAATTAAATCGACGAGAACCTCGTCGCCTGCATCATCAACCGCCCCTGCCACGCCCGGCCAAACGACGAATTTCTTCGCGAACCAGCCGCTCAATTATTTCCGGTAAATGGGCATCCAGCCACTCGCGCAACAGAGGCCGAACCAAATCACCGACCAGGGAGTTCAGCCCGATTTCGTCGCCATGCGGCGCTACAATGCTCTCTCGCAACCTGCCGAACGACTCGGAGGCCTCGCCTTCGGCTCTTTCCGACAGCAAGCCGTCACCGCCGGACTCATGCGATTCACGCGACTCCTCCGCACGTGTCTCCCGTTGCGTGCCTGCGCCAAAATCATCGTTGTCCTCGGCGATAATACGGCGAATCGAGGACAATATTTCCTGCATGCTCGGATTCTTGTCTTCCATGGTCAAATGCTCCTATTCGTCGTCTCCGGCATAGCCGAACCAACGCCCCCGAGTCTCCTGATAATGTCTCTCCGCATTGTAAAAATCCACCCCTTGCAGGCCCAAATCCTCCGCTCCCATGCGACCGAGCACTTGGAGCAGCCGGTAAGCGGCTATGAACTCGTCGCGGCGGGTGCGGGTCAAGGAGACGCGCGAATCGAACAATTCCTGCTCCGCATCGAGAACATCAAGAACCGTACGCAAACCCGCCTGTGTTTCGCGTTCTATGCCATCGAAGGCTATCTCGTTTGCGGTGACTTGTGTTTCGTCCGCCTTAATGCGCGCGCGAACCGAGCGCAATCCCTCCCATGCATCGCGAACATCGGCGTGAAGCTTTCGGCCGCTCGCAACCACATCCATTCGCGCCGCAGACTCCCCCGCCAATGCCTCGCGAACCCGCGAAGAGATGGACCCTCCTTGATACAAAGGCATGGTTACCCGCGCCATCACCGAAATCACATCCAAACGGTCTAAGAGCGCATCGTCCGGCTGGCTGTACTGGTATTGCCCGCTAATATCGAGAGAGGGTGAAAATGCTCCCTTCGCCGCCGAGACGCCGTAACCCGCCGCCCTCGCGGCTGATTTTGCCGCACGCAGTTCCGGCGAGTGATCCAACGCCAGCGCCAGCGACTCCTCTTGCGTCGCCGGCAATTCCGGCAGCACCGGCGCACGCTCTAAAACATCGGGAGGTTGCCCGACCACACGGGTATATTCCACCTCGGCATTAACAAGTTCGTACTCGTTTTGACTCAAATCCGAGCGTGAACGCGCCAGCCTTGCTTGCGCCTGGGCCACATCGGTGCGCGTTATCTCGCCGACATCGAAGCGATCCTCGGCGGCGCGCAGTTGGCGTCTCAACAACCGAACACGACTGTTTCCCAACTCAACAACATCACGCGCCGTCACCACATTAAAATAAGCAGTTATGATTTCCAGAAAAACACGTTGCTCAACGCCGTCCAAACGAGCGCGCCCCGCGGCACTTTGCTGCTCGGCCCGCAACACATTGTTCAATGTCTGCCCTCCTTGGAAAATATTCTGGCTGAAGCTTAACCCGCCTTCAAGCGGACGCTGGTCTCCCTTCAAGACTTCGCCGTTTTTCGGCTCACTGCGTGTTTCTCTGTATCTATAAGAGCCATCCAACGAGAGATTCGGCCGCCATCCCGTTGATGCCTGCGCGGCACCTTCATCGGTTGCGCGCAAACGCGCTCGCTCGCTCAGCAGCGTCGGATTGGAGAGATACCCCAAAACCAAAGCCTCCTCCAATGTTTGCGCACGTGCGGCATCAATTAACAACGGCGCCGCAAACAGTGGCGCAACCAGCATTCCCGATAAAATAAAACCGATTCTCATGTTGCAAACCGAAACGAAGGCGCCGGAGTGAATCCCGGCAAGGGAGTCGCCGCCGCGTCAAAACAATCAAACCACGCAAAACTGTCACCTTGCCGCAGGAAATAGCCGCCACGGCCTTGCGCGTTTTCACCCAACACGCAAACCAGTCGTCCCCCTTGCGACAACTGCGAAAGCAACTTTTGCGGCGCACTCGACACCGAACCTTCCAGCACAATCACGTCATAAGGCGCCTGCTTCGAATAACCCTCGCACAAAGTTCCGGACACAACGGAGACATTCTCACATTCTTCTTCGAGCAATAGCTTCTCCGCCCACGTAGCAAGCGTTGCGTCCTCTTCGAGCGCAACGACCAACTGTGCGCTTCTCCCCAATACAGCGCTCGAGTAACCGCTGCCGCAGCCCACATCCAAAACCGTGTGCGTCGACTCAATATCGGCGATATCTGCCAACCGCGCCAAAACTCTCGGTGACAGCAACACGCGCCGAACGCCCGTTGCCTCCGATGCCAAAGAAATTTCCATGTCCGCATAGGCGCACCCGCGCATTGCTTCGGGAACAAAACGTTCGCGCGCTATCGAGGCCAGCGCCCCCAAGATGCGCTCGTCTCGAACGCGATCCGGGCGTATCTGGCATTCCGCCATGTGATAACGCGCCTCCCCAAAATTCATCTCGACCATCCTCTTACCTCTTGCTTATTTGATGCTCTTGCACCATCATAGACCTTGCCTACCCCTTTCAACAACAGGGCCCGATGACAGAGTGGTTATGTAGCGGTCTGCAAAACCGTGTACGTCG
>JAPOUU010000057.1 GCA_026708505.1 Hyphomicrobiales bacterium | reverse complement strand
TGTGCGGGTGCCGCAAAGCGCCCTTTACGAAGACGATACCGTTTATGTGGTCGCCGATGAGCGCCTGAGCGGGCGCAAGGTTGATGTCGTCGGGGCGGACGGGTCTTTCGTGTTGTTGCGCGGCAATCTCGCCGGCGGCGACGCAATTCTGACATCACGACTGCTACAAGCGGGCGAGGGCGTAAAAGTGCGTATAATACCGTAATGATCGTTTCTGTCACGCCAAATCCGTTGCTCCGGTTCTTCGTGCGTCATGCCAACGCCGCGAATTTGTTTATGGTCATATTGGTTGCGCTGGGAACGTTTTCGCTTGCACAACTGAACCGGCAGTTCCTGCCGGAGGCCAATGTTCCCGTCATTTGGATTTCCATCGTATGGTCCGGAGCATCCGCCGAAGATGTTGAGGCAAATATCATTGATGTCGTTGAGCCGGAAGTGCGATTCATCAACGGCGTCAAAGAGGTGTCTTCGTCCGCACGGGAAGGTTACGGATCGGTGAGCCTCCATTTTGAACCCGGCACAAACATGACCGAAGCGCTTTCGGAAGTCGAGTCGAGCGTCTCGCGCATCGGCACCCTCCCGCGGGATGCCGAGCGTCCCGTCGTCGGCCGCGCCCAGATTTACGAGACGGTGATGAGCCTGGCGATCTCGGGACCCTTCAGCGAGACAGCCCTGCGCAGATACGCGAAAGACATCCGGGAACGATTGCTCGCGGTGGGGGTTGACCAAGTCAACATACGAGGCATGCGCTCGCAAGAAATCCTCGTTGAAGTTCCCCAACAAGAACTCTACCGCCTGGATTTAACCCTCGACGACATCGCGCAACGGATTCGCTCGCTCAATCAAGACCTGCCCGCCGGAGTCCTGGAAGGCCACTTCGAGCGGCAGCTCCGCTCGAGCGGCCTGGTCACCGATGCCGACAGCATCGCCAGGCTGGAAATTCGCGCGCCCGAAAGCGGCGAGAAGTTGCTGCTGCGCGACATGGCAAGGGTCACCGAGGATTTCGGACGCGAGGATGAGCAGCTTTACCGGCATAGAACTCCCGCCATTACGCTGGATATACAAAGGGCCGCATCCGCAGACTCGCTTGTCGTCACCGGCCTGGTCAACGCCGCCCTTGAGGATATCTTCGCGGAGCTGCCCTCTTCTTTACGGGTGGAAAAGTACGATACATCCACCGATTTCCTGATCGGACGCATACAATTACTCGTTGAGAACGGCGTCGGCGGGCTGTTGCTCGTGCTGCTGGTGCTGTTTTTGTTCCTCGATTTTCGTGCGACCTTCTGGGTTGCGGCGGGGATTCCGATAACGTTGTTTGCGACCTTCGCCGTCATGTATTGGAGCGGGCAGAGCATCAATATGGTCTCGCTGTTTGCGCTGATAATGACAATCGGAATCATCGTCGATGACGCCATTGTTGTCGGCGAGCATATTGTCGCACGCGAGGAAGCAGGTGAATCCGCCGTCATTGCGGCTGAAAACGGGGTCACGCGGATGAGCGGGCCCGTCACCGCGAGCATCCTCACGACCATTGCCGCATTTGCGCCTATATTTTTGATTGGCGATGTTATCGGACAGATCATGTCGGCAATTCCGCTCGTAGTCATCGCCGCATTGATTTCAAGCATGGGGGAATGTTTTTTGATACTCCCCAACCATCTGGCCCATAGCCGGCAAGCCTCGCCAAGCCGGTGGCGGCAAAAATTCAATGCGGGCTTTAACCGTTTGCGCGATGACTTTTTCGGTCCTTTCAGCGCGTTTTGTTACGACTGGCGTTACACAACGATAGCATTCGCATTGGGAAGCTTGCTGTTATGCTTGGGACTGTTTATGAGCGGACGGGTAGGGTTTAATTTTTTCCCCTCGCCGGAATCGGAAGTCATTCAAGCGAACGTTGTACTCGAACAGGGAAGCTCGCGCGAGGAAACGCTCCAGGTGCTCTGGCAAGTCGAGGATGCCCTTGAGAAGGTGGCCTTCTCGCTCGCCGAAGGGGAACCCACGCCAATCCGGCTTGCCCTGCTTTCGGCCGGCAGCGCCGCAGGCGTAGGCGGTGCAAACCGCGGCGAGATGTTCGTCGAATTGACGCCGAGCGAAGTCCGAAGCGTCCGCACGACGCCGTTGGTGGAAGCCTGGCGTGCATCCATGCCGGACGTTCCCGGCGTGGAAAGCATCTCGGTGCTGGAGCTTCGAGGAGGCCCTCCCGGACGCGACATTGACATCCGATTCGTTGACGGGTCCGCAGAACAACTCAAGAGCGCAGCCGTCGAACTGCGCAAGCGACTCGCAAGCTTCAACGGCGTCTACGGCATCGAAGACGATCTTCCCTACGGCAAACGGGAACTGCTCCTTGAACTCACGCCTCGCGGAACAGCCCTCGGCTTCACTACGGAAAATGTCGGGCAGCAACTGCGTAACGCTTTCGATGGCATTATCGCCAAACGGTTCCCTCGAGGGGACGAGGAAATCACCATTCGAGTGTCGCTCCCGCGCAATGATAGCGAAACATTCGACTTGCGGCGATTGTATCTTACATCTCCGGGAGGCGAACGCGTGCTTCTGGACGAAGTTGTCTCTTTGCGCGAGAAGTCGGGACTTGCACAAATCATACGTCGCGACGGCGAGCGTTCCATCTCGGTGACGGCATCGGTGAACCCCGAGGTTACCGGGGGCAACCAGATTATTGAACAACTGGAGGAAAAAGACCTGCCCGAAATCTCCGACACTTACGGAGTCAACTACAACTTCGGCGGACGCGCCGCCGAGCAACAGGAAACCGCCAGCGATTTCAGTCTCGGCGGAGCACTCGCCGCGGCAATGATTTACATCATTTTGGCGTGGGTATCCAAAAGTTACACGCGACCGGTGGTCGTGATGGCGATCATCCCGTTCGGACTGGTCGGCGCCGTTCTGGGCCACTGGATGATGGGATACGACCTCTCCGTGCTTTCGTTGATGGCGTTGATGGGTCTGGCGGGGATATTGGTCAACGACTCAATCATCCTGATAACGCACATCGACAGCCTGATAGCCGCGGGCCAGGAAACCCGCGCGGCGGTCATACAGGGCATCAAGGACAGGCTGCGTGCCGTCATCCTTACATCGCTGACAACAATCTTTGGATTGCTTCCGCTGCTTTTCGAGACGAGCCTGCAGGCCCAGTTCCTGATCCCCATGGCAATAACTTTGGCGTGGGGCGTGGGAGTGGGAACGGTTCTGGTCCTGGTGCTGGCGCCGTCGATATTGGGGGTCCAGGAGGATTTCAAGCGCATTACGGCGAAGTGGCGGGAGATGAACAAAAGGATGGCGACAACATAATGTTGCACCGCGAGAATGCCTCCGTTGCGACGGAGTTTTGCGGGGGTTATTCGAAGCAGGCGCCTCATGACGTGATTGTGCCGGAAGGCCCGGCACCGGGGCGCGCCGCAAAAGTTGCTCTCGCGACGGCGGCTCCCTTGCCGGGATTCGCACCGGCGCCTTCGTTTCGATTTGCGGACATGAGAATCGATTTCATTGGAAACCGGGCAGAGATTGACCCGGAAACCGATTCGACTGAATTTTCCATAAGGTCTTGAAATCATTGGATTAATTTCTAATCAGCCCGTCCCTTCCCTGCAATTTTTTCATAATCTATTGGCATATCACAAATTTGTGATACGCTCATGAATACCTATAAATCGAATCACTACGAGGAGTAGAAACAATGAAGAATACGACGACACTAACAATGGCAATATTTGCGCTGGGCGTGTTTATGGCCCCTCCTGCTTTCGCAAAAGCTTCCGGTGATTGTGAAGGCTGGAATATTTGGGGGCCGAACTGCGGTCTCGTGGTTGAGAAAGTCGACGAACTCGAAGACCCCGGCCAAAAAGACGAAGGCAGTGAAAGAGACGTTGCCGATTCGGGCGAGGAAGGTTCCTCCTCGGCGGCAGGCGCAGACGAACAATAAACACCAATAACCACCGCAACCAACGAGAAGTAGAACAATGAAACTGATACCGACAACGACAACGACTTTCTTGATCGCCGCGACGGTGTTTGCGTTCAGCGCGAGCCCTGCCCTAGCGAATGAAGAGATAAATAAAGGGTTTCGCAACATTGGGCATTCGATAAAATGTAATTTTGAAGGATTGGACGATATTGAGTGTGAGGAGGCAGGACGTCTTGAGGCGCAGTTTGAAGAATTGCAAGACCCTGACGGAAAGACCCCCGATCAACCATATAATGAAAAAGACGTTGTCGATTCCGGCGATGAAGACTCCGCTTCGGCGGCAGACGCAAACGAACAATAACAACCAACCAAGAAGGAGAAAAACAATGAAAACGATGTGGACAACAATCTTCGCAATTGCCCTGATGGTTTTTGCGTTTAATGCAACGCCCTCTTACGCGGGAGATGAACACGGCTGCACTCACTTGCAAAAAGCCATGGGCACTTGTCATACCGCCCAGGTGGATGAAGTTCAAGATCCCGACCAGACGGACGGTGAAAGAGACGTCGCCGATTCAGGCGAGGAAGGTTCCTCCTCGGCGGCAGGCGCAGACGAACAATAAACACCAATAACCACCGCAACTAACGAGAAGTAGAACAATGAAAACAATACTGATAACAACTTTCGCAATCGCTGTGATGGTTCTGGCGTTCAACACGGATGCTTCTGCGAAGGACGACCCTGTTTTTGACGCAATTAAGGATAAGTACTGCGAGAACGTTTTAAAAAGGCCGGCCGAGCGGTGCAAGTATTCCGAGATTGACGATGTCAACTCCCCCGACCAGACGGACGGTGAAAGAGACGTTGCCGATTCGGGCGAGGAAGGTTCCACTTCGGCAACTTCGGCAACCTCAACAACCGACCAGCAATAACAATCATAACCAAGAAGGAGAAAAACAATGAAAACGATGCGGACAGCACTCTTCGCACTTGCCTTGATGGTTTTTGCGTTTAACGTAAATCCTGCAACGGCAAACGACGCGAAAGAAGATTTCGACAACGCCGGCGATTTCATAAAGGCCATGGATATATTCCTTAAATTGGCCGAGAACAATCCGGGGGAATTGGACGCCGAAATAGAAGGCGCTGATCGGGGAGACAAGGAAGAAGCGGTAGCCTACTTTGGTGCAAATTTTTGCCTTAGCTACCCTGATGCCGAGATTTGTAATAACGACTGGTGGAGTTCTGAAGAGAACGAAGGAGAGCTTGCAAGTCTTAGCGATGATGAACTTAATCAGCAAATTGCCGGTGTTATTAATTACTGTAAGAAGCACGGTAATTGCATGATGCAAATTGACGATGCCGAATCCCTTGATGGATTTGGCGGAAGAAACGTTGCCGATTCGGGCGAGGAAGGCTCCTCCTCGGCGGCAGGCGCAGACGACCAGCAATAACCACCGCAACCAAGAAGGAGAAAAACAATGAAAACGGTAGTAACAACTTTTGCATTTGCCTTGATGGCTTTTGCGTTCAATGCAACCCCGGTGCAGGCAAGCGATCAAGAAAAGTGTCTATGGGGTAATAAGGATGCGTGTAAGAGACATATTGAAAAATCCACCGGACAAAGAGTTGCGGAGATGGACGAACTTCAAGACCCCGACCAGGCGGACAATGAAAGAGAGGTTGCCGATTCGGGCGAGGAAGGTTCCACCTCGGCGGCAGGCGCAGACGACCAGCAATAAACACCAATAACAACCAACCAATAAGGAGAAAAACAATGAAAGCGATAGTAACAACTTTTGCATTTGCCATGATGGTTTTTGCGTTCAATGCAACACCTTCTCACGCAAACGATGCGGGCGATGTGTTGTTTGGGTGCACGGACGAGAAAAGAGAGAAGCCGCAGTGCAGGAAGGCGGCATTGAAGGATGTGCGCGACCCCGATCAAGCAGGAGGTGAAACCGATGTTGCCGATTCAGGCGAGGAAGGTTCCACTTCGGCGGCAGGCACAGACGAACAATAACCACCAATAACAACCGTGCCAACGAGGAGTAGGGACATGAAAACGATACTGGCAGCTATTTTCGCAATTGCCGTGATGGTTTTTGCATTCAATGCAACACCCTCTTATGCCAATGAGAAAATGGGCAAAGTAGCAAGAGATCTCTTCTATCATCCGCCTTCAATCGGCACAGGATGCGTTGATCAGGAGACCGGACAGATAATGGAAGGTACAACGGATTGCGAACAGTACCTTTCGAATAATGAGATTGACGAGTTAAACGACATTGAAGACGTTGCCGATTCAGGCGAGGAAGGTTCCACCTCGGCGGCAGGCGTAAACGAACAATAACAACCATACCAACAAGGAGTAGAGACATGAAAACGATACCGACAACTATTTTCGCAATTGCCGTGATGGTTTTTGCGTTCAATGCAACACCCTCTTATGCCAGCGAGGAAAGCGACAAGAAAGTGCACGACTTCTTTTTTCCGCCTTCAGTCGGCACAGGATGTGTTAATCAGGAAACCGGCGCGATAATGGAAGGTACAACGGATTGCGAACAGTACCTTTCGAATAATGAGATTGATGAGTTAAACGACATTGAAGACGTTGCCGATTCAGGCGAGGAAGGTTCCACTTCGGCCGCGGGTGCAACCGAACAATAACCCGGTTTCCCTCCCGGGATTTAACCCCTATCGAATATTAATTCGATAGGGGTTATTTTTTACCTATCAAATCAATTTAACCGAGAAGTAAACGTGTACGAATGACCTAACGGTCATATTACTTGCATGGTATGCGGTTCGTGAATTTCGGGAGCATTTACATTGGCATTGAATAAAGCCTGCCGATATTTTTGGGGATTATATCGTTGACTCCACAAATCCTCAAAAACCCTCCATTTCCCATGATCAAGATATAGTATTAGTTTGAGACCTCGTTACTCGTATTGGGAGCAGCCCCATTACACCGCAATATCGTATCAGGGGCTTCCTCGGGTCCGCTCTGCTTGACGACCTGGACGGGCTTCTTCCGCTTCTATGGGCTTCTAATACCTTGCGGCCTGCTTCCAGGATTTCTTTAGGGGTTCTCATATTTTTATTTAGAAATTACGTCTAAATATTAAACGGAAGGACGCACACGGGGTTAAGACTGCCAACGGACTTTTTAAAGTCCAAATAAATCCCATAGATGCATCTATAGGGCTGTCGTCCTTAGTAACCGTTATATTGCCCCTCCCAAGCCCCCCACCGCGAATGGGGGGCTAACTGTATTCTCACCGATTCGTTTATGGAGGGTCAATAAGGGAACAAGCGGGAAGGTAGGCGTAGAGTAAGTTTCCCACCTTCCCGCCCGCTATGTTTATTACCGTGTTGCTCCGAAGGATCCATATAAATTCGTATCTCGAAAAATCCCTCCAACTCCTTCTTGATTGTCACCATAAAAAGATCCTTGGATATATCTGAATCCATTAGTGTCACTGAAAACTCCATTAGTTAGAGAAAGATTATCCCAAGATATATTATCATGAACACTACCTGGGAGCTCTATTGTACTAATAGATACATCGACATCCGGGGTGTTAAGGTCATCAATATCAATGGTTGCCGTACCTTGAAAGAGAAAATGATTGCTATCAGTCCTTTTTATCCCGACTGCAACACCATTCCATGTCATTGTGCCTTGCCCTGTGGGATTTGAGCCGCTGGCTTTACCGAAACTATAAGAAGCGAAGTAAACGGCTGTATCGCTACCTTCGGTTATTTCTATTCTTTTCATCCCGAATACGCTCTCATCAAGCCAACCGGCATAGGTCTGAAACGCGAGCCTTGTGTCGTCATCATCCCGTCCGGCAGAACGACTCTCAATTACTTTTACTCCGTTAACATCCATAACCGCCCGTGTTTCGGAATTGAATTTCTCGAGGTTTGTATCATCAATGAGAGAAAGGTCTTCTATGTCGGCAAGGGAAAATGTAGCCGTTCCAACATTAGGGATGCTTGCCGTACAAGATGTGTTAGCAGAGCAGTCGGGAGTTATTGGCGTTCCTGTAACACCTGCTAAACCAGGCACAACAATATCTTGCATTGTTATCGTGTCGGCTGTAGTTGCTACCGTTTGAACTCCAGATATGATTTGTGTCTCATCTGTAATTGTTGGTGCAGTTCCACTGAATCTGCTTTGTAGAGTGCCTAATCCCTGCGTTGCACTGAAACCTGGCAGAGGTTCAAGATCAGGAGGCGGATTCATTGAATCACCTGTTCCCGGCATCATTGTCATTGGAGTAGGAGTAGCAGGAGCGGCCGCAGTTCCGCCACCGCCTCCACCGCAAGCAACGAGCAAAGTTAGCGAAAATGCGATTACGGTTATGCGAAGAAGGTTTGCCGACTGCGAACTCAAGGAACGCAAGTCCGGCGCGAAGGCGTTAGCTAAAAGTCGGGGGGGGGGGGGGGGGGTAAGATTTATGTTCATCGGGCTTCTCCCTGTTGCTGGTGAAGATTATGAACCGAATCTTATCC
>JAPOUU010000045.1 GCA_026708505.1 Hyphomicrobiales bacterium | reverse complement strand
TTTGTGGCTGGACGGAAGGGGGTCGGCCGAACGTGCGGCAAGCGTAAGCGTGGCGACTCCATCAACGGCGTCTCCGTCCTCCGTTGTCTCCAGGGTCAGCGTCACCTTGTCGGTCGAAGCGGGAAGCGTGAGAACGCCGCTGCCGGCATTATAACGCGGGCTTGTGATGGTGACATCGTCGCCCGAGGAAGTCAGCAAAACGCTCGCACTCCTCGTGAGTGGCGGGATAATCAGTACATCCAGGGTCGTTGAATTGCCCTCGTCAACGGCCGAGTCCGATGATGCGAAGAAAATATTATCGTTCGTGCCCGGTATTCTCAACGTGAAGGTCGTCGAAGTCGGAGCCCGCGGGCTGCCCGTGTCGGGGGCATTCCTGACGCCGCCCCAGGCACGTTCCCTGGCCGAACGATTTACTCCGTCCTTCAGCGTTATCTCAATGACTTCTTCGCTCTCGCTGAGAGCGTCGGGCAAAACCTCGATCTTTAAACCTGCCGCAATGATTGGAGGCTTCGTAAGAGATGCTTCCCGCCACGGGTCGGTCTCGTCATTGAAAGTGAACCAGGCCCAGCCTTGTGTAATACGGTGTACAGTGAACCTTCCGCTGTCCTGATCATAAGTGCTTATTTTGTCGTCCAGGTTTGTTATCCGAATGTCATCCTTGTATGCCTGCGGCACCTCTATCAAGGTCGTAATACCTCCGCTTGGCTGCGAGAAGGTTGAACCTGCAACAAGGGGGCCCGGTGCAATATTGTCTAGCAGCACGATCATATTGGTCTCGCCGCCCTCGCCGACAAACGTCGAAAGCGGTGCGAACTCCCCTGGATTACGACGGGGCCATCCCGCAAAGCGCGCGCTGTTGTCGTTGCCGTAAATAACCAAACGATAATCGCTGTGTTCGGGATGCATCGTCCAGCCCCACGGCAATGCGTCGTTCGGGTCGCTGATGCGCAAGAACGCCCACTCGCGCCCCTCGGGGAACGTGTCTTCGTTGATTGTGATGTCAAAACTTCCCGTTCCCGTATCCTTGTCGATGGTGAGCGTACCGATGGTGTAGTCCGCGGTGCCGTCGGGATTGCGCGGGTTGTTGCGATCAAGTTGATGCCGTTCCTGGTCACCTACAAAACCGGAACTAAGACGGTGTTGCGTATGACCGCCGGTAACAGGAGCGTAGAGCGAAACCTGCAAAACGGCATCCTCGGTCATTACCCTGGCAAGCGAGGCGGCACTTGCGGCGTTGTTGGATGCGCCAACGCCCAGCGCGCCGACCGGCACCGAAAGCGTTGATGCCTGTCCCGTGCCGGGTTCGTTCAAGGTGCCGACCCGGTTACTACGTGGAGCCCCGACCGTGATCCCTACCCTGCTCTCGTAGTCCGCAATCGTAACCGTGTGCGAAACTGAATCGCCAAGGCTCAAGCCCGCCGGGAGGGCGTCCGGAGCGGCGCGCTCGGACAACGTGAGTATGACGGTTTCTCCGGAATCGGCAATTTCGTCATCGGTGATGCTCATGGTGAAAGTGACGCTGTCCGTCCTCGCCGGTATCGTCAAAACGCCGTTCGCGTAGCTGCTGCCGCCCGTGACCGCAAGACTGTAGTCGGCGGACCGTGCCGTGCCGGTTTCTTCAACGGCAAGCGTAATCTGCCGGTCCAACGGCGGAAGCGGCAACACGATATCGAGCGCCTCACTGCCTTCGGAGATGAAAGAACTCGTCTGCGCAAAATTGATGACCCGTTGCGGTATGAAATTGAGGACTTCGTTGGCAAATTTCCAGCCGCTCGGAAGATCAACGGTATCATCGGAGATCGTGACAGTTCCGCTGGCGGAACCGGTGACATCAAATTCGACAGCAAGCGGAAATGCCGGAGAGGTTTGCGATACCGGGATAACATTTGCCGCTCCATTTGCACGCACGACAGTGCCCGATCCCGTCGCGACAAGCGTCAAATCAAGGGAGCCATCTTCCGGAAACGCTGTCACGGCAGGCATGCCCGCGGGCGGGGTGATGGCTATCGATGCCGTGAAAGTGCCGTTGCCCGAGGAATCCGGCTCGTAAGTCGCTGTCGTGTCCGCCCATCCAACGGTCGTTGCAGGAACGAGGGTGATATCACGGGATGTTGCAGCAGCATTCCATCCGTCGGGCAGTGCGCCTGTGGCAAAGGCGAGCGTGAGGGTTTTCTCGGTTGGGCTCTTGGAGCTAATGGTGAGTTCTGCGTTTCGTGTGGTTTCACCGCTGTCTGCTCCCTCCGGGAGTGTCCACGTCCACGTGTTCCCGACGACGTTGATGAGGGTTCCGTGCGAAGAATTCGATGGGACCGAAAGTTCGTAATCGGTGTCTTTCACCGCGTCTCCGCTCGCTGTAATTATGATAGTCGGTTGCGGTTGCGTGCCCTGGGGTACCGCCAAGTTAACGGCTGCGGTAATGGTTGTGCTTGCTCCCTCGGCAACTGTCGAGGACAATGGTTCGCTGAAGGTAACGGTATTGTCGCTGGCAAGGATGGTAATGGTGTGCTCGAAGATGTCTCCGCGATTTACATTTGCAGGCAGGTCGCCCGCGCCGTCCAGGAGGGTGAGGATGATGGTTTCATCATATTCGAGGGTCTCGTCATGGTTGATGTCGATATCGAAACTCGTCTCGCCTGCCGCAAAGGACACTGCCAACGGATTTGTAAGAATGGCGTTGTCATAGTTCGCGTCGCTCAAACCCGCCGTACCGCCGACATCAAACATGAACGAATGGTTTGAATCAATCGTGTAGTTCCGCGTCTGCATGCTGATGGTGACGCTAACCTCGTCGCCACTGTCGCTGCTGTCGGGCTCGTTAACGGGGGAGGAGGACGCCTCCGCAAAACCGATGGCCGGCGCTTCGTCATCATCCGTAACGGTGAGAGTGTAGGTGTCTGCGGTCGAAGCCACCGTCCATCCGGCCGGGAAGTTCTCGCCCGGCGAAAGCTTGAAGTTGACCGGGTCGTTCTCCCCGAAGATGCTGTTATCGTTGATGTAGAGTTCAACTTTTCCTTCCGTCCGCCCTGCGAGAATGGAGAAGTCGATATCATTGTCCTCCGTTCCCTGCGTGAAGGTGACGAGTTCGCTTTGGGTCGGTTCACCTGCCGTGTCGACGACTGCGAGTTTCAAGGGCAGGCCGGTCGAGGGCGCGGGTGCGAGGGAGGACAGCGAAACGGTGACCATCATGCTGCCGGCACCTTCGGCAACGGTGTCGGGGTTTTCGTCGCTATCGAAGAAGGCAAGGCCGTCGTTGGGCTCAAGCGTCAGCGTATGCGTTCTGGCAGCGGCGGGGACCGTAAATGTCGCGCCGCCGATTGCAACCGTCGCCGGCAGGGTAAAGGTGAGCGTTCCGCCGCGGTCGGCACGGGTGTCTCTAACAGTGTTGAGAGTGATGCGCGGATTGTCGCCCGTGTTTGCACCGGGCAGGACGGTAAACTCCCCGGAGCCCGAGCCAAGGTTTGCCATAATTTGATCTCCGTCATACCAAATCCTGGTCAACATATCCGGCACGGATGCGGCAACTTGCATCGCGACGTTAACCCCTAATTGCGGAATCGTGTAACCGGCCACCGCAAGTTCAATGTCAAAGGAAGACCCGTCGTCATCGAAGATATTCGTCCTCTCCTCTGCAAACCCGATGCTCAAAGCCACATCGTCGGTTATGGTGAGCGTGAATTCGTTGCGGGATGAGTTCACCGTGCCCCATCCCGGGAAGCCGCTTCTCTCCGTGAGCGTGAAGACGACGGTTTCATTGTTTGTGTCACCATCGGCATTGAAACGAACGGTGACCCCTGTCTCGGTTCCGTCTGCGGGAAGGATATCGAAATCCAGATTGCCGGCGCCCTGCCCCTCCACCGAAAACTTGTCGCTTGCAATCGAATTACCCGCGTTATCGGCAACGGTGAGCGTGAGGGGAAGTCCGCCGACAGGGGCAATGGCACTTGCGAGCCTGAGGGGAAGCGTCACCTGTCCCGCGCTCTCAAGGACCGTGGCTCTATCCGAGGTGAAGGAAACGAAGTTGTCGTTGGCGGGGATGGTAATGGTGTGCCTCCCGTAGGTGCCCAGAGCAGAGCCGGAGGGCAGCCTGGCTTCGTCAATGGCGAGGATGAGGGTCTCGTCTCCTTCGGCCCTGATGTCCTCTTTAATGTCGATGTTGAAGCTCGTTGCACCCGCCGGGACATTCACCACCAGCGGATTGTTGATAGCATTCCCGCCATAGCTGACATCTCTACTCGAAAGATCCCGCTGTGCAGTGCCGGAGATATTGAACGTGAGCGCAACGCCGTCGCTCGGAATCGTGTAGTTCTTGAACTCGAGGTCAAGCGTGGCCGTCCCGCTTTCGCTCGCCGTGGAAGCATCGTTCGTAAAGCCGATGGTCGGGACGTTCGTTGCCGGCGCAAAGGTGAGGACGTGGTTGGCAAGAGTCCAGCCGTCCGGCAAGCGGGACGGCACAGGAACTCCGGGGCCGGAAATTGTTATGGTTCCCGTCGCCGATCCGGTGACGGTATAGGTGATGGGTTCAGATGCCGAAGAAAAGCGTCCAATATCGAATTGATTTTTTCCGGCAATGGTGCCCGTGCTCGCCTCCGGACGCACATTGAACTGATACCTGTTCGGGAAATACACCATGGGCGTGGCAACAACCCTCGCCTGGAATGTTCCGCGGCCTTGCGAATCCGGAGTGTAAGTTATGTTTGTCCTCTCCCATCCGACCGTTGGGGGAGGCGTGTCGGTAATCGTAATCGTGTGCGTCAACTTCGAGGTAACAAGATTGACGCCGTCCGGCAGGTTTGGTTGTTCCTCGGGAATGGTCAAAATGAGAGTCTCGCCGTCATCCGCGATGATGTCGGGATGGATTTGCACATCGAAGGTAACCATGCCCGACGATGCCGTTGTTAACTCAACCGTGGACGGAACCGTATACTCGGCCGCACCGGCGGTGGAAGCGGTACTCACGCCGATATTGAGAGCAAAGTTGCTCGGCACGGCGCTTCCCCCAAGATCAAGCGCAACGGCGTGCTGCTGCACATAGGGATCATCATCCATATCCCTGCCGTCCACGGGCTCTTGCGTATTCGAACGCGCCTCCGCAAACCCGATGGTTGCCGCTGTATCGTCGTCCACGACGGTCAGCGTGAAGGTGGCAGTGCTGCCGGGCACGCTGCCCCATCCCGTCGGGAAATCGTTGTTGCTGTTGTCCGCCGAAAGCGTGAAGACGACTTCCTGGTTGTCGTTGTCGACGTCCACGGAGTTGTCGAGGATGTAGACGGTGACCGGGTAGCTATTCTGCCCTGCGGTAACGCTGAAGGCGAGCATGTCCTTCTCGCTTCCATCCCGGTCGAAGGTGACAAGTTTGCCGCCTCTGCCGTTGTCGTTGCCGGAAGCGATGTCGAGCTTCAGGGGCAGTCCGTTCGTGGGCGCACTAGGCGCACCGGCCAACGACAACGAAACCATGAGGGTTGCCTCGCCGGCGGCGGCGTCCTCGTCAACCGTGGCTTCGTGCTGCCCACTGCTCGAGTCGAAGAAAGCGGTGTTGCCGTTGGCGGGGATGGTGATCATGTGCGTCGGTTTGGTTCCGAGCGTCACTCCGTCGGGCAGGTCATTCCCGCCCAGCAGGGTCAGGACCACAGTCTCGTCTTCTTCCCCGCCGATGACCCCGTTCGATAGAATGTCGATGTCGAAGGAGGTATCCGACTGGCCCAGATTCACAGCGAGTTGGCCGGTTATGGAATCTCTATTGTACCGTGCATCTTCGTCGATCCCGCTCAGGGTGGCCGTGGAGTCGGAAGCATCGAATTTGAGTTGAACGCCATCGCTTGGAATCGTGTAGTTCTTGAATTCAAGATCGAGCACGGCCGTCTCGCCTTCGTTCACCGTGGACTCCGCCTTCGCAAAGCCGATGGTTAAATCATCATCATCCTCCTCGATGTTCAAGGTGACGCTGTCGGGGACGAGACGCCATCCGGGAGGGAAGTTCGCATTCCTGGCAAGCGGGATGACAACGGTGCGGTCGCCTTCGTCATCGGGATTGTCGATGGCAGTGAAGGTGATTGCACCATCGCGCTGATTTGCCGCGAAAGTGCTGGCGGGAGTGGAAGCAACCGAAACGTATCCTTGGTCGGCGGGCGGAATGCTCGCATCAATATCGAAGGCCGTTGTGTGCGCCGCGCTGGCCGTAAACTTGACCTCAACGTTCTCACCCTCGCGCACGGGGTATTTCGCGGTACCGCCCACGAAGGAAATGCCGTCCTCAAAGGTGACGCGCGCCGTTGCGGCCGTGATGGTGACGGTGTGGGTGCCCTGCGCCCCGAGACTCCATCCGACCGGCGCGGCAAGCGCGAGTTCGGCGGTCGGGGTCGTGCCGGAGGGAATGTTCGCGACGCTGAAGGGAATGTTAAGCGTGAAATTGCCGGTGGTGCCGGTGGCAATCCTAATGGTGCTATCGGCGAGTTCGATGTATTGATCTCCGTCGGTGATGCGTGCGGTCACGTCAAGGACGCCGCTCGGGGCTTCGCTGAGCGTAATGCCCACGTCAATCGTTCCGACCACCTCGGACAGTTCGCTACTCGGATCGGTGAACATGATGGTCCGTGCGGCAAGGGCATTCTCGTTGGCGATGGTGATGCCGGTGGTTGTGTTGCCGGCGAGGCTCCATCCGTCCGGCAACGCTGCGGCAAAGCTGAATGCAAGGGCTTCATCGTTTGCGATATCGGAGGAAGCCGTGACGGTGAGTGTCGCGCTGCCCGCTCCCGTCGGCAACGTCCACGTGCTGCCGCTGAGGGTCCCGCCCGCAACCGAAAGATTATAATCGGTGCCGATCGCCAGGTCCGCGTTCGTCTGCCCGATGGTGATGGTCCTGTCCTCCGCAGCCGTGCCCGCGGGTATCGGCTGCGTGATGTTCAGGGCAATGGTTGCGCTTCCCCCGTTCTCGGCAATTCTTGCCGGAGACGGATCGCCGAAGGTGACGGTGTTCTGGTTGGCGAGGATGGTGATTTCTTCGGAGATGTTTTCCGTATCAACTTCCCATCCGAGCGGAAGGCTTGTCACGGCATGCGTTCCGTTGAGGGTGAAGGTCGCGACTTCGTCCACCTCGGGATCGCCGTCGTCCCTGGCGGTAACCGAAAGGGTGACGGGCGATGTTGCGCCGGATGGAATGGTAAGGGTTCCCCCGCCGGTAGCGGCGCTGAAACTTACACCGCTATCCGCGCTGCTGATAGTAAAGTCATCGGCGTCAATCCCGCTTCCGGTGACATCAATTCGGAGCGTCGCCGTTGCATCGGTGAAGGTGTTGTCAAAATTCAGCTCGAGGTCTGCCGTGCTGCCTTCGTTGATTTCATCGGGCGCAGGATCGGAGAAGGTAAAGGTATTGTCGTTGGCGAAGATGAGGACGGTGAGTTTGTTTGCATCGCTATCGATGCTCCAGCCGTCCGGGAAGTTCTCACCCTGGGAGACGGTGACGGTGTATTCCTCCATGGATTCGGGGAACTCGTCTTCCCGTGGAGTAATGCTGAGCGCAATCTGCCCGTTCGAATGGTTCTGCCCCGAGGCGATGGAAAGCAGGTTGGACGAAGAGGTGAACGATCCGTGGGCCCCGGTGGCAAAGTTGACGGTGAAATCATTCTCATTGTTACTGCTGAAGGCCACCGCAAGGGGTATCTCGGGAGTGCTGCCCGTGAACGCCGCGCCGCCGGGCTGACTCAATTGCAACACCGCGTTTCCGGCGCCGCCGTCCTCGGTGAGCTCAATCGCCGTCCTCGATGTAAAGCCAACGGTCGACAAGGGGTCGTCGCTAAGGGTGACAACATGTTCCCGCACCGCTCCAATATCCCATCCCTCGGGGAAGGAACCCGGGTTTTGCGACAGCGCGAGGGTGACGCTCTCGCCGGCATCGGGGCCATCGAGAACCGCCCGAACCGTCAGGGTCGCGGTGTCGGTCGGTGAAACGGGAAGCGTCCAGACGCCGTTGGAATAATTGGTGCCCGTGATTTCGTAATCGGCCGCGGTCGCGCCGCCGTTGTTCGTTATGTCGATGCGCACGCTCGGCGTCGCGCCCGAGGGGAACGGACGGTTAATGCTAATGGCAACGCTCGCGTTGGCGCCGTTCTCGACCGCGCTCGATCCCCGAGAGGCAAAGGCAACGGTGTTATCGTTCGCGGTGATGCGAACGGTGAGTTTGTTTGCACCGCTATCGACAGCCCAGCCGGCCGGGAAGTTCTCACCCTGGGAGATGGTAACGGTGTATTCCTCCCTAAGTTCGGGAATGTTGTCTCCCTGCGGAGCAACGCTAAGCGTAATCTGCCCGCCCGAATGGGTCTGCTCCGCGGCAACCGAGAGCAAGTCGGGCGAAGAGCTGAACGAGCCGTGGGCCGCAGTGTTGAAACCGATGGTGAAATCCGGGTTGTTAGCATCAAAATCACCACCGAAGGACACCGCGAGGGGCAGAACGGGAGTAGCGGCCGTGAACGGCATGCCGTCGGGCTGACTCAACTGCAACATCGCGCTTGTGTCGGGAGAACCGTCCTCGGTGAGTTCAATCGCCGTCGTGGATGCAAAGCCGATGGTTGATGCCGCTCCCGAAGTCGGGTCGTCCTCAATGGTCAGAGTGACGCTGTCGGGAACGAGGCGCCATCCGTCCGGGAAGTTTCTGTTCTCGGCAAGCGCGATTTTAACGGTGCGGTCGCCGGTGACATTGCCGATGTCGAAAGTGATTGCACCGGTAGACGAGTTTGCCGCGAAAGTACGGGCGGAGGTGTCGACCGAGACGAGGGACTGTTCGTCTGCCGGAACGGTCGCATCAATATCGAAGTCCGCAGCGGGCGTCGCGCTGGCTGTAAAGTTGACCTTAAAGTCCTGCGTGCCCTCGGTCACGGTGTAT
>JAPOUU010000120.1 GCA_026708505.1 Hyphomicrobiales bacterium | reverse complement strand
CCAACGCCCTCGGGCCGGAGCGCGTCATCAATGGTGTCAGCAATTTGCGCGGTCATAGTTTCTTGCGTCTGCAAACGTCGGGCAAAAACCTCGACCACCCGCGCGATCTTTGATAAACCAACAGCGCGTTGACGAGGCTTATACGCAACATGCGCCCGCCCGACTATTGGAACCATGTGATGTTCGCAGTGCGACTCCAATGCGATGTCACGCAAGATAACAATGTCATCGTAGTTTCCGATTTCCTCAAAGGTGCGCTGAAGAATCTCCCGAGGGTCTTCGCCATAACCGGAAAAGAATTCCTCGTAAGCTCGAACCACCCGGGGCGGTGTATCGGCGAGACCCTCGCGGGAGGGGTCATCCCCCGTCCAGCGAATCAACACCCGAACTGCTTCTTCGGCTTCCTCGCGGGAGGGTCGTTGAAAAGGATGCTCTTCCGGCTCAATGCGGTATACTTTATCTGCGATTGCGTCCAAGATAGACTACTCCGTTGCTATGACTTACCCCCTGCTAACCATTCTACCGCCCAAACCCCTTATTTCCAAGAGGAATTCCTGTGCCGATAATTCTATATGACACTCTAACACGGCGCAAGCGGGAGTTTCAGCCCGTTGATGAGGGTTGTGTGAAGGTATATGTTTGCGGGCCGACCGTCTATGCCGCGCCCCATATCGGAAATGCCCGCCCCGCCGTGGTTTTCGATGTGCTCGTGCGGCTGCTGCGCCACACCTATGGCGCTAATAAGGTGAAATATGCCCGCAATATCACCGATGTAGAGGACAAGATTCTCGCTGCCGCTCTTGAGGCCGGCGAGACACCTGAGGCAATCTCGCAAAAATATACGGATGTCTACCACGAGGATATGAAGGCGCTGGAAGTCCTGCCCCCCGACATCGAGCCCAAAGTCACCGAGAACATGGAAGCCATTAAAGAGATGATAAAAAATCTACTTAATGCCGGTCACGCCTACGAAGCCGAAGGACATGTGTTATTCAATGTGACTTCTTATAAATCTTACGGCGAACTTTCCAATCGTGATCGTGAGGGAATGATTGCAGGTGCAAGAGTCGAGACGGCGCCTTACAAGCGCGATCCTGCCGATTTCGTTTTGTGGAAACCCTCAACAAGCGAGCAGACGGGGTGGGAGAGTGCGTGGGGGCGGGGACGACCGGGTTGGCACATCGAATGTTCGGCAATGATTGGAAAACATCTCGGTGAGACTATTGACATTCACGGTGGTGGAATTGATCTCATTTTTCCGCACCACGAAAATGAGTGTGCACAAAGCTTCTGTACTCACCAAAAACCTTTGGCAAACTATTGGATGCACAATGGATTCGTGAATATGGGCGATGAGAAAATGTCGAAATCTGAAGGCAATATTCTTACTGTGCGTGATTTATTGGAGCAATTTCCAGAAGAAGTAATTCGCTACGCTCTGCTCAGCAGACATTATCGCAAGCCTCTTGATTGGAGTGATAAGTTGTTGAAAAAATCGTATATTAATGTCGATATTTTCTATGATGCTATAGCGTGGGCACGAGGTGCAAATGCCCCTATTGTTGTCAATACGAGTCTAGCGGACAAGGCAGTTGTGGAGGCATTAGAAGACGATCTCAACACGCCTCAGGCGTTGCAGGAATTGTATAGGGTGGTAAAAGAGATTCATGGTACGCAGGATATTACCGAGCGAAGTCGTTTGGGTGATGTGCTGCTAGCTAGCGGTTTTCTACTGGGACTGTTGCAGTCGAACGCGGAAGAATGGCTTAAAACTCATTTTAAATCTGGTTATGCCGAGGATCTTGGTAAGCATGTTGATGACTGTTTCAAACAGCGTGAACTGGCTCGCAAGCGCGGCGATTTTGTTGAAGCGGATAAACTTCGGGGCATTCTTGCCGAGCACGGCTTTATTGTGGAAGATAGACCCGAAGGGGGAGTGTTGCGTCGACGCCGGATAGGAGAATGGCAAGGTGACTAAATCAAAGATTAACCAAGAAGCGTTACACGAGCTTTACAATCAGCGTATCCTTTCGCTCGCAGCCGACATCCCGCGCATTGGGAAACTCGATCAACCCCAGGCGTCCGCTACCGCCGTCTCAAAACTCTGCGGATCGAGGGTGAGCGTTAATATCACAATGGACGAAGGCAAAATCACCGACTTCGCGCAGCAACTTCACGCCTGCGCACTCGGACGCGCATCCGCTTCCATCGTTGCGCACAACATCATTGATGCCAACGCCGATGAATTTCACGCCGTCGCAAACGCCATGCGTAAAATGCTGCGTGAAGACGCGCCCGCGCCCGCCGAAGTGTTACCGCAAGAATGGAAGGAACGCTGGCGCGATTTGGAAATCCTCGAACCGGTGCGCGCCTTCAAGGCGCGGCACGCTTCGACTCTTCTGGTCTTCGATGCGGTGGAGGATTGTCTCTACCAAATCGAAAACGCAAACACCAAAACCCGGGCGGAAGCATGAGCGCGCGAATCACCCTTGCGGCGAGAGTGTTGCGCCTGCCGGTGCTGCTCTATCGATTCGCCCTGTCCCCGTTTCTGCCGGCGACCTGCCGGCATCTTCCGACCTGTTCGCAATACGCGCTTGATGCGCTTGAAACCCACGGGGCGATTCGGGGCGGATTGCTGTCGATTCGCCGCATTTCGCGCTGCCATCCGTGGGGCTCGAGCGGTTTTGACCCGGTTCCGCCACGCCGATGATTACGCTTCGCCTTCCCGATGGTGCCGAGAAAAAGCTCGATGCACCGATTCGAGCCGACGAGTTCGCGCGCTCGATTGCGCCCTCTTTGGCGAAACGCGCCCTTGCCGTTCGAATCGATGGGGAGTTGCGCGATCTCTCCACCGTGCTGGACGGGGATTCGGCCATCGAATTCCTGATGCGCGATCATCCCGACGCCCTTGAACTCCTGCGCCACGATGCCGCGCATGTGCTCGCGGAGGCGGTTCAGGAATTATACCCCGGCACGCAGGTGACCATCGGGCCCGTGATCGAGCATGGTTTCTATTATGACTTTGCGCGGGACGAGCCTTTCCATCCCGAAGACCTCGAGAAGATCGAAGCGCGCATGCACGAAATCGTCAAACGCAATGAAACCATCACCCGCGAAGTTTGGAACCGCGCCGACGCCATCGAGCATTTCCGTGGCATCGGCGAACACTACAAGGCCGAAATCATCAAAGACCTTCCCGAAGACGAAGTCATCACCATCTACCGCCAGGGCGAGTGGCTCGATCTCTGCCGCGGGCCGCACCTTCCTTCGACCGGCAAGCTCGGCAAGGCTTTCAAACTGCTCCGCCTCGCGGGAGCCTACTGGCGGGGTGATTCGTCCAACCCGATGCTGCAGCGCATCTACGGCACCGCCTGGGCGGAGCCTTCCCAGCTTAAGGACTATCTGCACATGCTGGAGGAGGCCCGCAAACGCGACCATCGGCGAATCGGCAAGGACATGGGGCTTTTCCACATGCAGGAAGAGGCCGCCGGCATGGTGTTTTGGCACCGCGACGGCTGGACGCTGTATCGCGAGCTCGAATCATACATGCGCCGCAAGCTGGCGGAGGGCGGCTATTTTGAGGTCAAGACGCCCCAACTGGTCGATCGCAAGCTTTGGGAAAGTTCGGGGCACTGGGACAAGTTCCGCGAGCACATGTATGTCACCGAATCGGAAGAACGCCACCTTGCCTTGAAACCCATGAACTGTCCCTGCCACGTGCAGCTCTTCAACCAGGGAACGACAAGCTACAGGGATCTCCCCTTGCGCATGGCGGAGTTCGGCGCGTGCCATCGTTATGAACCCTCGGGCGCGTTGCACGGATTGATGCGCGTGCGCGGATTCGTTCAAGACGATGCGCATATCTTCTGCACCGAGGGCCAGATTAACTCGGAGACGAAACGCTTCTGCGCGTTGCTGGAGGAGATCTACGGCGAGCTGGGTTTCAAGGACATCCACATCATGTACGCCGACAGGCCCGAGAAGCGAATCGGCGAGGATGCGCTTTGGGACTATGCCGAGAAAGCCCTCGAGCAGGCCGTGCAGGCGACCGGCCTGCCGTATGATTCGAATCCGGGCGAGGGCGCGTTTTACGGACCGAAACTGGAGTTCAATTTGCGCGATGCCATCGGACGCTCGTGGCAGTGCGGAACTTTCCAGGTTGATTTCAACTTGCCGAAAGTGCTGGGCGCGACCTACATCGGAGAGGACGGCGCGCGCCATGTTCCGGTGATGCTGCACCGCGCGATTTTGGGTTCGATGGAGCGCTTCATCGGCATTCTCATCGAGCATTATGAGGGCAGGTTTCCTTTCTGGCTTGCACCGGTTCAGTTGGTTGTCGCGACGATAACCAACCGTGCCGACGCGTATGCCGAAGAGGTTGCGGGTGTCTTGCGCGAAGCGGGGCTGCGCGTCGAGACGGATATTCGAAACGAGAAGATCAATTACAAGGTGCGTGAACATTCGCACGGGAAGGTTCCCGCCATCCTGGTGGTGGGAGACAAGGAAGCCGAGTCGCGGGAAGTTTCGCTTCGACGACTCGGCTCCAAAGAGCAAACATCCCTGACACTGGACGAGGCGGTCGAAACTTTCGTCCAAGAAGCATTGCCGCCGGACTTGCGCCCGCGCTCATGATTGAAGGGGTTTTATTCGACAAGGACGGGACGCTGTTCGACTACCATGCAACGTGGAACGTTGTCTTTCAGGATTTGGCGCGCGACTTGTGCAACGGCGACGAGGCCGGCGCGCATTCGTTGCTCGAGGCGGGAGGCTATGACTTTGAGGGAGGCTTTTACCGTTCGAACAGCATTCTGGCCGCCGGGGACACGCGCGAACTGGCGCAGGTCTGGGCGCGGCAGCTAGGCCGTGATGTCCAAGCGTTGTTGCCGCACTTGGAAAAAGTGTTTTCAACGGAGCCGGTCAAAAGTGCGGTTCCGGCGGCGGATTTAAAACTTCTGCTGGAGACGTTGCGCGCGCGTTCGCTGTCGCTGGGGATTGCAACGCATGACAGCCTGCAGGCAACGGAGAATGTGCTGGAACGGTTCTCCCTGCGGGAGTATTTCGATTTTCTAACCGGTTATGACTGCGGACACGGATCGAAGCCGGGCGGCGGGATGGCGCTGGCGTTTTGCAAGGCGGTCGGTGTCGCACCCGGGCGCATCGTCGTGGTTGGCGACAATCCGCATGACTTGGGGATGGGGCGCAGCGCGGGAGCGGCCGCGGTGCTGGGCGTTTTGACGGGCTCAAGCGGGCGCAAGGATTTGGTCGAAGCGGGCGCGGATGATGTCCTGGAGAGCATTGCGGATTTGCCCGGCTGGCTGGATGAAAATTCCGCGAATCATCCCGGACGCAGCCCGTAAAATTCAATCGGATAGCTGCTTGAATAAACACCTATCCTAAAAACCCTGCCATATACGCAGGATTTGCCGATTCGCCAAACCGGCATTCGACGAAGCCCGGCATTGCGGGAAAGCCCGAAATACCCGTAAATACGGACGGGTGATGCCGTAAGCCCCCTGCCGGTTTCCGTTCCTTTCCGGTTGGGGTTTTTCATGTCTAAATACAGGGTATGACACGGAGAACACCGAAACAGATATTGGAGGCGACCCGGGAAGCCGTTCAGAAGGCCTTACGGAAAGCCATACAGGAGCGCAGGGAGCGTAATGAAATTCGAACCGTCAACGAGTGGCGAGGCGTGCGCCGTCCGGCGCCGATAAAACGGGGCTTCCGTTATGGGGGATATGCGAACCGGTTCCGGTTCGGTTCGGGGGTAAATCCCGCAAAGCCTGTCCGCGCCCGCCGAATTCCAACAAAAAACAGGGGGATTGTCTTCGGGGCTTTCAACCGCCGCCGACGAAGTGTACTATCTCGAGCTTATCTCCCTCGCGCAGGTGCAGTGCATCGAAACTCGAGCGCGGTACGATCTCGAGGTTTCGTTCGACCGCGATTCGCCCCCCGACAATTTCGAGCCGTTCGAGCAACTTTGCGACGGTGGTATTAGCCGCGACCTCGCGTTCTTCCCCGTTAATCATGATTCGCATTTGTTCCATCGCTTTTTCCACTGCCGGTTCCATCCTTGTCCCGTCCTTGTCCCGTCCTTGTTTCATCTCCTCTTCATCGCCCCCTTAACTGCCCCCTCAATCATCCTCTCCATCGCCCCCTCTTCATTGACCTCTCAACCGCCCCCTTAACTGCCCCTCAATCGTCCTCTCCATCGCCCGTGCCGTTGCTCAAACCTTCTCGAAAATGCCCAGGCGGCCCAACGCATCGGGCAGGTCTTGATAGTCACCCAATATAACATCCGCGCCGAGAGTTTCCACCGGAACATCGCTGTAGCCGAACGTGACCACCACCGATTTGATGCCGGCGTTTTGCGCGCCTTTAATATCCGTGACCGAATCTCCCACCATCACCGAAGTTGCGAGCGTGCCTCCCAGGGTTTCGATGGCATGATGCATCGGCAGGGGATGGGGCTTTCTCTCCGCCAGGCTGTCGCCGCCGATCAGCACCGGAAAAAAATCCATCACATTGAGTTCTTCCAACAAACGCCGTGCAGGCGCCTCGCGCTTGTTGGTCACCACGCCGAGCGCGATGTTTCTATCGCGCAAATCTTCCAATTGCTCGAGAAGGCCGTCGAACAAATGGGTGTGAACGCATAAACCCTCCTCGTAGACCGACATGAATTCTTCGAAGAGCGCGTCCATCTCTTCGCTTTCGCCTTCCCCGGCCGGAGGGATGCCGAAGCCGTGCGCAATCATCGCCCTCCCGCCCCTCGATATCGCCGCGCACAAGGTCCGGTCGTTTTCATCGGCCTCGCGCATGTCCCGCCGCCGAAGCATTTGATTGAGAGCATTGCACAAATCCCTGCTTGTGCTCGCCAGCGTGCCGTCCAGGTCGAATAAACACACCCCCGCCGGCCCCGAAGTTTTTTGCTTGGATACAGCCATAAGAAACCCTATTCTATGCCAATGGACCTCAAAGCCCCCGAACTCCTCCGAAACCGCTGCTTCATTGACGGACAATGGATCGGCGATAATGCGCCGCAGGTCGAGATCGCCGACCCGGCAACAGGCGAAAGCATAGGACATGTTCCCAATCTTGGAAAGGAGGAGACGCAGACGGCCATCGCCGCCGCGAACCGGGCGTTTCCCGCATGGCGCGCCAAGCCGGTAAAAGAGCGCGCCGCGCTTTTGCGTAATTGGTTCGAGTTGATGCAAGCCCATCAAGAAGACCTTGCCGTGATTCTCACGTGCGAACAGGGCAAGCCGTTGGCGGAATCGCGCGGCGAGATTGCATACAGCGCGGCCTTCCTCGAGTTCAGCGCCGAAGAAGCGAAGCGTTTGCACGGCGAGACCCTTCCCGGGCCGAGCGCGGACAAGCGCATCATCATCTCGCACGAGCCGATTGGTGTTGCCGCCGCGATAACGCCGTGGAATTTTCCCTCGGCGATGATCACGCGCAAAATGGCTCCGGCTTTGGCCGCGGGCTGCACAATGGTATGCAAGCCCGCGCCGCAGACTCCGTTCTCGGCATTGGCGCTGGGAGTGCTGGCCGAGAAAGCCGGCATCCCCGCGGGCGTTGTTAATTTTGTCACGGGCGATGCGAACGAAATCGGCGCGGAGATGACTTCGAATCCCGATGTCCGCTTGCTGACATTCACCGGCTCGACGGCGGTGGGAAAAAAATTGATGGAGCAATGCGCATCAACGGTAAAGAAACTCTCGCTCGAGCTGGGCGGCAATGCGCCGTTCATCGTTTTCGAGGATGCCGATATCGACAAGGCCGTTGCGGGCGCGATGGCTTCGAAGTTCCGCAACTCCGGACAGACCTGCGTTTGCGCTAATAGAATTCTGGTGGACAACAAAGTCGCGGACGAATTCATCGGGAAACTCTGCCGCGAGGTCGAGGCTCTCAAGCTCGGCAACGGCTTGGAGGAAGGAGTCACGCAAGGCCCCCTCATCAATGACGCCGCCGTTGAAAAGGTCGAACGACTTGTTCAGGACGCTGTCGGCAAGGGCGCGAGCATGACCACGGGCGGCGGACGGCATTCGCTCGGGGGAACTTTTTACACCCCCGGCGTGCTCGAGAATGTCACGCCGAAGATGGACATTATGCACGAAGAGATTTTCGGACCCGTTGCGGCGGTGGTGCGCTTCGATAACGAGGCGGAAGCCGTCGCGCTTGCCAACGACACGCCCCACGGGCTGGCGGGATATTTTTACAGCCGCGACATTGCGCGTTGCTGGCGCGTCGCCGAAGCGCTCGAGTGCGGACTTGTCGGAGTCAACGAGGGAATCATATCGAGCGAGACGGTTCCCTTCGGCGGGATGAAGCAGTCGGGCCTCGGACGCGAAGGCGGCAAGTGGGGCGTGGAGGAGTATCTTGAAGTGAAATACATGCTGATGGGCGGGATCGGTTCGCAGTGAGTTCCAAGCTCGAACGCAAGCGTGCGGCCGCCGCCGCGGCGTTGGAGAGAATCCCGCAAGGATGCCGTTTGGGTCTGGGATGCGGCTCAACGGTCAACGAGTTTATCCGCCTGCTGGGGGAAAAGGTTCGCGGCGGGTTTTCGGTGCGCTCAATTGCCGCATGCACGCAGAGCGAATCGGTTGCACGCGAAGCAGGCGTTTCGCTGGAATCGTCGGAGGATTTGTTCCCGCTGGACATGGTTGTGGACGGAGCCGACGAAATAGACGCTTCGATGCGTTTGATTAAGGGCGGGGGCGGCGCGTTGCTGCACGAGAAAGTTTTGGCGGGTTCGACGCGCGAGTTCATCGTGATTGCGGAGGGCGAGAAGCTGGTCGGCCAACTGGGGAAATTCCCGCTGCCGGTGGAAGTTGCGCCCTTCGGTTTTGCCGGAACGCTTGAGCGCATTCGCAAAGAAGCGGCGGACGTTGGTTGTGCAGGCGACATTACCTTGCGCCGCAACGGTAACGGAGAAGTTTTTGTCAGCGACGGCGGACACTGGATCTATGATTGTGCGTTTGGAAAGATTCCCGACCCCGAGTCTTTGGCTGTGCGTTTGGACGGGATTGCCGGCGTGATGGGGCATGGATTGTTCCTGGGGATGGCGGATGTGGTGCTGCTCGGGGATGAAGGCGGCGTGAAGATTTTGGGAAGCGG
>JAPOUU010000119.1 GCA_026708505.1 Hyphomicrobiales bacterium | reverse complement strand
ATGCCCCCGACCGGAATGTGCTGTTTACGCTCTCGGAGGACAACAGCAACAACGATTTCCCTCGCGGATGGGGACAGGTGGGCGCGACACAAAACACCTACACGTTGACCGTTGAGGATGACGATTCCGCTCCGGTAGCAAAAGGAACGATCGGCTTTGCATCGCCGGCGATGGTTAAACTCACCGAGGACGGTGCCGCCGGAAATGCGACATTGCAATTACTCAAGTCCGACGGTTCGGCGTTCACGGCCTCTACTCCCACTATACCCCTTGCAGTGTCCTTCGGCGGTGATGTCAATAATAGCAACTTCGCCGACGAGTTTACCGTCAACTTTGCCAATTCGGCTCACGGCTCGTTCAACTCTTCATCCCGCTCGCTCTCGATCGCCTCGGGGCAGTCCCATTCGAACGGGGAGATTACGCTTAGCATTGCTCCGCAGGGGGACGATATCCCCGAATCCCCGGAGGAATACACCGTCACCATCGCGGAGGGTGCAACAGGCTTCCCGGGGGATAGCTGGAGTGTCAAAGACGATGCAAAAGAACTCACCATCCGCATCGCCGCGAACGACAATTTCATCGGTTTTGCGAAGGATCCGGTCCCGCCGATAACGAGTCAGGAGGGAGCGACTCTCACGCTGCCCGTCCTTCTTAGCGCGTATGGTCCGCAGGATTTGACGCTCGCGGCCAAATTCGAGGGGCGGGATTACAGCGGCAACCGTCTTAATCCGGCCGATGCACCGGATATCTCTTTCGATTCCGGAATTGTCTTCACTTCCACGGGACAGGACGATGCCGATGCCGGTGCGCCCGGGCACCAGTACACGCGGAACCTCGATATTACGATCGAGCAAAACGACGGCCCCGAGAACGCCGAGGAGTTCGCTTTCACACTGGAGTTCCCGGACGGCGTTACCCCCGACGGCTTTGAATTCAATGACAAGCACACCTTCACCATTCCGGCGCATGGCAACACCGTCACGTTTGCCGCTGGCAACCCTGCAAGTTTCGACGAGGGGGCGGCCGGTCAAACGGTTAACCTGTTGCTAACCAACGCCATGCCGGAGGCGTTTGCCGTCACCATCGCGACAAGCGGCGGGGACGCAGGCGACATCACCATTACGAGCGACAACTACTCCGGCAGCGTTTTGACGATTCCCCAACACGCAACGGAGGCATCCTTCACCGTTACCGCCGATGATGACAGCGACTCCGCCAATGAAAACATTACCCTCACGCTCACCGGTCCCGGCGCGCCGGACGAAGTGGCGGGATGGGAAGTTCCCGCGAACACGACCTACAGCTTCAATCTCATCGACGATGACATCTCAACGATTGGTTTCGCTAACGACGAGATTTCCGTCCTCGAGACTCCCGTTCCGCTCAAGCCGGATCCGGACAATCCGGACAAGACGGCTTCGACTCGTTCATCGGAGAATACACTCAAACTTGCCGTTGCCATCCTCGACCAGAACGGCGACCCCGTTCCGACCGAAGACATCCCGTCGAATTTGCCCGTCACCATCACGAGTTCCGATACCAACGGAGACGATATCACGGTTACAAGTCCGCTGAACATCAAGACGCTTGTCAGCGCGGACGGTCTCGCGGAGATTGATGTCACCATTGTTGACGATAAAGTTACCGAAGACACGGAGGTTTTCACCCTCACCATGGGTCCGGGCACGAATTTCCCTTCGAATTATGGAATCGCGAGAGGGGGCGAGACCTTCGAGATCACCATTCTGCCGAGCGAGAGCACCATCGGGTTTGCGGAGACCAGCGAGACGATTTACGAGGATGTCGGCGCCCACGAGGTGAAAGTGGTGTTGTCGTCGCCCGCGCCTTCCGGTCTTCAGCAGGACGGCATACTGGTTTCGCTGAAGTCTAATAATGCCAACATAATTGAACCTACGTACGATCCAAGTTACACGCCCGGAAGCGAGGCAAGTGGCGAAGTTTACCTTATCCCTTCGGGCGTTAGGGAGTATGTGCTTCCGGTCACGGTTAATTCGGGGGCGGTAAGCGGATCGAGCGATGACGTTACGCTGACTCTTGCGCTTGCGGGCGAAAACAATCCTTCCGACTGGTCGGCGAATCCAAATGAGCAAACCCTGACCGTGCGGAGTGCGGCCGGCACGATCGGCTTTGCGGATTTGAGCGTGCCGTTGAAGGAAGGCGAACTTGGCGCATTGGTGATTTCGCTTTCGCGTCCTGCGCCGTCGGGCGGCTTGAACGTTTTCCTCTCGGACGAGGGTAACCAGCGTGATTTGATCATCGGCCAGGGGGTGGGTTCAGGGCTCTTCAGGCCGTTTACGGGACCAGGCGACAGCCCCTTTAACACGTGCACGGAAGACGCGCTCTTGGAGTATCCCAACAGCGGTTGCGGCGTGGTGCATGTTCCTGCGGGCGCGAACGAGGTGGTCGTTTCGGTTCGCGCTTTCGATGACGAGGAAGCCGAGGAGGAGGAGACTCACGAATTGACGCTTTCTTCGGTTGAGGATGAAGTCCCCGGGACCGGCATAACGCCCCGGCTTCCGGCCGGCTGGACGATTCCCATCTCGACCATCATGGTGACCGTCGCGGCGAGCGACAACATCATCCGTCTCAGCGATTCCACCAGTTCCGCCGAGTCCGAGGGCGATACGGGGAGCTTCATAGTTTCGATTCCTGCTTCTTCTCTCGCCAACCTGCCGACGGGCGGTTTGACGATTCCGGTGTCCGTGGCGCCGGATGCCACCGATGTTGAAATCACGAGCGGCACGAGCGGCAATCAGATCTCGCTGGTGAACAGCAGCACGCCGCCGGGCGAGGTGGAGATAGGATATAGAGTCATACAAGACAACATCAAAGAGGAGGCGGAGACGGTGATCGTTGCTCTTGGGAGCCCCACCATTTCGGACGGGCGTGAAGCGGAAGGCTGGAGTTTTGCAGAGCAGGGAACGGGTGAGGGCAGAAGCTTCAGAGCAAATAACCCCCGCGAGCCTTACAACGAATACCACATCCCCATCGAGGCAGACTCCACCGGCACTCTCGGCGTGGTCGGCTTCGAGACGGACGAATCCACGATTGTTGAAGGCGGAAGCGGCACGGACATCCAGGTCAAAATCGTTTCCACCGTTGCGGCTCCCGCGGGAGGGTTTAGCTTGGATATCGCGCACGATGTGGACGGGACAAGCAACCCGGGCACCGACGGCGCAATCACCATTTCCGACGTTGGCGGGACTGCCAATGCTGCCGTTTTCGCGGCGGGAGCAACGGAGGCGACGATCAACATTTCGGCGGCGGCCGACTCGGTTTTGGATGTCACGGACGTCACTCTTACCATCACCAGCGATCTCACAACCATCCCCGCTATCTCTACCTGGGCTCTCGGGCGCGACACGCATCTTGTCCACATTCAGGATGCCCTCGATAAGAACCTCATCAATGTCGTAACGCGCGCACGCACCGCAAGCGAGGGCGACAGGTTTGAACTCGTCCTCGACATTCCGGAAGAACCGTTGCTCTCAAACGCGTCACACAATTTCGCCGTCTCCATTGGAATCGAAAGCGGGCACGAAGGCGATGTTTCCTGCATTGATGAGGATGACGATTCGGACGATAGAGAGTGCTTCATTGAACAAACCGACCTGCGCAGTCCGGCTGATCGCGAGACACGCAAGCGCACAAATATAGACGCGGTCTTCGTCATTACCGTCACCGACGACAGCGTGGACGAAGGAGTCGAAGAGGTCGATCTCACCTTCAATCTCACCCGGACGAACGGCCAGCCGAACCCGATCATGCCCACCGGCTGGACGGCCGGCGAGGTCGTCACGACCCTGCGCATTGATGGATCGGACCAAACCGTCGGCTTTGCCGCCCGCACCGCCGAACTTGATCTCAGCGACAGCACGGCTCTCATGCTTCCCGTGGCGCTCTCGAGAAACGCGCCTTCGACCCACAACCTTGATCCCGACGGCACGCCGGACAGCGGCGACGAGTTGGTCGTCGGCGGCCTGCGCCTGCTAATCACGGCGAACCACCCGAAGATTGTCTTCGATAACTCAAGCCTTCCCGCCTACCAGCGCGGCTCGCTCTCCCCGCAGCAGACAATCGTGACGGTGCCCGGGGGCGTTACCCGCACAAACATTTCCGTTCCGTTCGACGCGGATGATTTCGATGACGGCGACGCGCAGATTGTGCGTTTCTCAATGGCGCCCGTGGGCGAGCGACTCTATTCCCCGAGTCAAGACGGTGTCCCGACGGGCGAGCCGTGGGAGCCCCGGCTCGCAGGTCTGCCGGGGGAGCCGTATCCGGGCTGGGAGATCGGCAACGATGTCAGCGATGTGACGATACTTCCGCCGCGCACGATCGGGTTCTCGACCTATTACTCGCGCGTGGACGAAGGCGGAACGTCGGAGGTCGAAGTCGTGTTGTCGCGTCCCGCCCCGAGCGGCGGCCTGACGGCGACAATCGTCTCGAACGACACGAAGGTTTTGAAATTCGGCACGACCGCCGACGCTGCCACAGACACGTTTGACGCCGTGTTCAATGAAGGCAGTAAAGGACCGGTAATGGTTAACGTCTTCGCGCTGGACGATCCCATGAACAGAATGAGCGACGAAAAACAGCTTGAACTTGAAGACGTTAAAATTCCCGTAAACGCCGGCAACAGCGTTGATTTGACGGTGGTGCAACTGCCTTCGGGCTGGTCGCAGGCGAAGCCGCAGCCCTACGGCATTGCGAGCATTTACGCGCTCCATTCGGTTTTCATTGACGACAACGACATCAAGACCGCAGGCTGGGAGTTGACGGAAAGCGAAGTTACCGAGAGTAGCGGCGGCAACAACAACGCCGACGGCAGCGTGGACCTCACGGTGGAACTCTCCCAGGCCGCTCCCGCCGGTATTGTTTTCTCCGCCAATGTGCGTTCGCGCAAACAAGGAATCGACACCCAATTCGACGGGAACGGCGAAGACTATGATGTCACCCCCTCAACGGGAAGCACTTCTGCAACGGTGAGCGTTCCGATAACGAATGACACCGTCGTTCAAGGCACGCGTTATTTGGAAGTGACGCTGAGCGTTAAGACGGACTCAAGCAATGAATGGAGCATCAACCCGCTGCGCGAAACGCTTCTTTTGAAGGTGCTGGACGATGACGGACACACCGTTTCCATCGACACCGCCAGGTCCACCTCGACGAGTTTCGAGGGCGACCCGGATGCCAAACTGGTGTTGAGCCTTTCCGGACCCGCGCCCGCGGGGAACAGGGGAGCGGGGGTGGTGCCGGGCAGTTTCTGCGTGAAGACCGGCAACGGGCCCTGCGTCTATCCGACCTATACGGGCGGCCTGGGCGTAACGATACACACCTCCGACATTGCCGACGCGCACACGAACCCGCTGACGGTCATCATCCCCGAGGGAAGAACGACTCACGAGGTTCCCTTGTCCGTGCTGCGCGACGCGGTCGTGGAGCCGAACGGTTCAACGGTGGAATTCCGTTTGGGGCTGAACATCGGCCACACGCGGACGAGCGACGGCGGCACGCCGAACGATCCCACGGATGACACGTGGACGCCGGATGTCTCCGGCTGGCGCATCGGCTCGCCGTCCACGCACACGCTGACGATTTCTCCGGATGACACGAAGGTGGTTTACTTCGCCGACAGATCGAGCGCATGGCGCGAGCGTGACGGCACCGGCGATGTGCGCCTGCGTTTCACGGAAGTCCCGGATAGAGATATCGTGCTTGCGCTGACGAGCGCGGACCCCGATAACGTCACCGTTGCCTCGAGCGTGACAATCAGCCCCTCCGATGTGGATTCGACGAACCGGGTTGCAACCGTTCCTTTCTTCCAGATTGTGAATGACAATGTTTACGAGGATAATGAGTCGGTTGCCGTAAACTTTACGGTGTATTCCCCGTCCGACTGGAACGCCGGGCGTTCAACCCATTACGTGCGCATCCATCCCAGCGACAACCGTCCGGAAAACAATTACGCCGGCTTCCTCGATCCCGCCAATCGCAGCATTGCAGAAGGTACCGGACATGGTCATTTGGCGATTAATTATGGCGTTATCACAGACGACCCGAAATTAAAATTCCCCGTTGCTTCCGGCGCCGGTCTTTTGATTGAGTATTTGCACGCCGACGGCACGGACGCCTCCGATGAAATTGAGCGCAGCAACGGTTCCCCCGTGTTGGCGAAAGCGGATATTCCGGAGATTTTGGCGGAGTATGCAATACGCGCCAAAGCCGATGCCGACGACGAGGGAGACGAGACCATTCGCATCCGCTTGAAAGAAGACCCCGCCAAACCCCTGCCGGAGACCTGGAAGCTGCGCAACCACGAGATTTTCGTCCGCATCCTGGAGCCCCGGGAGATGCGTTTCGTGTTCAGTCCGGCGCTTGCAGCAGACACCACGGATCCATCACGCCCCAGGTGGGAGATCGACGAAAATGCCGGCACGGCGAGTTTTGAACTGACCCTCAATCGTCCCGCCCCGCAAGACGTCGCGCTGACCTTCACCGAGCACGACCCCATTATAGGTTTTGAAGTTCAAGGAACGGATGCTCCGCAGGTATCAACAACAGCAAAGACGGTTGTTTTCCCCAGGGGTGCAATCAGGCTGGAAGTCGTCGCGGACATCACGGACATCCCCTCCAGCGGCGAAGGCGTGTTGCGTTTGGAAGGCGTTACAGAGTTCGGCATCATCGATATCCTCACGGGCAGTGCCGCTGTTCCGAACCAACAAGATATTCTTGTTGCAGTGACGGACAACGACGCCGTTTCGGGAACAACGGGAACAATCGGTTTTGCAACGACAACGGCGATTGAACTCACCGAGGACGGTGGCGCCGAAAATGCGACATTGCAACTACGCATGTCCGACGCCTTGGCGTTCACGGGCAACACTCCCGAGATACCCCTTGCGGTGTCCTTCGGCGGTGATTTTGATGCTAATAACCCGGATTTCACCATTGACTTCGCTACTCGTGCCCACGGAACGTTCACCTCTTCGTCCGGCTTGCTCTCGGTCGCCTCGGGGCAGTCCCATTCGAGCGGGGATATTACGCTTAACGTTGCTCCGCAGGGTGACAGCATCGCCGAACTCCGGGAGGAATACACCGTCACCATCTCCCGGGGTGCAGGCTTCCCGACCGGCTGGACTGTCGATGACAGTGCAAACAAGCTCACCGTCCGCATAGCCGCGAATGACAACACCGTCACCTTCGGCGACCCGTCTTCGACAAGCATTGTCGAGGAGACGGGAAGCGCAACCATCGCCCTGACCATCGCGCAGCCGATACCTGACGGGGAAACCGCCACTATCACCATCGGGCAGACAAACACGAACCTGGTGGAAAACACCCACTACAGTCTTTCGGTTGCGGGCGGAACCCTCAGCGGCAGCACGTGGACGTTGCCGACGGGAGCGGGCAGCGCGACACTCACCGTCACGGCTTCCTCCGATATCGCAAACGATGAAACCCTCGCATTTACTTTTGCCGCAGGAACCCTGCCGGGCGGATGGGAACTCGCCGGCAACACAAGTCCGAGCATCACCATCACCGACGAAGATGCCGCCGTCACGCGGACCGTCATGTTCACCGATCCGAGCAGCACGCTGCCCGAGGCGAGGGGAACGGTGGACGTGGGCGTTACGCTCAGCGAAGCCGCGCCGAGCGGCGGCGTTGAAGTGACCGCAACCATCGACTCCGGCGGTCAATACATCGAACTCGCCAGCGGGAGCATTACGGTCACTTCCGGCACCACCGGGGATTTCACGGTTAAAATTCCCTCGAGCGTTGAGGTCATTTCCTCCGATGCGATCGCCACACTCGTGCTTGCCGCGCCGACCGGGTGGGGCCTCGGAACGCAGAGCACCCACACCATCACCATCACGCCCGCAACGCAGCGCGTTGTCTTCGCGAGCAGTGCTACGGAATACCCCGTGCGCGAGGGTGAGTCTGTTTCTGTCAGATTTACGGCCAGTGCGACGCACACCGCGCCTTTCGATATTGATGCGACCATTCCGTCCGCCGACCAGAGTTTCGTTTCGGTTGCTTCCCTTCCCGTCAATACTTTCGCGGCAGGTCAAACAGCAGGTGTAATCACCTTCAACGCCCTCGACAACTCCGCGGACGACGGCGACCGCACCGTTGTCATTCCGCTTTCCAGGAACACGAACTTCCCGGACGGATGGCGTCTCGTTCCCGACAGCGTCACCCTGGCCATTGAGGAGGACGATGACGACTCAACCATCGGCTTTGCATCACCGACAACGATTGATCTCACCGAGGACGGCACCGCCGGAAGCGCGGCATTGCAATTGCGCATGCCCGACGGCACGGCGTTCACGGGCAGCACTTCCGCGGTGCCCATTGCGCTGGACTTCGGCGGTGACGAGAACGAGGGCGATTTCACCATCGGCTTCGCCAACGCGGCCCACGGATCGTTCGACGCTTCGTCCGGCTTGCTCTCCGTCGCCGCAGGGCAGACCCATTCGGGCGGGCTCATTCCCCTCGAAATCGTTCCCCTGGCGGACAGCACCCCCGAAGCCCCGGAGGAATACACCGTCACCCTCTCCAGGACTGAAAACTTCCCGGACGATTGGGATGTCGATAGCGGTGCAAACAGGCTGACCATCCGCATCCCGGCCAACGAGAACAGCTTTACCTTCTCCGAACTAACAAACGACAAAGTCAGCGAGGGCAGCACCCGAAACCTCGTAATCAACTTTGACAATACTCTGACCGGCGACGCAACGTTGCGCATTGATGTTACGGGAAGCGGGATTGACGGGGACGACTTCTCCATCAGCGGCACGGGCGGCACAAGTTTCAGTGCCGACAACACCGGCGGCACCGACGGGGGAATCCTTACCATTCCGTCGGGCACGGCGTTGCCCGTCAGCCTTTCGATTGCCACCAGGGTTGACGGCGCTCCCGAGGCGGACGAAGTCGCGACCTTCACGCTCAACGGAACGCATGCCGCGACAAGGCTTCCGAGCGGATGGGAGATTGGTTCGGCGGGAGACGCCTCGGAAGCAATCACCATTCTTGCCAACGAAAACACCGTTGACTTTAAGAATCCGGACCCCGATGTGATTGTCGGAACGGGAACCGCGGAGATTACCCTGGAGATCGAGCAGCCGATCCCCGCAGGGGAGACCGCCACGATTCCCGTTGAATCGACGAACGCGAACCTGACGAGAGGCACCCACTACAGTCTTTCGGTTTCGGGCGGAAGCCTCGGCGGCACCACGTGGACGCTGCC
>JAPOUU010000088.1 GCA_026708505.1 Hyphomicrobiales bacterium | reverse complement strand
AGCACTTGCTCATAGCCGCGATTGGTGCAATCACCGACGCCCTGAATCTCAAAAGGCTGATATCTAACGCACATGGGGATATTACCGCTCCATTCTCCCGCTTGATTATAATCCGCAGCATAGAGATAATAGTACCGGGAGATTAGCTCTCCGACCAAAATGTCTCGACATTGTTGCGGCTGTAAATTCCACCAGCCCAGCGACGACCAGTCCGTGAGGTTGTGATGCCCTATGGCCACCCCGACCGGATTGTTTGTTTGGTTGCAAACCTGAAATCCCGCCTCCGCACGCGAAAGCATTGCAAAAAGGCAGGCAACAAAGAATAAGAAGGCAAAAAACTTATGCATTACGACAAAACCCTCCGAAACGTCTGGAATGCTACCGTTACGGGTGATAGCATAGCATCAACACGAGGATTTTTACACCCCCTTTATTTAAGACGATGAATACGCCGCCTTTCTCAATTCACAACGGCGAGGCAAAATCAGACCTGCTGATAATCTGCGACCACGCCTCCAACTTCATCCCCGAGCACTACGACCGGCTGGGACTGCCCCCCGAATCCCTTGAGCGCCACATCGCCTATGACATCGGTGCCGGCAAGGTGGCCGCCGCGCTCGCCAAGCGTCTCAATTGCGTCGGCCTGCTCGCAGGATTCTCGCGGCTGCTGATTGACGCCAACCGGGGGCTGGACGATCCCACCCTGGTGATGAAACTTTCCGACGGCGAAATCATCCCGGGCAACCGGCACGTCGATCCCTATGACGACAAGAAGCAGTGGCAGGAGCGCATCGACAAATACTACGCCCCCTATCGCAACGAGATGGACCGGCGCATTGACGCATTGCAAGGCGAACGTCCGTTTGCGTTGTTTTCGGTGCACAGTTTTACGCCGGTATGGAAGGGCTGGCAGCGTCCGTGGGATATCGGATTTCTTTATGGAATCGACGACCGTTTCGCTATGGCGCTCATCGAAGGTTTTCAGGCCGAAGGGGACCTCGAAGTGGGGCGCAATGAACCCTATCCCGGAGGTGTCGCAGGCGAATCAATCGAGACGCACGGATACGACCGCGGACTTCTCAACGTCAGTTTGGAAATCCGCCAGGATCACATCCAAAGCGCCGAGGGGCAGGTAGAATGGGTTGAGCGACTTGTCCGGGTAGTTCCTGAAGCGTTGGCAAAAGCGCGAGCGTGTAAACTCGGATAGATGGGATAATGTTTTTGGGCGCGGCACGGCATCGAATCTGATCGGCCGCAAAACAACCTTGCTGCTTCCGCCCGCATCCATGCCACCGACATCCGATGTTTCGCCTTTAAAAAACAAAAAGACTTCCCGCGGGAAGCCTTCTACAAAATACTTAAAGCCGTTGTCATTAAAAATAGGACCCTGGGCGCGATACCTATAAAGGCAGAGGCGTTCCCAAGGTGCAGAAGCCCAGTCTACTACGGAAGGGAAAAACGAGTCAAGGGTTTTGGTGTTACTTAAAAGGCCCTGTCGCTCCGCCCTTAAAAACAAAAAGACTTCCCCGCGGGAAGCCCTTATACAAAATATCTGAAACCATCATCATTAAAAGCCAGACCCTGGGCGCAATAACCTTACCAGGAGGTCAGAGGCGTTCCCAGGGTGCTCGAATCGATTCTACCACAAGGGAGAAACAAGGCAAGCTTTTTTTGGCTTTTCCCAAAAATTATACCGAATCGCCCTTAAAAACAAAAAGGCTCCCCTCGCGGGAAACCCTTCTACAAAACACTTAAAACCGTTATCGTTAAAAGATAAGACCCTGGGCGCAATAACCTTACCAGGAGGACAGAGGCGTTCCCAGGGTGCAGAAGCCCAGTCTACTACGGAAGGGAAAAACAAATCAAGTTTTTTTCAAAAAATAAATGAAAAACCACAACGAAAAACCGATAAAATCCTATAACTTGTTGAATTTACTACAAATTTTCTTCAAAATTTTCAGAAATTCCCGGCACGAAATATACTCCCCGAATCACAAAGACTTGGAAAATATAAGGAAATCCCTCTCAAAAGATCGATTCGCCAGATATCTTGCGGCAACGGATGGGAACCGCAAAGAAGCCTTATACCTTTATGCTTGGAACGCCGCCATTGGAGCGGCGTTTCACGCGCCTCTCCAAGCACTCGAGGTGACCCTGCGCAATCAAGTCCACGAACACCTCACCGAAAAGCACGGCGTGCAATGGTATGACCATCCCGCCATGAAGCTAGGCCAGAAAAACCTCGACCAGTTGGAATTAACAAAATCAAAATTGAAAAACTCTTTCTACCCTATTTCTCCATCGAACGTGATCGAGAGCCTCTCTTTTGGTTTTTGGACCGACTTATTCACACGTTCTTATGAAGAGAATCTTTGGCATCCGACATTGTGCAAAGCCTTCCCTTATCATAACGGCCCAATCGAAAGAAAAAAAGCACTAAACCGATTAACAAAACTCAAAAGATTCCGTAACAGCGTTGCGCATCACGAAGCTATTTTTCAAATAGGTATAAAAAAGATGAACTTAAAAGGAATGAACGTAAGAGAGGAAGGAATAAAAAATTTGAGGAACTACTACCAAGAAATCCTCGAAACCATCGGCTGGATGTCTCCGAGTAAGAAAGAGTGGGTCGAAGCTCACAGCCGCGTTGAGGAAATTCTCGCACGTCCGCAGACGAAGCCGGGCATCCGTTTTTAGAAAAACCAAAGCCTCGGTTGAGACCAAAAATTCCACTCGCGAGGAAAACTTATTATCGAAACGATCCTGCCAGCGACAAAATCGGCACCATACAAAGAAGACTTCCCGAGGGAAGCCCTTCTACAAAACACCTGAAACCATCATCATTAAAGGTAAGACCCTGGGCGCGATACCTATAAAGGCAGAGGCGTTCCCAGGGTGCACGAATCGATTCTACCACAAGAGGGAAAAACGCGACAAGCTTTTTGACCTTGCTCAAAAGACCCTGTCGTTCCGCCCTTAAAAACAAAAAGACTTCCCCGCGGGAAGCCCTTCTCCAAAATACCTAAAACCATCATCATTAAAAGCGGGACCCTGGGCGCAATAACCTTACCAGGAGGACAGAGGCGTTCCCAAGGTGCTGAAGTCCAGTTTACTACGGAAGGGAAAAGCAAGTCAAACCCGAATCTCCGAATATACCGCAGCCGTCGCAATACGTGACGCATAGCGGGGGAATCGGCTATACTGGGGGTATCATGATTCCGCAAGCCTCCACGCCCCTCATTGACCCCTTCGGGCGCGCGATAACCTACCTCCGCGTCTCCGTGACCGACCGGTGCGATTTCCGTTGCATGTACTGCATGTCCGAAAACATGACCTTCCTGCCGAAAAAGGAGGTCCTGAGCCTCGAAGAACTCGAGCGCCTGTGCGTTGCCTTCATTCGCAAGGGCGTTCGGCGCCTCCGCCTGACCGGCGGCGAGCCCCTCACCCGCCGAAACATCATGGAACTAATCCGCTCCCTGGGAGCATACCTCAAGGCCGGAGACCTCGACGAACTCACGCTTACGACCAACGGCTCGCAACTCTCCAAACACGCCGAGGAACTCTATCAATGCGGCGTGCGTCGCATCAACGTCTCCCTCGATACCCTTGATGCCGAACGCTTCACCGCAATCACGCGGTGGGGACGACTCGAACAAGTGCTCGAGGGCATTGATGCCGCGTTGGACGCGGGACTCAAACTTAAAATCAACACCGTCGCGCTCAAGACTCTCAACGAGGAAGAAATCCCCTCGTTGATCTCCTGGGCGCATGAACGCGGCATGGATATTTCGCTTATCGAGACCATGCCGCTGGGCGAAGTCGAGGAAGACCGCATCGAGTATTACCTGCCCCTCTCCCTCGTGAGAAAGCAGTTGCAGCAACGCTGGCATCTTGAGGACATCGCCTACAAGACTTCCGGGCCGGCGCGATATGTCCGGGTGTCCGAGACAGGCGGACGGATCGGTTTCATAACGCCGCTCTCCCACAACTTCTGTGCCGACTGCAACCGCGTGCGGGTCACCTGCACGGGCAAGCTGTTCTTGTGCCTCGGGCAGGAAGACTTCGCCGACCTGCGCGCGCCCTTGCGCGAAGATCTCTCCGGACGACTTTTGGACGAGGCAATCGTTGAAGCCATCACACGCAAGCCGAAAGGACACGACTTCGTCATTGAGCATGCAGGCGCGGCTCCCGCGCTCGCACGGCACATGTCCATGACCGGCGGTTGAATTAAGCCCGTGTCCGGCAAGCGCGACTACCAACGCATCGCCTTTAGCGCATCCAACACCCCCGAGGCACTCGAAGCGCTGGGCGTCCTGCAAAAACGCTACGGCAGCCTTTCCGTCGAGGAAGCCGATGTGCTCGTGGTGCTGGGAGGCGACGGGTGGATGCTGAGTTCGTTGCACAAAAACATCCGGGGCGAGGTTCCCGTCTACGGCATGAACTGCGGCTCCGTGGGATTCCTCATGAATGAATACCGCGAAGACGGGCTGGTCGAGCGTTTGAAGCAGGCCGTGGAAACACGCATACATCCGCTGCGCATGGAGCTTCGCACCTCGGACGGAAAACAACACACCGCCCTGGCCATCAACGAAGTCTCCCTGCTGCGCTCCTCCCACCAGGCCGCAAAGATTCGCATCAGCATGGACGGCAAAACGCGGCTGGAAGAACTCATTTGCGACGGCGTGCTGCTTGCGACGCCGGCGGGATCAACCGCCTATAACCTCTCGGTGCAGGGGCCCATTCTGCCCCTGGACGCCTCCCTCCTGGCGCTCACGCCCATCAGCGCGTTTCGTCCGAGACGCTGGCGCGGCGCGCTGCTGCCCAAGGAAGTGCGCGTCGTCTTTGACGTCCTCGAAGCAGGCACGCGCCCGGTGCAGGCGGCCGCCGACCATCAGGAATTTTTCAATGTCGAGAGTATTGAAATCCGCAGCGCCGAGTCGCCGGATTTGTTGTTATTGTTTGATCCGGATCACTCTTTGGAGGAGCGAATCCTGCGCGAACAATTTCAGTTTTAAAATCATCCCCCGGCCATGCACCTCCTGCAGACACAAGTCTTCACCGGCAACAGTAACGAAGAGGCCGTCGATACCGGGCAAACCCCCGGCGATATTTTGTTTCTGTCCGCCGCCGACAGCGAACTCGCCCTGCTGGCCGCCGTGCACGAACAGCTGCGCCGCGAGCATCCCGATGCGACGCCTTCCCTGCGTTTGGTCAATCTCATGCGTTTGGGACACAATCTTTCCGTTGACCTTTATGTCGAGAATGTCGCAACGCATGCGAAACTCGTTATCGTACGCCTGCTCGGAGGTTTAAGTTACTGGCCCTACGGCGTTGAAAAACTCGTGGAGGTCTGCCGCGCCGGCAACATCCCCCTTGCGCTGCTCCCCGGCGACGACACCCCCGATGCCGAACTCGCCGCCCTCTCGACCATGGAGCCGGGCGAAGCCCACCGGCTTTGGCAATATTGCATCCACGGAGGGCGCGAGAACACGGAGCAAATGCTCCGATTCGCCGCGGCGCAACTCTCGCATCCGCTGGAGTGGCGCGCGCCCGCGCCTCTGCCCCGCGCGGGACTCTTCTGGCCCGGCGAGAACCTCCCCTCGCTTGCGCAAATCACAAAGCATTGGCGCAAACACAATCCCGAAAACGCCGAGACCGTCGGCATCATCTTTTATCGGGCGCTGGCGCTCTCGGGAACATTCAGTGCGGTCGAGGCGCTGGTTGCGGCGTTGCTGGAACGGGGTGTTAATCCGCTGCCGATTTTCGTTGCAAGCCTGAAAGACCCCCAGGCCGCCGACATCACCACGCATCTGCTGGAAAGCGCAAAGGCGGAATTGATTCTCAACGCCACGGGGTTTTCGGTTGCATCCCCGGGATCGAGTGCACGCACGCCTTTTGATTCCCTTGATTGTCCGGTGCTGCAAGTCATCTTCGCCGGAAGCAGCCGGGAGGCATGGAGCGAAAACCCCCAAGGACTTTCGCCGCGCGACCTCGCTATGAACATCGCGCTTCCCGAGGTCGACGGACGACTTGTCACCCGCGCGGTCGCCTTCAAAACGCCGGCCCGATACGATGAAGCGACGCAATGCGACGTCATCGGACAGGAGGCGGTTGCCGACCGCATCGATTTTGTCGCGGAGCTTGCATGCGGATGGCTTCGGCTGCGCCGCTGCAAGACGCAAGAAAGGCGGGTCGGAGTCATTCTGGCCAACTATCCCAATCGCGACGGCCGGCTGGGCAACGGCGTCGGACTCGATACGCCCGCAAGCACCGTTCTTGCACTCGAACAATTGCGCCAAGCGGGTTATCAAGTCGAGGACATCCCGGCCGACGGCAACGCCCTGATGGAGCGAATCACCCAAGGCCCCACCAATGCGGCGCCGCAACGAAATCCGAAACACACGCTTTCAATGGAAAGCTATCGTCGTTTCTTTTCCAAACTCTCCAAACCTTTGCGGGACGAAATCACGCAAAAATGGGGCAAGCCCGAAGACGACCCCTTCTTTCTGCCCGAACGGGAAAGTTTCGCGGTATCGGCTTTCTCGTGCGGCAATGTCCTCGTGGGATTGCAGCCCGCACGCGGATACAACATTGATCCGGCCGCTACCTATCACGATCCCGCACTCCCGCCCCCGCACGGCTACCTCGCCTTCTACGCCTGGATGCGCGAAGAGGCCGGCGTTCACGCGCTCGTCCACATGGGAAAGCACGGCAATCTCGAGTGGCTTCCGGGCAAGGCGCTCTGTCTCTCGAGCGATTGCTTTCCCGATGCCATACTCGGTGCAACGCCGCATCTCTATCCCTTCATCGTCAACGATCCGGGCGAAGGCTCCCAGGCAAAACGGCGAACCCACGCGGCCATCATCGACCATCTCACCCCGCCGATGACCCGCGCCGAAACCTACGGCGCGCTCGCCGAACTCGAGGCTTTGGTGGACGAGTATTACGAAGCCTCCGGAATGGATCCACGCCGGGCGTACCGGCTGGGCGAGGACATCCTTGATGCAACGCGGCGGATGGGTCTTGACCGCGACATCGGCATCGCAGCCGATGCGGAACTTGTCGATGCCCTCGAGCGTCTCGACAACCACCTCTGCGAACTCAAGGAGTTGCAAATTCGGGACGGGCTTCACATCTTCGGAACATCCCCCGAAGGCGGCCAAGCCATCGATTTGCTCGTGGCGCTGGTACGTCTGCCCCGAGGCGAAGACAAGGAAAGTGACGCGTCCCTGTTGAGGGCGCTGGCAAAAGATTTGCGACTGGACGACGACTTTGATCCGTTGCGCGTGGAAGGACATGTCACCTGGGAGGGTGCGCGTCCGAAAATACTCAAAGACATCTCCGATGAACCGTGGCGCTCCCACGGAGACACCCTCGAACGTCTTGAACTTTTGGCGCGCGCGCTCGTTGCGGGCGAAATCGCGGCACCGGACGATTGGAATGCGAGCAAAGCGGTGCTCGAATGGCTCGAAACGCATCTGCGCCCGACTCTCGGGCAATGCGGCAAAGACGAAACCCGCGGACTGCTTCAAGCCCTGGACGGACGCTTTCTTGCGCCGGGACCGTCCGGTGCGCCGACGCGCGGACGCATGGACGTGCTGCCGACCGGACGCAATTTCTATTCGCTGGACTCGCGCTCCGTTCCGACGCCGGCTGCATGGCATCTGGGATTCGAATCCGCAAACCTTCTCATCGAACACTACCGGCAATCCCACGGCGCGTGGCCCAAAGCGATGGCATTGTCGTTATGGGGCACCTCAAACATGCGCACCGGCGGAGACGATATCGCCCAGGCGCTGGCGCTGATGGGCGTGCGTCCGCTTTGGGAAACGCACACGCGGCGGGTTACGGGCTTCGAGATTCTTCCGTTGTCCTTGCTGGATCGTCCGCGCGTGGACGTAACGCTTCGGGTGTCCGGATTCTTCCGCGACGCCTTTCCCGCGCAGATGGATTTACTGGCACAGGCTTCGCGTGCGGTGATGGCACTGGACGAGCCCGCCGACCGCAATCCCCTCGCCGCACAAGAGCGCCTTGAACGCGAAGGTTTGCTCAACGAGGGAATCCCGCCCCAAGAAGCCGAACGCGCAAGCGGCTTTCGCGTGTTCGGGCCTCCCCCGCGCGCCTACGGCACCGGACTCCAGGCCCTTATAGACGAAAGCGGATGGGAATCGCGCGAAGATTTGGCGCGCGCATATCTCGTGTGGAGCTCCCACGCCTACGGCGGCGGCAGCAACGGCGAGGTGGCCGCCGATGCGTTTGCGCGAAGGCTCAAACGGGTTGAAGCTGTCGTGCAAAACCAGGATAACCGAGAACACGACATCCTCGACTCCGACGACTATTACCAGTTCGAAGGCGGCATGGCGGCGGCGGTGGAGCATCTCTCCGGAGCGATGCCGCGCATCTACCACAACGACCACTCGCGGCCCGAACGTCCGGTCATACGGCTGCTGCACGAAGAAATCGGCCGAATCGTTCGAGGGCGCGCAAGCAATCCCAAATGGATATCCGGGGTGATGCGCCACGGATACAAGGGCGGCTTCGAGATGGCGGCAACGCTGGACTACCTCTTCGCCTTTGCCGCTACCACCGATGCCGTCGGCGACCATCATTTTGATGCGCTCTTTTCGGCGTATTTGTGCGAAGATGACGTGCTGGCGTTTCTGCGCGAGAATAATCCCGAAGCCTTGCGCGAGATGGCAAAGCGATTCGGCGAGGCGATTCGGCGGGGCCTGTGGCATCCGGCATCGAACTCGACACACACAACCTTGGAAGAGATTTTGCAGGGAGCAGCAACATGAACGAAGAAGAAGCAAACCGCCGCGCCAACGAAAAGGCGCGCAAGCGCAAAGAAGCGCGTGACAAAATGCTCGCCGAGAAAACCGTCGAGAAGGGTCTGCTGATTGTGCACACCGGAAAAGGCAAAGGGAAATCGACGGCCGCGTTCGGCCTGGCCGCGCGCGCACTGGGCAACGACATGCGCGTCGGCGTGGTGCAGTTCGTCAAGGGCGCATGGCGCAGCGGCGAGCGTCGCGTTCTGGAACATTTCGGGGGGCAGATTGACATCCGCGTCATGGGGGAAGGTTTCACATGGGAGACGCAGGACCGGGCGCGGGATATTCGCGCGGCGCAATCAGCATGGAAAGCCGCCGAAGAGATGATTGCCGCATGCCGGAGCGATAAGCCCGCTTATGATTTAATCCTGTTGGACGAGTTAAACATTGTGCTGCGTTACGACTATCTTCCCATTGATGAAGTGGTGAAGACCTTGAGCGCGCGTCCGCCGATGTTGCA
>JAPOUU010000029.1 GCA_026708505.1 Hyphomicrobiales bacterium | reverse complement strand
ATCTCCGCCAACGACCGGCAAGTCACCTTCTCGGCGACGGACACGGTTTTTGAAGCGGAGGAACATTACGACCTGACCTTGTTGCTGAACGACGACGCCGCGGTCGCCCTGCCGATACGCATTACGGCTCCCTCGGACGTCGCTATTACCTCCCCGGACGTTCCGGGGAACTGGGACGCGGCTTCAAACACCTACACGATACCGACGGGAACGGGTGCGAGCACCGGTGCAAAGGTGCGGCTGGATTTCCCGGAAGACGTCGATTTCAACACAGACACCTACCGGTTTACCTTCTCCGAAGGCGGCAACTTCCCCTCAAGCGACGGCTGGAGCCTTGTTAGCACAAGTTTTATGTTGACGGTTAACGACCCCGAGGCCGAAACGGTCGGGTTTGCGACCAGTTCCGGCAGCGTCAATCTCGCCGGCGGCGATGAAGGCGATACCGTTACACTCACGGTTCGCTCCTCGGTCGCCGCCAACACCGACCTGGTGCTGCCCTGGACGGTCAATGACAATGCCGACAACGACGATGACATCATGGCCGACAGCGGAACGGTCATGATTCAAAACGGCATGAACGAAGCAACCTTCGACATCGATATCAGGCAAGACAACGACCCCGAAGCCGCCGAGCTCGTCACCGTCACCCTGTCCGACACCAGCCTGCCGACGGCAGGCTGGCAGTTGGGAGTGAGAACCCATGACATCACCATTGCGGCCGACGACAACACAATCAAGTTCGCATCGGCAAGCGCGACCGTTGCCGAGAATGCCGGAGTGCATAATGTGGAGGTTGAGATTAATTCGCCGCTGGACGCAAGCGCCGTGCTCAACATTACGAGGGGCGGCAGCGCGACCTTCGGCTCCGGAAACGATTACACCGTCGATAACAACATAACCCTTCCCATCAGCATGGGCAGCGTAAACATCCCCGTCACCATCAACGATGACAACGTATTCGGAGAGGTCGGCGAGACCATCGAACTCACCATCAGCGGGCCGCCGACGGGCTGGACGGTGGCTGCGCCGGCCACGCACACTCTCACCATCACGGACAACGACACCGGAATGATAGGATTCAAGGAGGAAGGAACGCGGGCGCCCGAGCCGGCAGGCGCGGCAACGAGCACCCACCCCGTCACCTTGACCATTACGGGCGGGACGACCGGTGCGGAATCCAGCATTGATGTTGGTTACGGCGGCACGGCAGACAGGGTCCAACAGGCGGGCGTTCTTGCTCTCGACTACGAGGCGTCGGAAACCGTTACGGTTCCCGCCGGGACCACGGGCGATTTCACCTTCAATGTCACCATTCGCGGGGACGAGCTCCCCGAAACCGATGAGACCGTCATCATCACCATTGATGAAACCAGGCTGCCCGGCTATCTTTCCGCCGTCCAAAACGACACCATGCACGTTGTCACCATTCCGGCCAACGACCACGAAGTTGTCTTCGGCAACACAACCAGGGTTAATGAAGTCGATGGCAGGGAGGAGATGGTCACGGTCAGCATCTCGCAAAGTATTGTTTCCGGCAGCCCGGACTTCGTGGCGCCGACCGGCGGAGTTCCCTTGAGGATAAGCGTGTTGAGCAGCAAAATTGCCGTCAACGGCAACTTCAACGCTCCGCCGGGGGCGGATTCCGGCGGTGAAATCTCTTTCGATGAAAACGACCCTGCGGTTTACTTCGCCGACATCAAAATCGAAGAGGGACAGAAGGAAGTCGTGGTGCCGATCTACATCGTCGGCGACCAGGACGAAGACGACGAGATCATCACATTGCAGATCGAACCTCAACCCGGAGTCACCTTCCCGAGCGAGTGGGGCATGGTGCTTCGACAAAGGGACGGAAGAGTTGCCCGCTTCGACCGGCATTCAATCCACCTCACGGACACGGGCATCCTGAATCCGAGCGGCGAGATAGGCTTCACGCTGAGTGAAAGTCGTGCACCGGAAAGCGTTGACCCGCACAAGATCGAGTTCGATACCGATGCGGTAATTCCGCCCGCAGGCATTGAGTTCAAGATCGGTTTTACCGGCGGCGCGAACAACAACAACGATATTCGGTATGACGGCACGTTCCTTAATTCGACCACGGCTTCGCCCTTCTCCGCGACGGTTATGCCGGGCGCGAATTCGGGCGACAACCCCTTTATCACCGTTGACATCGCCAACGATGCGGTTTCGGAGGCAGACGAAGTCATAACGTTTATGATTATCGGCTCCATGCTGCCTCCGCTCTTTACGCTGGATGCGGGGGCGGCGGTGCATCAGCTGACCATCCCCGCCAATGACAACCGCGCACGTTTCGCCGCAAACGCCAACTCCGCAACGATTGACGAAAGCACCGGCCAACTTATTTTTGAGCACGACTTCATGATAAGCCTGCCCGACCAGCCCGCACCTTCGCCCAACTTGCCGTTGTTGCTGGAGATTACCGGCGGCAACGAAAAAGGGACGGCCACTTTTAACTCCGACGGCACGCGGGACGACGACCTTGAGATTCGGATTCCCGCGCACGGCACCGGCGCGCCCGTTACCGTTTACCTCAACAGGGACCAGGATATTGACGACGAAGAGATTACTTTTACGTTGACGGAGGGCACGAACTTTCCCGATGCATGGGGTATTGTTCCTACATCAAGCAACACCTACACGCTGGACATAATGGATACCGGCCCGATTACGCCGCGCATCGGCTTCGTGGATGCGATGGCGGACGTAGCCGAAGGCGACACGCATGTTGTGGAATTTGAGATTAATACGCTTTTGCCGCGCGCAATTACCCTCTATGTCACCGGCAGCGCAACTGCAGACTCGAATGATGCGCTTTATAACGGCAACAATCTCCAGGTCGGTCAAACCATCGGAGAGAGAGTGACCCTGGCGACGAACATTCAGCCCCCGGCGACTTCGGGCGATGCACCGTCCATCAGCATTCAGATTTCTGACGATCCGGACCTCGAAGGGGCCGAAACGATCACCCTCCATCTGCACGCGGACAACTTCACCCCCGGCTTCGAGTTCGGCACGCGCACGCACGTCATCAATATTGCCGCCAGTGACTCGTTGGCCCATTTCCCGGAAGGATCCGACGCGAGCACGGTGCAAGAGGGCGACGGCCGCACGATGCTTAAGGTTTCGCTCTCCGGCCAGCCCGCTCCGGCGCCAAATCTACCGCTCACGCTGACGGCAACGGACAGCGAGGGCAATCCCGCCACCGTTGTCAGTTTCATGAGAAGTCGCGCGCAACATGTTCTCAACTTCACAATTGACGAGGGCGCGACCGAAAGCGAAGACCTAACCGTCTTCCTGCGCTTTGATAATGACACCGATCCGGATGTCGTTACCTTTACGTTGACCGAAGGCAACAACTTCCCAAGTGCGTGGGGCAGCGTTCCGGCGGCAACGAACGAATACACGCTGACGATAGAGGACTCCGGACTCGTTGAGACGGGCCGGGTGGGCTTCAAGGACGCGGGCGCGACGGTGCCCGAAACGGGCAGCAACATCACCCATCCGGTTGCATTGACCGTGACAGGCACCGTTCCCGCGGACTTCAGTGTTCCCGTGAGAGTGGCGTCCGCCAGCACGGCGACGGCGGGCGCGGCCAGCCCTGCGGATTTCGCCGCTCCCGGATCTGTCAACATCACGACGGCGGACGGAGGCAGGGATGTCTCCTTCAACCTCACCATTTTCGACAACCCGAGGACGCCCGAGGACACCGAAACCATTGTGCTGGAAATTCTTCAACCCGATCTTCCGGGCCAGATCAGGCTTGGTGATAATCCGACCTACACGGTGACCATTCCGATACACGACCAGTTGGTAGGCTTCCTTGCCTCGACCACGACGGCGGACGAGACCGCAGGTTCGGTGACCGCGAACCTCCGGGTGCTGCAGACTTACGGAACAACGCCTGCGGGCGGCGTTCCGGTGCTGGTGCGGATTATTTCGGGCAATGAAGACGGTTTCGTTTCGCTCTCGCAGCAGCACCTGCACAACGAGAGAACTTACACCATCCCGGGAGGCCGAAGAAACGCGGATGTCGATATTCCCGTTTACTTCAAAGTCGATGGGGACAACCAAAATGAATCCATCCGTCTGGAGATATTCGAGGGCGAGAATTTCCCGGGGGACTATGCTTTAATCCCGACAACGACCACGCGCTTCTTTGACATCTCCATTACGGATACGGTGTCGGGCGGAGACCCGCAAGTGGAGACGACGCCGTTCCCGTCGCCGATGGTGGGCTTTGCAGGCGTTGGCACAACGGTTAGCGAACCCGCGAGTGGCACGACTCCGGTTCCGGTCGCGATTGTGGTAACGGACACGGTGCCGAGTGATTTCAGCCTCAACATCGAAAGGGGCGGCGTCGGAGACAGGCTGTCGGAGGATTACAGCATCCGCCAGAGCCTGCCGCTGTCCATCTCGAGGGGCACGACCGGCACGGCCGAAACCATTCTCGTTGATATTACCGCCGATACATATGCCGAGTATGAGGAGGAGATTACTCTCACGATTCCGAGCGAGCAGGCGTTGCCGGCGAATTGGGTTTTGGGGAATGCGTCCTACAAGATAACGATTCCCGCCAACGGCAACATGGTTTCTTTTGCAACCGATGCCTCGACGGCTGTTGAGAACGGCGCGACGGCAAGCGTTGCCGTGAACATAGAACAGCCTTTTGAAACGGACATCGTGCTTGCGCTGACGTTGGGCGGTCAGACGGGTGACATTTCCGTTGCCGTGGCGTCGACTTCCCCGAGCGGCACCGCGGTTTACAGCGGCCCGGACAACACGCTTACGATTCCCGCCGGCGCGCAGAGTGTCACTTTGACCGTTACGGCGACGGACGATAACGATATCGAGACCGGGAACGAGACCGCGACCCTCACGCTGGGCGGCACGCCGCCGTCGGGCTGGACAATTGCCGGCACCACCGTTCATACGGTTACGATTCCGCCCAACGACTTGCTTGCCGTCGGCTTTGCGCAGACGGCCGAGCCGATAAAGGCAGTCGAGGGCGGTGCGGCGCAGCAGGTGAATCTCTCTTTGCCGGAGAACGCGCCGTCGCAAGTGATCTTGCAGTTGGCGTTCAGCGGCGCGCCCGAGTCCGCCTACACGATTGCCGCCGTTGCTCCCGCGACATACGACCCTTCCGCCAAGACTCTTACGATTGCATCGGGTGCAAGCAGCGCCGCCTTTACCGTTACCGCCAATGATAACGACGGAAACACGAGTGACGAGACTTTGGAGATAACCCTCTCCCCGGGCGATGTTTTTCCGGCTACATGGCAGGTTCCGGCCGATACGAGCGTTGACGTTGTTCTGGATGATTCCGCCCAGACGACTGTCGGCTGGGCGTCCGCCGGGCCGCTCACCCTCCGCGAGAACGACGTCGAAATGCTGGCGCTTCATATTTCCGATCCTGCGCCCGCCGGCGGGCTTCCGCTGACATTGGCGGCGGCCGGTTATGCCGACAGCGCGAACAGCATCACGGCCGCAGGCGCGGGTGATTACGAAATCACGACCGAAGCCACCTTCACCATTGCCGAAAACGGCCAGACGTATGCGGTCGGCCTCACCATCACCGACGACCCAACGGCGGAGATGCTTGAGGGCTTGCGTTTGACGCTTGGGAAGGGAACGAATTTCCCCGAAGACTGGACGCTTGATCCTGCGGTTCTTGACATAACGATTGCCGTGAACGACCAGCACAAGATAGGTTTTGTCCAAGACGGAGCATCGACGAGTTTTGCCGAAGGCGAAAGTAAAATGCTGGGAGTGGAGCTGAGCCAGGCGCATAGTGCCGACATTCTCGTAGCGGTGGATGTCGCTCCCGCAGGTTATGCCGATGACATTGAACTTGCGTTCGATGGCACTGTTCTAGCCGCGAACGACCACCTGACGATCGATTCGAACGATACGCAAGTTGATTTTGAAGTCCGCATTAAGGATGACGCGATTCTCGAAAACGAGGAGATGTATACGCTGACGTTGCGCGGCGTCACGACGAGCCCTTTCCCGAGCGAGTATTCCATTGATCCGAGTGCCAATACTTACACGCTGACGATACAGCCCAGTGATGTTCCCGTTGAGTTTGACTCAACGGTAACGGAGCCCGTGATGCTGGAGGAGGGCGGCACGCCGGCAATGGTTGGTGTGCGGCTTCCGACTCCCGTGGCATACCCGTTCAATTATGACGTTAGCGTGGTGGATGCCGCCGGCAATGACAGTTTGACGGATGTCTCCATTACGGCAACCGATTCCACGAAAGCGGTTTTTGATACGACAGAGAACTCGATTTCAGTTCTTGCAAATACTTCGGACTTTGTTTTGCAGATTGGCGCGACGTCGGACAACATACCCGAGGCGGACGAGACATTGACCCTTAAGTTGCTGGAGGGTTCGCGCGAAGCGGATACGCTGGAGATCAGGATTGCGGCAAACGGCAACTCGATAAGCCTGGCTTCTCCGCCGGCATCAATCCCTGATTTGAACGAGGGCGATCCTTACGAACTTGTCCTTGATATTAACGCGCCGTTGAGCGCGCCGGCAAAATTGCAGATTGCGGCGTTGGAGAATGACAATCTAGGCACGGACACGAGTCACAGAAATTATCCGGTCGACTTGGCGTTTGCCGTCAAGACAGGCGAGACGGCGACCTTTGAAACCGATGCCGGTTACACCAGGGAGTTTTTGGAAAGGGATGTGTCACCGGGTATTATATGTCCCGGCTTTAGACGATGTGCCCGTACTACTCGCGGCACCTTGACAATTCCGGCAGGCGTTTCGCAGGTTACGCTTTTGGTTACGGCGTTATCGGACGGTGTCGCCGAACGTGACGAGAATGTTGCTGTCGAAATTACCCCGCTCACCGGCGCCGATGCGCTTCCTGATGCTTGGACTCTCGACATTCCCAGAGAGACTAGATTCAGAATCCTTCCCAATGAAAACCGGATGAATTTCCGCGTTGGCCAAGGGGAGACCTTTGAAAGAACGGTTGAAGAAGGAGGTACGCATCTATTGCGCGTCCAGCAGGTGGAAAACTTCCCCCCATCTGAATTCAACGATAATGTGGTGCGTGCCGTCTTGCGGGTTGTCGAAACAGATACCGACGAACTCCCCGAAATTACCATTCGCTCGGGAAAAGACACGAGTTGGGATGCGGACAGCTCAACGATGACATTCACTAGCGCCCAGAGTGATTTCTCTGTTGATGTAATCGATGACGACCGTCGCGAAGCCGAGGAGAGGGTTACTCTGCGCCTTGAGCAACCGACGGGCGCGGATGCCTACCCGTCGGATGCTTATGATATCGGATCGAACGGCACTTTTACCATTATCATTCCGGGCGGAGACAACAAGATTTCCTTTGCTTCCTTTGATCAAAGCAGCCAGGCCGCGTTTGCTCAAGGATCAATCCGCGCTTGCAGGGGATTCCACGACGGCACGAATGGCAGCACGGAGAACTCGGCGCGAATTTGCGCGGCGGAAAGGACGCACGCCGACTTTAATTACGTCCGCAGTATTGCAATTGATGCGCCTCTTGATGCGCAGGCGAAAGTTCGATTGAGTCTGGACGACCAGAATGAGCAGACCAGTATGGGTGAATTTCAGATCCACCTTGCCGGCGGCAATCCCCAGGGAACGAATTGGGACGAGGCGAGCGGACTTCTTACCATTCCTGCGCGAGCTTCACAGATAAACCTTCGGTTTGAATTTTATAGCGACCAAGAAATCCATCTTCCGGGCGATCAAGATTACCTCCTGACATTGGAGGAGGTTGTCGGCGAACGCCTGCCGACGGGCTGGAGCATTGACGGCGATGCCAGCACGTTGCCGATACGGATATTGGATTTTACGGGAAGAAGCGTGGTGTTCAACAATTCGCAGGCTCATCATGAAGAAGGTAGCACCGCTCGCATTACGATGGATATCTCGGAAACGATGCCTGCAGACGGTATTCCGATTTTTGTTTATATGTATGACAACCCGAGGAATTTGCCCGTCAGCTATAACGGCCAAAGGTTTTCTTACACTCCCCATCCGGGCGGAACAGTTGCCCCGGGCAGCGCCAGCGATGCCGCAAACGTTGCCATGGCGATGGAGGTCCAACTGCTTCCCGGAACGGAGAACGGCGCTGGGAGCTCGCCAAGCGCTTCGCCCTATTTTGATATCCAAATTGGAAATGACGATGTGCCCGATTTGGAGTCTTATTTTGACTTGCGCCTGGATACCAATCAGACGCTCAACCGAGTGAGCCGCCCCGACAGGGTTCAGACGATTTCGCTTCTCTATGTGAATGTCGGTGCGATAGCGAAGGTTAATCTTCAAGCCTCGGACAACGAAGTACGTTTTGTTTCGTCTTCAACCACTTTTACCGAGGAGAGCGGCGAAGTTGAGATTGAGATTGAGGTTGTCCATCCGACCCGCTTTAAGGACGACCGCGATTCTACCGGGGCGCGGTTCAATGCATGGCCCAATGACGGAATACGGGTGCATGTGGATGCTACCGAGATGACCACTGACTTACGGGCAACCAACTTCCCGAGGCTGAATCAACCTGCGGATTCCTGGTTTACTTATGACGACAGAGGTTATCACACTACACTCGAGTGGGGGCAGCCGCGGTTTCTCGCTCATGATGGCGGAGCCTGGCAATTTGGATCGAACGCTTCGGAAGGCTTCCTCGGTGACGGCCATGCTGATTTCAGCAACCAACGCAGAGGTGATTTATTCATCCCCGCGCGCGATCCTGCTATGACCGGTGATATTTCGCAGAAGGTCTCCATACGTCTGAATGTCTGGGACGATAACGTAGCCGAAGACGAAGAGACCTACACGATTCGCCTCAGCGAGGCAACGAAGTATCGTGCCGACAATCTGAATGATCCGTATCCCGCCGAGGGCGGCTGGGGTCTTTCGGGCACGCGCAACATGTACACGATAACGATTCCCGCCAATGACAATTATGTCACGCTGACCGGATCGCATGCTTCGATAAGCGAGAGCGGCGTGATGACGACGCTGGATCTTACACTTTCCAATCCTGCGCCGACCGGCGGCGTGCCGCTTGTTCTTTCGATTCCGGATGGCAACCCGGATGCATCTTTTGACGCGGCAACCCAAGTTTACACGAAGGATGTGATGATTGATGCCGGCGACACTGAAGCCACCAACATCCCGCTTTTCATTAACGGTAATCAAATGCATCAGCCCGTTGCCCGTAACGTTGTTGTAAGCGTTGCGAAAGCGCAAGAGAATTTCCCGAATGTTTGGGGCGATATTCTGTCGCA
>JAPOUU010000008.1 GCA_026708505.1 Hyphomicrobiales bacterium | reverse complement strand
AAGTTCGCAAGATAATCATAGTGGAACGCGAAGATGCACGACAACAAATAAACCTCCCACATTCGACAAAACCGTTCGTCATACAATTGCCTGGCCTTGTTCCTGTTTGCCTTAAAGCGCGCGGCCCAGTGCTCAAGGGTTTTTGCGTAATGGAGTCGCAGGATTTCGACATCGCAGGTGAGCAGGCCCGAGGCTTCAATGTAAGGAACCATCTGGCTCAGGGAGGGCAGGGAGCCTCCGGGGAAGATATATTTGCGAATCCACGGATGCGTCATCTGCGGACAGCCGAGACGGCCGATGGTATGGAGGAGGGCGACGCCGTCGTCTTCGAGACGCCGGTAGACCGTATTGAAGAACTCGCCGTAGTGTTTGACGCCGACATGCTCGAACATTCCCACCGAAACGATGCGATCGAAGCGCTCTTCCACTTCGCGATAATCTTGCAGACGGATCTCGATTTGCTCATCCAGTCCCATTTGCCTGACGCGCTCGGACGCTATTTTGTGCTGTTCGCGACTTAGGGTTACGCCCAAAATTTTTGCACCGGTTTGCTGCGCAAGATAAATTGCCAGCCCGCCCCATCCGCAGCCGATGTCCAAGACGCGATGACCCGGCTCAATGCGCAATTTTGATGCGAGGTGGCGTTTCTTTGCCGTTTGCGCCGCTTCCAGGGTTGCATCCGGGTCAATGAAATAAGCGCAGGAATACTGCTTGTCGTTTTCCAGGAACAAGTCGTATAAGCCGCCGTCCAAATCATAGTGGTGGCTGACGTTTTTCTGCGCCCGCCCCACGGGATTGTGCTCGAGAATGTAGCGCAGCAGACGTTGCGTAAAGCCGGAGTGTTTCCGGTGTCTTGTGCCGTATCTCAGCGCCGCATTGCGCTTTACCAAATCCAGCAAGTCGCGAATTTCGCCTTCGGCAATGGAGAATTCGCCATTCATATAACCCTCGGGCAAGGCCATGTTCGGATGCAACAGGACTTTCCAAGGGAACAATTTCGAATGCATTTTGATTTTTACGCGCGTGCCCGTGCCGTTTCCGAAACGATATGTCCGCCCGTCGACGTCTTCGATATGCAGGTCGCCGTCTTGAACTAACCGCTCGGCAAATCTTGCGAATAAAACCATCCGAGCCTCCTTAAACGATTTGCTTTTCCTAGACAGTTTGAGGGGTGGTTGCCTCTTGATTCTCGAAGATGCTGCTGTCTTTTTCTACCTCTTCCAGCTCCTCCGGCTCCTCCGTTTCGGGCGGAGTTGCTTTCTCTTCGGCGGGCTCTTGCGTTGTTGCAACGACCTCGCCGCGGCGCCACGCTTCCATCTGGCGCACGGCGTCCTCGATGCTGCGGGCGGCGTTTACCAATACCGTTGCGAATACATCGCCGTGCAGGGCGATCCGGGCAGAATGAACCCCCAGCATCTTGATGGGAACATCCAGGATTATTTGGCTGTGATTGACGGTGATACCTTCGGAGGCGAGCAATTTTGCAATCTCGCGCGCGTTCACCGAACCGTACAACTGACCGCTCTCGCCGGCTTGCTGTATGGACGTGACGGCTTTGCCTTCGATTGTCGCAGCAACTTCTTCGGCGGCGCTTTGTTCCCGGAGGTTTTGCGCTTCTATTTCCTCGCGGCGCGCCTCAAAAGACGCGATGTTGCCTGCGGTCGCACGCATGGCGCGGCGGCGGGGCAGGAGAAAGTTGCGTGCGTATCCGTCCCGCACGGAGACAACGTCACCGGTGCGTCCAAGTTTCGCAATGCGCTCGAGGAGGATGATTTTCATTTGTTAACAAGATAGGGCAGGAGGGCAAGGAACCGGGCCCGCTTGATTGCGTTGGAGAGTTCGCGCTGCTTCTTGCCGGAGACCGCGGAGATGCGACTCGGAATCATTTTACCGCGCTCGGAGAGGAATCTCTGCAGCAGTTTCACATCTTTGTAGTCGATCTTCGGCGATTGCGTTGAAGAAAACGGGCAGGACTTCCGCCTGCGAAAGTAAGAGGATCTCTGGGACGTGGACGGTGCGCTCATTGCGTTTTCTCCGTTTCAGCAGGATCTTCGGGGGAGTCTTCGGGAATGTCGTCGTTGATGCCGGCGACATCATCGGGCATGCCGCCATCGATATCTGCCAAGTCCTCGGGAATGTCGTCGTCCATGCCGACAACATCGTCATGCATGCCGTCCTCGCCGTCCGCGCCATCTTCGCGGTGGGAGCCGCGTCCGTTTTGATTGAGCATCATCGCGGAAGGCGATTCCTCGTGCTCATTGACGCTGACCGTTAGATAGCGCATGACCTCGCTGGAGAGTCTCATTTTGCGTTCCATCTCCGCGACCGCCTCGTGGGGAGCGTCCAAATTCATGAGGGAGTAGTGACCCTTGCGGTACCGCTTGATGCGATAGGCGAGGTTTCGCAGTCCCCAATACTCGGTCTTACCAACGTTTCCGCCTCCGGACCGTATGATGTTGCCGTAGGTCTCAATAAGTCCTTCAGCCTGTTGCGCGGAGAGGTCCGGGCGGGTTATGAATACATGCTCGTAAAGGGGCATACTTGTTCCTTTGACATTGACGATAAAGAAGGCTCCACCCTATACCAGTTTTGCCGGGCTATCAAGAGGAAAATACAGGGCAGGGAAAATATCCCCGGTGCTTGCAAGGCGAGCGATTGGGCCGACGGGAAGCCCGTATTTGCCTTCGTTTCCGCGTGCCCCCCGAGGCCTCCGCCCCCACAAGCGCCGAGCCCCGAAATCCGCGTCCCGCCCGGGGGCGCGTTGGGGGCTTTCCCGCGTGATTTCCGGGGGAAGTTTTCGTGAATTTCCCGCATTTTGGGGCTTAATTCGCGGTTGCTTCACATAAAAGCATTGCGGAAATCCGCCGCCTCCCGAGCCGTCGGCAGAATCTTCTGGCCTCCAATTTCCGTTCGTGCTAATTTGTCGTGCCCCTTAATTTCAGAACCGTAAAGAAGGTAGAACCATGAAAATTATCCAACACATTCTGTTCTCTGTTGCCCTTGTCCTGACGGGTGCGAATTTCGCTCTCGCCGGCGACACCCTTGACCGCGTCAAGGAGGCGGGCGTCCTGAAGGTCGCCACCGATGCCGACTGGGCTCCCCAGTCTTTCCTCAATGACGACAACGAAATGGACGGGTTCGACGTCGATGTTGCCAAAGAAATCGCGAAACGCATGGGAATCGAAATCGAATTTGTCACTCCGGATTGGACCGTCATCACTTCCGGCAATTGGGCGGGTCGTTGGGACATCTCCGTCGGGTCCATGACCCCGACCGCCGAACGCGCCCAGGTTCTCGAATTTCCGGGCATCTACTATTACACTCCCGCGAGTTTCGCCGTGCATAACGATTCATCCGCCCAGAGCAAAGTCGATTTGAACGGCAAGAAGATTGGCGCCTGCACCGCTTGCACTTACGAGTTTTACCTTCAGCACGACCTGAACATTGATGCGGAAGGCGCGCCTCCGTTCTCGTATGATGTAACCCCGGGCGAGATTGTTTCGATGGAGGACCCCGCCATTCTCTTTGACAATTTGAGGCTTGGAGACGGCGTGCGCCTGGACGGGATGATTGATTCGCTTCCGGCCATACGCTCGGCCATCGAAAACGGTGCGCCCATCCGCGTGCTTGGAACTCCCGCTTTCTACGAGCCCCTTGCCATTGCCATCGACAGGGGAGACAAGGAATTCCACCATGCCCTGAAGGACATCGTCCAGCTCATGCACAGGGACGGAACGCTCAGTCGACTTTCCGAGAAATGGTACGGGATCGATTATTCCAAGTCTTCCAACTAGGAGGGCGCGCACGAAAGCACTCATAGGGGAGAGTTGGTGTACGCCGATACCGTCACACAAGACAGGCTGGTAACAAAACCCGGCTTTCTCCTTCCTTGCTTTTTTCTCTCGTCCGTCGTTTTCTTTTTTGCCGGGTTCGGCGATAGTTTCTTCGGACATCTTCTCGCCCCCGTCTCGGGGGATCCCGAAACAAGCGGACGCTTCGGCGATTTTGCCGTTGCCGTAACCCTGGCGATGCTGTTTACCGCAAACGTCGTCGCGCTCTCCTTCGTTCCCTGGGTTATACAGGTGGTGCTTGTCTGGCTCGAACTGCTCGGGCTTTTTCTCCTCTTCTTCTACTCCTTCGATCTCAGCATTGAATTCATCGAGCGTAAGATATGGTTCATGATATCAAGAGGGCTGTTCACAACCCTCTATGTCTCCGCGGTGTCGATCGCCATAGCTTCCGCCATAGCCATCGTCGGCGCGGTTGCCAAGCTTTCTTCCAACGGGTTTGCTTTCGCCATAGCGTCTTTCTACACGTCCTTCTTCCGGGGGCTGCCCCTGCTCATGCAGGTCTATCTCATTTACCTGGGGCTTCCGCAACTCGGCTATGTCGTGGACGCCGTGCCTGCCGGCATCCTCGCTCTGTCACTTTGCTACGGCGCATACATGACCGAAATCTTCCGCGCCGGCATCGAGAGCATTCACAAGGGCCAGTGGGAAGCCGCGCGGGCCCTCGGGTTCAAGTTTCCCACGACCATGCGCAAAATCATTCTTCCCCAGGCTCTTCCCCTCATCATTCCGCCGACCGGGAACCAATTCATCGCCATGCTCAAAGACAGCTCCCTCGTTTCCGTGATCGGCGTATGGGAGCTCATGTTCCTCGCGAAAACGCTTGGGCAAAAAGAATTCAAGCATCTCGAGATGCTTATTACCGCCGCGCTCATCTACTGGGCGCTCACCATCGTTCTCGAGATCATACAGGCGCGAATAGAGCGATATTACCGCCAGAAAAAATAGGTTGCGCTTAAAAGTAAAATACGCTAGACAATTTATGCCGAGGGAGACGAATTATTCTTTTCTGAAAGGAAAAAATATGAATATCTTCTCCAAACTCCTCGCATGCCTTTCCCTTTTGTCCGTCGTCGTTATCGTCCCTCCCGCCTTCGCGCAGGAAAACGATGAGGTTACCGTCTACTCCTACCGGCAGCCCTTCCTCATCAAGCCGCTTCTCGAAGCCTTCACCGCGGAAACCGGAATCAAAACCAACTTTTTGTTTGCTAAAAAAGGCCTGCTTGAACGGGTCGAGATTGAAGGCAGAAACTCCCCCGCCGATGTCATCCTCACCGTTGATATCGGACGGCTCACGCAAGCCGTCCGTCAGGGAATCACGCAGCCGGTCATTTCAGCCGTGCTCGAAGGAAATATTCCCGCAATCTACCAGGACCCCGAAGGTCATTGGTTCGGACTGACACGGCGCGCGCGCGTTGTCTACGCATCCAAAAATCGCGTCCGCGAGAACGAGATTTCTTACGAAGATCTCGCCGACCCGAAATGGAAGGGACGCATCTGCATTCGCGACGGCCAGCATGCCTACAATGTCGCGCTCTTTGCCGCCTTCCTTGAGCACCACGGCAGGGCAAAAACAAAAAAGTGGCTCGAAGGCGTTCGTGACAATCTCGCACGCTCGCCCGTGGGAAACGACCGCGAGCAGGTTAAGGCCGTTTTCGTCGGCGAGTGCGATATCGCCATCGGAAACACATATTATCTCGGGGTCATGCAGACCAACGACGAAAAACCGGAACAAAAAGAATGGGCGGACTCCGTGCGCATCCTGTTTCCGACCTTTGAGAACGGAGAGACGCATGTTAACCTCTCCGGAATGGTCATGGCGAAGCACGCGCCCAACCGGGAGAATGCGCAAAAACTCATGGAATTCCTGTCCTCGGAAAAGGCGCAGCAGCTTTACGCGCAACTCAACTTCGAGTATCCCGTTGGCGAAGATGTTCCGTGGTCGCTGCGAACCCGCTCCTGGGGTGCGTTCGAAGCCGATGGTATCGCCCTTGAGACCATCGCCAAGAACCGCAAGCCCGCAAGTCGACTTGTAGATGAAGTCGATTTCAATCGATAACGTCGAACTTCAGGCACGAAGGAAGGGCTCGGCGGGCTGGAATATCGCCGTCCTTGCCATCGCGTTTGTGCTTGCCGCACCTGTATTCGCGGTTGTCACATTCGCATTCACGAGCAGCGACGATATCTGGCCCCATCTCGCCGCAACCGTTCTGCCCGGATATCTCTGGCGAAGCGGCGTTCTTGTTTTCGCAACCGGAACGCTCTGCCTGGCAATTGGAACCGGAACCGCATGGCTTGTCACCATGTGTTCGTTTCCGGGGCGCAAAATCTTCCAATGGGCGCTGCTCATACCGCTTGCGATTCCCACATATATCGTCGCTTACGTTTATGTCGACTTGTTTGAATTCTCCAGCTACCTGCCGCAAATCCGCTCCATGCCCGGCGCCGTGCTGGTGCTCGCTTTCGTGCTTTATCCTTATGTGTTTCTCAGCGCGCGGGCTGCGTTCCTGCAGCAGTCTTTTTGTGTTTTCGAGGTAGCGCGCACGCTTGGGTGCAGTGCATCGGAGGCCTTCATGCGCGTGTCGCTGCCGATGGCACGCCCCGCTCTTGTGGTCGGCGTGTTGTTCGTCGCAATGGAGTGTCTCAACGACATCGGCGCCGTGCAGCATTTCGGCATACGAACGCTGACCGTCGGCATATACGACATTTGGCTCGAACGCGGCAATCTCGGCGGAGGCGCGCAAATTGCATGCGTGCTGCTCGCCATCATGATATTTCTGGGAGTCCTCGAGCGAACCTCGCGACAATCACGGCGCTACCATGAAACCTCCTCCAAATACCGCCAACTTCCCGGATATAAACTCAACGGATGGAAGGCGGCGCTTGCGATATTCGCATGCATCGCTCCCATCTTCCTCGGGTTTATCCTGCCTGCCGCGACGCTTGCGCTCCATGCGTTTGAGACGGGCTGGGAGCCCGAACTTTTGGTTTACGGTGCAAACAGCCTGGTCCTGACCCTGTCCGCAATGATATTGCTGCTCGCCGTGGGGCTCATCCTCGCTTACGGCGTGCGCATCCTCGGTTCGGGGGGAATCACCGGTATGGTCGTGCTTATTGCCAGCATCGGATACGCGATACCCGGCGCCGTGCTCGGCCTGGGAATTCTCGTGCCGCTCGCGGGCTTCGATAATTTCCTCGATAGCATTGCGCGCGCGAGTTTCGGCGTATCCACCGGGCTGCTTTTCACCGGTTCCGCCGCGGCCGTCGTCTTCGCATATCTCGTGCGTTTCCTGTTCCTGTCCTACGGATCCCTTGAGGCGGGATTGAGCAAAATCACGCCTTCCATGGACATGGCGGCACGATGCCTTGGTCACGGGGAATGGAGCACCCTCCGAAGGGTTCACTTCATATTGCTCCGCCCCGCCGTTCTCTCGGCCGCACTCCTTGTCTTCATTGACTGCATGAAAGAACTCCCCGCAACACTGATACTGCGCCCCTACGACTTCGATACCCTCGCAACCTACACATATACGTCCGCATCCCTGGGTCTCTTCGAGGAAAGCGCGCCCGCGGCCCTGGCGATCCTGCTTGCCGGTCTGATTCCCGTTTTGTTGCTCACCCGCGTTTTGGCGCTTTCCCGTCCCGGAGGAACCATCAGCGCCTAAGGATGCCGGAGTGCAACAGGCCGCTACGAGAACGTAGCGGGGAGGGGAAAGGCTTCCGGCATTGAGACGGGCATTGTGCCCCCTTGATCTCGCAGCCTGTTGGATTCACGGGTTCTGCCGCTTTTCCATAAAGATTCGGTGCGATTCGCAAAATTTCGCCTTATTCCGGCGATTTTCAGACTTCCCGAAACCGATGAAATACCGCAGAAAATCTCTCAAAAGTCTCTTGTAAGTTCCCGGATTATCCGGAAAAAGCTTGAGTTTCCGATGGAGCCGGGACCTTCTTGCAGTGTCTGCAAACCAACCCAAAGGGCGCCCCGGCATTTCTGACGATCTGCCGGGGCGTTTTTTCACATCTGATTCGGCATGGGTCATCCGAGTCAATTCCGGGAATAGTCTCTTTTCAAAGGGGGTATCAGGCAGCGTTTCGAGATTGTGAATTTATCGATGTATGAATAAACGGCGGGAAATTTTGTAGGTTTTACAGCTTTGAGTATAATCTTTCGTAATTGATAATTTGACATAAGCAAGATTGTTTTTGTTTGTGCAGCATTAATTGGGAGGCAACAATGTCTAAAGTTTTACCACTCACAGATAACGAGAAAGATCTTCTTAATTACATACAAAGCAAGAATACTCCCACCTATCGACGGGCGTACAGTGATAGAACCGCATGGCTTATGGCCTGTCTATCGGAATTGGCTTACCAGCCCTTTAGTCGGCTTGATGAAGATGTAACAAAGCAACAGCTCAAAGAAAAACTAAAAACATTATTAAATGAAAAAACAATGGGAGCTCTTGATGAAGTTGTTCAATCTGTTTTTGAAAAAGATGACGCTGAAGCGGCAAAGCATTTCCTAAAAATAGCCGATATTAAAATTCTTAAAACTTATGATAAAGAAGGCACCCAAGCGTTGCTGGTCTCAACTCAAGACTATCTTGTGCTTGCGTTTCGAGGAACAGAAGCAACTAGTTTGCGAGATATCAAAGCAGACGTGAATGCCATCATCACTAAATGCCCTTCCGGAGGAAATATTCATTCAGGATTCTCCGAAGCATTCGGTCTCGTGGAGCAGCAAATCCAAAAAGATTTGGAATACTTTAGTAATTCCAAAACCCACAACAAGCCTCTTATAGTAACGGGGCATAGCCTTGGAGGTGCTTTGGCAACAATTGCCGCTAAACGTTTGCAAGCATATATTAAGATTGCCACATGTTACACTTTTGGTTCTCCGCGAGTTGGTAATGATGAATGGTTTGAGAAAACGAAAACACCCGTTTACCGTATTGTTAACGCATATGATTGTGTGACAATACTTCCTCCCGGAAAAACTACTGTTTCTATTTTCATATTCGTTTTTCGGGAAGTATCTGAATATATTCCTTTTCTCCGCCCTTTTATTTCTTTTATTGTTACCAAACTGGAGAGGTTTCAAGGCTATCGGCACAATGGCGACGTGCGATATTTAACCGCTTGCGAAGACGGAAATTTCGCTGATGTTAAACTTCTCACCCGTCAAGTTTCACTATTTGAGCGCATTTACTCATGGATAAGTTCTAGATGTGCTGTTAACAGATTTGTGGCGGACCACTCAATTTCTGCTTATCGAAAGAAACTGGCCGTCATTGCAAGGCAACGTAATTCATCAGACAGTTCTGAAAAATAAAGAACTCGAATGTAGCCATAAGTTCGTTGCACTTAATTTTGGGCCAGTAGAACCTAAGTTTTGTGAAGTGCAGGGGGTCTCTTGGTCACTTGCGCCACGACAACACGGGTTTACGCGCAGCTTTTGTCTCGTCGAGTCGTTTGCGCGGGGCGTGCAAGGGAGCTTTTGCAAATGCTTTTTTGTCTTCGGCGGAAGACTGCGCCAACTCGCGCATCAACGAAA
>JAPOUU010000054.1 GCA_026708505.1 Hyphomicrobiales bacterium | reverse complement strand
AAGATAATATGGGCGTATTGGGCAATTGTCGAGAGTTGTAAAACTTCCATTCAGGAGGATTTTGCCTTAGAATGCCATATATGTCCCCGCCAGCGCAATATAATTCCCTTGAGATGACCGAGCGGCTGATAGGATTTGACACGACCAGCCGCTTGTCGAATCTCGAGTTGATTGATTTCGTCGAAAACTACCTGCGTGAGCATGGGATTGAGGCCGAACGCGTTGTTTCGGAAGACGGGCGCAAGGCGAATTTGTGGGCGACTTTGGGAGATAAAAACCAGGCGGGCGGGATCATCCTTTCCGGCCACAGCGATGTTGTCCCGGTAGAAGGGCAATCGTGGAGCACGCCGCCTTTCCAAGCGACCGTGCGCGACAACCGGCTCTACGGCCGCGGCAGTTGCGACATGAAGTCTTTTATTGCGATTGCGCTCGCCATGGTGCCGGACTTTCTCAAACGACCCTTGAGCGCACCGATCCACTTTGCGATTTCTTATGACGAAGAAGTTGGCTGTCTTGGTGTTCGTCCGTTGCTGAAACACATCCGCGAGAGATTGCCGATGTCTGCGATGCCGCCGGCGCTTGCAATTATCGGAGAACCTACGAGCATGAAAGTTGTGAATGCACATAAGAGCATTCATGTTCATGAAACTCTAATTGAGGGTCTTGAAGCGCATTCGAGCGCAACGCACAAGGGAGTGAGTTCAATAATTGCGGCGGGCAAACTGATTAATTTCCTTGATGGCGTCAGCGCCGAAATGCGCCGGCGCGGAGACGATGACACATCCAAACGCTTCGACCCGCCTTATACGAGCGTTCAGGTTGGCGTGATTGAAGGAGGCGAAGCGGTAAACATCATACCTCGACACTGCCGCTTTGATTGGGAATATCGCAGCGTACCGGGCAGCGACGACGATGAGATATTCGAACGCTTTAATAATTATGCGAAGGAGAATTTGCTGCCCGAGATGCAACGGGTGGCTTCGCATGCTTCAATTGAAACTCGTAAAATTGCTTCAGTTCCGGCATTTTCGGTGAAAAACAACTCCGAGGCGGAAGCGCTGGCTCTGCGGCTGAGCGGAAGCAATCAATCCCTTGCTGTCTCTTATGCGAGCGAGGCGGGATTGTTCGAGGATGCCGGAATTCCGGCGGTGGTGTGCGGGCCCGGCGACATTTTGCAGGCGCACCGTCCCGACGAGTTTATCGAGTTGTCGCAAATCAAAGAGTGTGAGAATTTCTTGCGGAAATTACTCGAACATCTCCGCAGTTGAAGATTCAGGCGTCACTGCCGCCAGAAAGTCGGCGTTAACAACACCAATATAGTGAAAACCTCGAGCCGCCCTATCAACATCAACGCGGCGAGAAGCCACTTTGCCGCGTCGGGAAGAAAAGCGAAGTTTCCGGCGGGCCCGATCTCTGACCCCAATCCGGGACCAACGTTTGCAATTGCGCTCGCCGAAGCCGATAGCGCAGTGATGGGAGCAAGTCCCATCAACGACAACACGCATGCCACTCCAACAAACAGCAGCAAATAAAAGAAGAAAAAATGCATCACGGATGCGACGACTCCTTCTTGTATAGGCCGTCCGTTATAGAGCGGCGTAACCGCCAAATGCGGATATAGAACGCGTCGCGCTTGCAGCGTGATGGATTTGCAGATGACGGCAAGCCGGAAGATTTTCATGCCACAAGCAGTTGAGCCCGCGCACCCGCCAACGAACATCAAGAAGAAGAATATTCCGGTGGTAAAGTGCGACCAGACCCCGTAGTTGGTGTTTGCATATCCGGTTCCGGTCATAACGGAAGTGACATTGAATGCGGCAAATTGAAGCGCACGTGCAGGTTCGGCTCCGGAAGAGAAATAGAGATGCGCCCACATGATTGCGATAACGCTGCCAAGCAGGGCAAAGAACCATCGTAGTTGCGTATCGCGCATGAGGGCGCGGACATCCCCGCCAAGCAGCCGTATGTAGAGAATGAACGGCAACGCCCCCAAAATCATGAACAGGATGGCAACGCTATCGATGGCAGGGTTTTGCCAGTATCCGACGGACGTATCCGATGTTGAAAACCCACCGGTTGCCACCGTTGTCATGGCGTGCGCGATGGCATCGAAGGCGGACATTCCCGCAAGCCAGTAACCGAGAGCGCACAATAGCGTGAAACTGCCGTAGAATCCCGTGAGGGCTCCGGCGAATTGAGCCGAGCGCGGCAGAATCTTTTCGGATGTATCGGAGGATTCGGTGCGGAAGAGCTGCATGCCTCCGATGTTGAGCATTGGCAGAACGGCAAGCGCGGTGACGATGATACCGATTCCGCCGAGCCATTGGAGCAATGCGCGCCAGATAAGAACGCCGTGCGAAGCCTCTGAAAGATTTGTGATGATGGTTGCGCCGGTTGTGGTCAATCCTGAAGTTGCCTCAAAGAGGGAATCGCTATAGGAGAGCTCGAGTGCGCAGAGTCGAAACGGCAAGGACGCAAAAAGGGCGATGAGCAGCCATGAGAGGCTTGTCACCAGAAAACCTTGCCGTATCGACAGGCGCCCGTCTTTGAATCGGTTGACGAGTGCGAGGCACGCGCCGATGAAGAGAGTTATGACCCCGGAGAAATAAAAGGCGAAATCATCGTTTCCCTCATGTGCGGTATCAACGACTCCGGCGAGCAACATTAAAATGCCAAGCGCGCACAGTAAAAATCCCGCTACACAAAATGCCGGACGAAACATTTTTTCACTCGGTGTTAGTGCACCGTTCGGAATGCATGGGGGCTTTCGAGCAGAAACAGCGGGATATCGATGCGCAGATCCTGGCTGTCTTCGCCTTCTTCGATGGTCATGTCGTATGCGCCGCTCATTTCACCCGACGGCGTAGGCAAAGAAACGCTCGAAGAGTAACTGAACCGCACGCCGGGATCGAGTGTCGGGCACTCGCCAACGACCCCCTCGCCGTCAACGGTTCTGCAATGCCCGTGCTCATCAACGATGCGCCAATGGCGTCGACGCAACCGGATGCGCTGGCTGGACTGGTTTTCAATGGTGATATGGTATGCCCAGAAGTAGATATCGCGCACGACATCGGACTCTTCGGTTAGATACTCGGGGACAACGCGCACGAGAATCTTATGCGTTGTTTTTTCATACATCAGGCAGCAAGAGCCATTTCGAGGTCGGCGCGCAAGTCTTCGACATCTTCGAGCCCGACGGAAAGTCGCAGGAGGTTTCCACCAATGCCCAGTTCCAGGCGCGCCTCTTCCTCGAGACGTTGATGCGTTGTGGTCGTAGGATGCGTGATGAGGCTTTTGGTATCACCAAGATTGTTGGAAATCAGGATAATTTCCAAGGCATCAAGGAATCGAAACGCTTTCGACTGATCGCCGTCAATTTCGAAAGCTATCATGCCGCCGCCGAATCCGTCCATTTGCGCCATCGCGAGATTGTGCTGCGGATGGTTGGGAAGTCCGGGATAGAAGACCCGCCGCACTGCCGGCGAACCGTTTAGGAACTCCGCCAACACGCGCGCGTTGTCGCAATGCTTGCGTATCCGCAAATCGATGGTCTCAAGCCCTTTGAGCATGACCCACGCATTGAAAGGACTCATTGCAGGGCCGGTATGCTTCATATACATGGCAAGATGGTCTTCAAGAAATTGCTCGGAACACAACACGCATCCGCCGAGGCATCGCCCCTGCCCATCGATATATTTGGTTGCGGAATAAACAACGATGTCGGCGCCGAATTCCATCGGGCGCTGAAGTATCGGCGTTGCGAAGACATTATCGACAATCAACAGCGCTCCGTTGTCGTGCGCGATGTCCGCAATCGAACGAAGGTCAAGGACTTCCAGACGCGGGTTCGTCGGTGTTTCAAGGAAGAAGGCTTTTGTTTCCGGACGACAGGCGGCGCGCCATTGTTCGAGGTCGAGACCGTCAACGAGCGTGAAAGTCATTCCGAAACGCGGCAGAAGTTCCTCGATGACGTAACGGCATGAGCTAAACAAAGCCTTTGCGGCAACGACGTGGTCTCCCGCCTGCAGGTAGGAAAGCATGGATGCGGTGACGGCCGCCATACCGGTTGCGGTCGCACGGGCGGTTTCGGCCCCCTCCAGTGCCGTCAGGCGTTCCTCGAACATGCGCACGGTCGGATTGGCGAATCTCGAATATGTGAATCCGTCCGCATCTCCCGCGAAGCGGTCGCGGGCGATTTCAGGGTGGTCGTAGACATAGCCGGAGGTCAAAAACAAGGCCTCGGCGGCTTCGCCGTGTTGCGAGCGTTGGGTCCCCCCGTGAACGAGCCGGGTCTGCGGACGCCATTGTTTTGAAGATTTTTTTGCCATACATATTCTCCGAACGCGTGGTATTGTGCCATTATGTTGCAAGAGAGCAAAAATAGCAAATCCTAATGGAAAGAGTGGCACGGAGGGCTTTGGCGTGATGGGGATTTTACCCGATTGTGAGATTGAGGGCCTGCTGGCAAAAGGCGGGGTGTGTGCGAGCGAGGATTTTGCCGCGGGACAGGTGCAGCCTTCAAGCCTTGATGTTCGCCTGGGCGCAAAAGCGTATCGTTTGCGCGCAAGCTTCCTGCCGGGACGGGAAACCCGCGTCTCGGAGAAGATAGAGCGCCTTACATTGCACGAGGTAGACCTGAGCGAGGGCGCCGTGCTGGAGACCGGCGGTGTGTATATTGTGCCGCTGCTGGAATCGCTCGCACTCGATTCGAAGACGTCCGCATTTGCGAATCCGAAGAGTTCAACCGGGCGAATTGATGTTTTCACGCGTGTGATCGTGGATCGCTCCGCTTATTTTGACCAGATCGAAGCCAACTATGAAGGACCCGTTTATCTCGAAGTATCGCCGCGCACTTTTCCGGTGCGGGTGAAACAGGGATCGACCCTCGCGCAATTACGCTTTCGCCAAGGAGATCCAACCGACCCGAACACGGAGATCAAAAACCTCGTTGACGAAGGATGGCAACTGACATCGGGAAGTCTTGATGTAGACGGCGGCTTGGGCGTTCGTGTCGGATTGCGGCCGACCGAAAAGGACGGCGCGGTGGGGTTTCGAGCGCGGCGGCATGCGGGTTTTGTCGATGTTGATGCGCGCGACCACCCCCGCGAGGATTTTTGGGAACCTGTCCACGCCGACTCCAAAGGCACGATTGTTTTGGATCCGGGCGAGTTTTATATTCTCGCATCACAAGAGAAGATCTGCGTGCCGCCCTCGCATGCCGCGGTGATGGCTCCGTTTGATCCCCTGATGGGAGAGGTTCGCGTTCACTACGCCGGTTTCTTTGACCCGGGCTTTGGGGTCGGAGAAAACAAAACGCCGTCGTCGTTGGCCGTATTGGAGGTTCGCGGCCGCGATGTTCCCTTCATACTTGAGGACGGACAGATTATTGCGCGGTTGATATACGAGCCATTGCGTTCACCGGCGCAACAAATCTACGGAAGCGGCTTAGGTTCCAATTATCAATATCAAGGATTGCGGTTATCGAAGCACTTCCGCTAACGCATCCGTGCCGCCGTCCTTAATGCCGCAAGCAGGCTATCCGGACGCGCGACACCCTTGCCCTTGATGTCTTCCGCGGTTCCGTGGTCGGGAGACACGCGCACGACAGGCAAGCCAAGCGTTACATTCACGCCTTCATAAAATGCCAGGCTCTTGAACGGAATGAGCGCCTGGTCGTGATACATGCAGACGGCCGCATCATAGGTTTTACGCGCTTCGGCGTGAAACAGGCTGTCGGCGGCGAAAGGCCCCCGCGCATCAATGCCGTTGAGGCGAAGTGATTCGACCGCGGGCTTGATGATTCCGATTTCTTCGTCTCCCAGGATGCCTTCTTCACCGGCGTGGGGATTGAACCCGGCGAACGCCACAATCGGCCCGGAAATGCCGATTCGCTCGCGCAAATACGCGTCCACCGTGCGCCCGACATGCTCCAGCCACTCTTGCGAAAGAAATGCGCCGGCTTCGCGCAAGGGAATATGCACGCTTGCGGGAACAACCCGCAGGGCTTCGCACTCGAGCATCATGACGGCTTTTCCGGCCGCATTGCACAGCTCGGCGATATAATCGGTATGCCCGTAAAACTTGACGCCTGTTTGCGAGATGCTTGCCTTATTTACCGGGTTGGTGACCAAGCCGGCAATTTCTCCTTTAAGTGCGAAGGAAACCGCACCCTTAATTGATTCGAGCGCCGCCCGGGCATCGCTTTTGTCCGCCGAGACAGGCAACACCGGAAGCGCGCGCTCGAATATCCCGCCTGCCTGCGAAGGCGTCGCAATCTCTTCTACCGGCACGGACAATTCCAGCCGCTTCGCTTCTTCTCTCAATCGCTCGGGAACATCCAATGAAAAGAAAACCGGTACATCGGAATGCTTCCGCGCCAGCCAACTCTTTAGCGTAATCTCACCCCCGATGCCTTCAGGCGAGCCCATCGTGAGGCAGAGGGGCGCGGGGGTGCTCATTTACCTTAGCTCAATGGTGGCGTTGCTGCGGAGTTCTTGTAGATGTTTCCGTCCGAGAAGTTCGATTTCCCGTTCGATCATGCCTCGTTCAACTTCTTGAGGAGTGATGCTGGCGACTTGGTTGGGTTCCCGTTCGCATAGAGCGACAACCTCAACACCTTCATTGGTTCGACTCGGCGGAAACAAACCGTCAATACCGCTGTTGTCGACTTGCTCGCGCAACTGCGGAGGCAAGTGCGCAAGCGTGACACGATCGAGCAAACGGAAACTAGCTCCCACTGAATCTGCCAGGTCGGGAGCATTGTCGCATCCGGAAAAATCAACGTAAAAGCGTTGCACGTTTGCGTCCGCCTGGGCGAGGACGTCGCCGCCGGCATCCGGCGAGAGCGGGAAGAAGGCGCGACCAAGCCTTATGATGTCGAGTTGCGGATTCGGCTTGCCCGATTCGTTTTTACCGAGAAGTTGTATGATGTAATAAGCGCTGCCGGTTCGAATGGGCTCGGAGATTTCCCCGCGCTTGAGCAGCGGAAGCACGCGGTCTATCTCGTCTTCCAGCTGTCCGGCGACGACCCATCCGATGCGTCCTCCGTTGGCGGATGTCGGGGACTGGGAAAATTGTTGCGCGAGCGGAGCGAAAGGGCTGCCCGTCCGCAAAGGTTGCAACAATCGATAGGCGTTTTCCCGGGCGATGTTTTCGCTAGCGGCGGAATCAAACGGCAGTACGATCTCGGAAACGAGGTATTGTGTTTGCGAACGCTCGTCGACAGCGCGTTCATATGCCTGGTTGATTTCATCTTGCGAGATGGAAACCTGCGGAAGAAAAAGTCCTTCGAGCAGACGGTTCCATGCAATATCGGCGACGAGTTGAGAACGCAAACTTTCAACGGTGACGTTGTTTTCGGACAACACCCGCTCAATTTCCTCGAAGCTCATATTGTTGTCTTGCGCGATTCGTCCGAGGGCGTTTTGGATTTCTTGTTCCGGAATGGATATGTTGTATCGTGCGGCTTCGTTCATTTTGAGTTTCTCGTCGATGAGACGGTTGAGCGCCTGCGGACGCAGAGCGTCCTCGATCTCCGGGGTTCGCTGGACGCCCGAAGTCACCAACGCCAGTCCAACACGTTGCTCGAGATCGTAGTCGGAGATGACGTTGTTGTTGACAACGGCGACGATTCCCTGTGATGACTGCGCCGATGCCGGCACGCTCATTATCAACAGAACAATACAGAAGGCTGTGAAGCTTGCGAAGTTTTTCATTTTGTTTTTTTACTCATTGTCGTCAATTTCTCTGATACCGTCCCACTCTCCGAGTCCCACGAGCACGATTCGAAGGAAGACAGCGCTTTCGGGCCCGACATCCCTATCCCGCCGAAAGTCGTTCCGCAACTCGAGTTGCGCAAGGAAACACTCGTCGGAGTAAGAGACGCCGATGCCATTATACAGGAGTTTATTGCTAGAAACGTCCCTGCGCAAATAGGCGTAGGCGTTGTAATCACTGTGGAAGTTATAATTGCCCTGGAAGTAGATTTCGGCTTCGGATTGCGGCGTTGTCGAAATGTCCTCGGAGAGGTAAGCATATCGCGCGGAAACCTCAAGCCCGTCGATAATCTCGGCCGAGACCCCTACATCGTGGAGCCGAATGTGAAAGTCTTCTTGATTGAGGCGGAAGCGCTGTTCAAAGCGAAGACGCTGCCATTCGAGGTGGCTTGAGCCGACATAGTCGGAGGCCTGCTCTTTGAGTCCCGTAAGCTCGGCGAAGGAATCCTGGCTTTCGAGTCGATATTCCTGTCCGAACAACACGCTGCCTTGCTGTCCTTGGCTGCCGAGGAAAACGGCGCGAACACCATAGCGCAGCCGTTCACCGTCCTCCCAGAGGTCGAGTCCGGAAAATTTATCAACGGCGAAAAGGTTTGTTTCGTCAAATTCAAAGCTTTCGGAGTCTTCGTTCGGGATGCCCTCGGGATTTCCACCATGAGGCGAAAGAAGAAGTTGCGCGATAGGTTCGACAAGCACGCGCCCTTCGGCAGTTGTGCGCGCGAGGGGAAACCGCCATTCGAGTCCCGCGGTCGGGAGGAATCTTTCGATAAATTCGGCGCCACGCTCGCCCTCGGCATTTCGATAGAGAACATTTTCGACGTGATAGATGTCGCCGCGCGCTTGTGCCTTGATTTCATAAACGGAACCCAAGTCATCGAAGAATTCACGATCCCAAGTTATCGAGGTCGACAGCCTTCGGCTCTGCGCTCCTTTTTCACGTGCGAGGATGAGGAAACTTCCTTCGACAATCGCGTGGCCGCCGGCGTAGAGTCCGGGAAGCCTGCGTGTATATTCCATGAGCGGCAAAACGATAGGAGACTGCGACTGGCTGTCTCCTTCCAACAGGCCTTGGAAATAGTAACCATTAATGCGGAGTTGGCGGTCGTTGTCGGAACGTTCGAGAAAAAGCGTTGAGGTAAACTGTGTTTCCTGCGACAGGTCGAAGCGGCGCGGGAAAGTGTCATCGGTTGTGGTATTGAGGTCGAAGCCCCAGATCCATTCTTGCGCGGGTTGGAACCGGCCTTCTCCGAAAAATGCGCCTCGAAACCCTTCCGTGACTCCGGGCTGGCGGTTTGCGCGTGATTCGAGAACGGCGGCGGCATCGAAATGGTATCGGCCGGTTTGTGTTTGATGGCGCCAGTCGCCCTGCCAGAGGACATCACCGTCGGAATAGAAACGCGGCGCAAAAGTTAAATCATAGTTAGGGGCAATGTTCCAAAAGTAGGGAATTTCAACTCCCAGCCCGAGGTGCGAAGAAGAAAAGAAGCCGGGCAGCAAAAACCCCGATTTCTTGGAAATGGAAGGGTCTGCGTGAATCAAAATCGGTGTATAGAAAACCGGCACGCCGAAGAATTCCAAACTTGCATCCTCGTATTGAATGATGCCCTCGCCTTCATTGCGCTCAACCCGATACGCTTTAACCTGCCAGAGCGGAGGCGGAACGACTCCTGTTTCGGACTCTTCGCAGGGTTGGCAGACGGAATAAACCGCGTGTTCGAGAAGGCTTTTCTCGCCTTGCAGAGATGCCGAACGCGCCGCAAGCCGGGAATCGTCAATGAGGCGCATGGATATATTCGATGCGACACCGTGCTGCAGCGCTTGCGTGAAATTCGCCTTATCAGCGAATACGGCTTCTCCCTCGGGCGTTGAAAGGATGATATTTCCCGAGGCCTTGATCATTCCTGTCGTCTCGTCATAGGTCAGTTCATCGGCGAGGAGAACCCACGCGCCTTGTCGCAATTCGACATTTCCTTTGGCGAACACATGTCCTTTTTCGCGTAGATAGGTCAACGTATCGGCATGGAGCGTGACAGGCTCGTTTTCTTGCGCGCGCGCATGTGAAAGCGATGCAACGGCTATGATAACCGCCATAATGCATAAAAGCAGCGCTTTCATCGTCCTTCCGTATGCAGCAAGATTACCCCGCTTAAACAAACAGCGATGACTCCGGATGCCCATGTAGCGAGAGCTATCGGGATGACTTCGGATGCCCCCAATTGCAACAAGAAATCCCGGAAAAAGAAGAGTGTGCCGCCGCATAGCGTTGCTCCGAGGATGGCAATTCCGCTCGGGCGCTCAAGCGACAACCGGAAAACGAAGGTGACCGCCAGCAAAATCATCGCGCACAAAAAGAAGGGAGTTGCGATGAGTTTTTGGTAGTGCGTCTGGTATCGCGTAACGGAGAGACCGGCAGCCCGGGTATGCTCAATGAAGTCGTGCAATTCCCAGAAGGAGATGGAGTCCGGGTCCGCAAGACTTTCACGGATTTGCCCGGGCGTCAGGGTTGTGGGCTGGCGGTACTCGTTGTGGAAAATTGCCGCTGTCTCGGGGCGCAATTCCCATGTATTTTGCAATTCCCAGAATCTATCGTGAAGCGTTGCAATTTCCGCATCGAGTCTCCCGCTGAAAATCGCGTTTGCATCATATAGAAAGATATTGACCTTCGAGAGTCGCAGGCGTCCGTCCGCGAGTTCTTCAGCGTGCTGCGAATGCACAACAGAATGCCCCTGCGCGTCTGCTTGTCGCAACCAGACGCCGGAGGCAGAGATTGCGAAAGTGCTCGACCGTTGTTCAATGTGCCTGTTTTCCAGGGGCTCGGCACGTGCGGCAAGCACGGATGCGAGCGGATTGTAGAGAAGCACGCTGAGGACTCCAAGAAAGAAGGCAAAAAGCAAGGTAGGCGCAAGGAATTGCCACACGGACATTCCCATTGACCGCATCGCGATGAATTCCTGCGAACGGGAGAGTTGCGAACAGGTGAGCAAGACTCCGAACAGCAGGATTAAGGGAAGCAATTGTTCGATGAGCAGCGGCAATCGAAGCAAGCCGATTCCGAGAAGCAAGCCCCATCCGACTTGCTCGCTTCCGTCCGCGCGCCGGAACAGTTCGACGAGATCAATGAAAAAAATCAACAGCACGCACGCATAAAGCGTTAAGCAAAAATAGAGAAACAGCCGCTTGCTAATATAGAAAAAGAGAGAATGGGAGCTCTTCATGACACCCTCCTGCCCGTCTCCCGGATGCGTGGAACGAATCGCATGAACCCGTGAATGCCGTAGATGATAAACAGCACGGCGAGCAGTGACACGCTTAACGGGATAACATAGAGGAAAAGATTCCAGATTGGATCTTCTGCCGTAAGTCCGGTGATTCCCAGGTAGATGAGTCGCGCGGCCAAGGCGACGGATATGGCCGCGATGATTTGCGGCAAGTATCCGTATCGTGTTGCCAACTCGCGGAAAGCAGCTAGCGCGATCAAAGTGTAGGCCAAACAAAAGAGCGGGGCGGCAAGTCTGTTATGCGCATCGGCACGAAAGACGTGGACGCGTGACCGGCTGTATATTTCGGACATGTCCGGATAGAAGAGTTGGCCGAGGAATCGTTCACGGGATTTGAGGATGCGCGTTTCGGATTTTTGCGCGAGTTCGGAGAGGTCGTAGAGATACCTGTCGAAGCGAAGGATGTTGAGAGAGGCGGGATTGTTGGGCTCCTCAAAACGGTGAATGCTGCCGTTGCGCATTTCGAGATGCAGACCTTCGGGGGTCTGAAGAAGGGTTCCCTGTGCGGCGAGGTAGCTTGTGGGGCGTTCGGGATCCCTTGCGTCCTGCACGAGAATGTCGCGGATGACTCCGTTGGAGTCTCTCGAGCGCACGAAAGCGGTGACTCCGGATGTAAGAGTATTGAATTGCCCGGGGCGTAACACTGCCGCGGTGATGGTTTCGTTGATTTCAAAGACCCGGTCCTGGAACGCCCGCTGCCCCAAGGGCATGATGTAGGCATGAATTGCGAGCACGATAAGCAAGACGCCGGCTGCAAAGACAAGCATGGGGCGCACAATCGACCAATAAGTAAAACCGCTTGCCTGCATGGCGATGCGTTCGTGGTCAACGTGCAAACGGTGGAGAACATAAAGGCTCGCAACCAGCAGCGCGACCGGCAAGATGTAAGAAAGAATTTTCGGTGTTATGAATATAAGCATCAGGAACATGAGGTTCACGGCCCCGCCTTGCGTAAGGAGAACGTCGAGCACGCGCGGAATGTTGATGAGATAGAGCAGAACCATAAGGATGATGCACGCGCTTAAAAACGGCGCAAACATCTGCAGGAAAATGTAACGAAACTGCCGACTCATGACCTGCCCACAAGTTTGCCTTCGAGGCGTTCAATGATGTCGTCAATTACAAGGAAGGGCGTTGTTGCTCCTTCGAGTAATTCGCTTTCACTTTCATGCAACCAGGAACTCATTTGCTTATCACGCAGGAACAATGCCATGAGTTCGCTTTCGAGCATGAGTTTCATGCGTCGAACGCGCTGTTTGCCCCTGCGGGTCTCGAGTGCGCCGGACTCTTTTAGCCGGGCATAGAACGTCTCAAGCGACTCGCAGAGCTCTGCGATTCCAAGGCCGGTATGCGCGCTGCACAAGGCGAGATGCGGCGAGCGCTTTGAAGAAAGCGTTGCCAAGATGCTGACGGCTTCCCGGTATCGCGCGAGCGCCGCATGTGCGAGCTCCCGGCGTTCGCCGTCTGCTTTTGTGACAAGAATGACGTCTGCACGTTCAAGCGCGCCTTTTTTGATTCCCTGCAATTCGTCGCCCGCTCCCGGCAGCGCCAACAGTACGAAAATGTCGACCATGTCCGCAACGGCGCTCTCGAGCTGCCCGACCCCCACGGTTTCGATGAGGATGGTGTCGAATCCGGCGGCTTCGCAAAGCAGCACCGTCTCGAAACTTGCACGGGCAACGCCGCCGCTTGCGCCTGCGGATGGTGACGGCCTGATAAACGCGTTGGAGGATGCGGCAAGTTTTTGCATGCGGGTTTTATCTGCAAGTATGCTCCCGCCATTGTTTGAAGAGGACGGGTCAACGGCGAGAACAGCGACGCGATGGCCGCGTTCGATTAATTCGCACCCGAGCGTTTCAATGAGAGAACTTTTGCCCGCACCGGGCGCACCGCTGATGCCAATGCGACAGGCACCGCCGGCATGCGGGAGAAGCAAGCGCAAAAGTTGCGCGGCATCGGCCCTGTCACTCGGACTGGAGCTTTCAATGAGGGTGATTGCACGTCCAAGCGTCGCGCGCTCGCGGGCGAGCACGCCTTTGGCAAATTCTTCCGCGCGCTGTGACGGAAGAGACACCGCTGCCGCCGCTTTCATAGTGCCTGCTCCTGTTCGAGGAGACCAAGAAGATCTAGAGCGGCTTGCGGTATAGGCGTTCCGGGTTGAAAAATTGCACGCACGCCGGAGTTCTGCAGCAGCGGAAAATCGCTCTCGGGGATAACGCCGCCAACGACAATGAATATGTCTTGCCGCGAATGCTCGCGCAATTCCCTGTAAAGTTGTGGAATGAGAATTTTATGCCCCGCCGTCAGGGAACTGACACCGACGATATGCACATCGTTCTCGACAGCCTGGCGTGCAACTTCTTCGGGCGTTCGGAAAAGAGAGCCGATATCGACATCAAAACCGAGATCGGCGAACGCGGCGGAGATGACTTTCTGCCCCCGGTCGTGACCGTCTTGCCCGAGTTTTGCAACGAGGATGCGCGGGCGCCTTCCGTGACGTTGCTCGAAACCTTGCGCGCGCTTGCGAACGGCGTTGATGGTTTCGTCATCATCGACATTGTTACCGGCGTAAATTCCCTGCAAGCCTTGAACACGTGCCTCAAAGCGCCCGAAAACATCCGCCAAAGACTCGCTGATTTCGCCGACGGTTGCACGCTCTCGCGCGGCGTTAATGGCCAGCTCAAGAAGGTTTCCGTTTCCGGACGTCGCACAGTTGCGCAAGGCCTCGAGACTCTCACGGCATCGAGCATCATCGCGTGACCGGCGCAATGACTCGAGTCGCTCAACCTGTTCGGCAAGAACATCCGCAGCGTCAATTTCGAGGAGTTCAATCCGGCTTTCCCCTTCGGGCCGGTATTTATTAACTCCGACACGGATTTGCTCGTCACGGTCAAGGGCCGCTTGTGTTTGTGCGGCGGCGGTTTCGATGCGCATTTTGGGAATGCCCTGCTCAATGGCTTTTGCCATTCCTCCGTGCTGTTCGATTTCTTTGATGTGTTCGCGGGCGCGCCGGGTAAGTTCGGCGCATCTCGCCTCAATGACATCGCTTCCGCCCCAGGGGTCGATAATGTCGCATGCGCCGGACTCGTATCGCAGGAATAGTTGCGTGTTTCTGGCGATGCGGGCGCTGAAAGCGCTCGGGAGCGCAAGAGCTTCGTCAAGGGCGTTGGTGTGGAGGGACTGCGTGTGTCCGTGAACAGCCGCGGCCGCTTCAATAAGCGTACGCGTGACGTTGTTGAAGACATCGGTGGCGGCGAGGCTCCAGCCGGATGTCTGGCAATGTGCCCGCAGACAGGAGGAGCGCGGGTTCGTCGGCGAGAAAGGCTCGAGCAGCTCGGACCACAGCGCACGTGCCGCTCTAAGTTTTGCAACTTCCGTGATGTAGTCCATGCCAATGCCCCAAAAGAAGGAAAGCCGCGGCGCGAATTCATCAATGTCGAGTCCGGCGGCAACCCCCGCGCGCACATATTCGATTCCATCCGCGAGCGTATAGGCAAGTTCGAGATCGGCTGTCGCGCCCGCTTCTTGTATGTGGTATCCGGAGATGGAAATCGAATTAAAGCGCGGCATATTGCTTGCAGTGTAACTGATGATATCGGAGACAATTTGCATGGACGGCATCGGCGGGTAGATGTAGGTATTGCGCACCATGAATTCTTTGAGAATGTCGTTTTGTATGGTTCCGGAGAGCTGGGATTGCGCTGTGCCCTGTTCTTCGGCGGCAACGATATACATGGCCATGACGGGAAGCACGGCTCCGTTCATTGTCATGGATACGCTGATGTCTTTAAGCGGAATGCCATCGAAAAGAAGTTTCATGTCTTCAACGGAATCAATGGCAACGCCTGCCATTCCGACATCGCCGGAGACTCTCGGATGATCGGAGTCGTAACCCCTGTGGGTCGCCAGGTCGAACGCAACGGAGAGTCCCTTTTGCCCGGCGGCGAGATTACGCCGATAAAACGCGTTCGACTCCCTCGCGGTAGAAAAGCCTGCATACTGCCTTAAAGTCCAAGGTCTCGAAACATACATGAGCGGATAAGGGCCGCGCAGGAAAGGCAAGAATCCGGGAAGCGTGTCGCAAAGCGACGGTTCCTGTTTTTGTGTTTCGGCCTTGGAGGACGGCTCCCACAAAGAAAGTTTAGAGAAATCCGGATGACTCATGGGCGCGCCTCCAATTTATCAAGATTTTCATAGAGATTTGAGAAAATCTTTGGAAGATTGCTTTGCGAATCAAAAGCAAGCGAGAGGGAACCGTCTTTAGAAAGCAATTGCACGGATTCATTTTCAAGGGCGGCGGAAAAGTGCGCTCCGCTCTTTTTAAAATGATCGAGACTCCCTTCCCCTGCAACTCGCAATCCCGCACAATTTAAAACATCTTCAACATAAGCTCGATGCGCCCTGGATTCCGTGCCGTTCTCCAATATAAAAACCCCGGGCAACGCTCCGTGTTTCGCCTCGAAAGACACGCCTTTGTCGCGCAATGATTCCCACGGCTCGCTTTCGCGCATCTGCGGCAACGGCGAACAGTCCTCTTGCCTGCCGCCGCCGAGCAACCCTGCCAATTCTCCCATGCGCGCCCCGCCCGAGGCATGCTCTATCAACCGAGCAAACCCCCTGCCCTCTCCTGCTTGCAACTTCGACTCTCCGGTTTCGAAACCATCAAGAACACGCGCATCCGCACTGCGTCGAGTCTCGACATCAACGGGACATACCGAAACCGGCGTCTCTTCCAAATACGGATGCGCGTTGATGCCGACGATGCGCGCTTTACCGGTTGCGATTTGCTCGTCGCGCCATTCCCGCTGCTCCCGGATGCGTTCTGCCAACCATCCCGAGCGCAGCACTTCCGTCATGCCCCCAAGATTGCAGATTTCCTGGAACATCTCCCATGCGGCCTGCGCCATGTCATATGTCAGGGCTTCGACGCTCCAAGTTCCGGCGGCGATATCGGTGCCTTCGCCGAGCATTGCCTCTTCACGCAGAAGGAAGTGGATATTTCGCGCGATGCGCCTAGCGTCTTTGTCGGCGACGCCCAACGCATGCGTAAACGGATGGAGCGCCAGCGCGTCCACACCCGCGATGCCCGCGGCGCATCCCGCAGTCGCAATGCGCACGATGTTTGTCCAAGAGTCGCGTTTTGCAAGAAAGCGGTGGGCGCTTTCGGCATTGAGGTGCATGACCCGCGACTCTTGCGGTGCGCCAAACGCTTCTGTGACGCGATTCCAAAGGATCCGTGCCGCACGCAATTTTGAGATTTGCGGAAAGAAATCGGTATCGGCGCTGAAGGTGAAGACGACCTGCCTGCATGCATCGTCAATGCCGAGACCCGTGTTTAGGAGCGCTTCAATATATTCTTTACCCGTTGCAATGGCGACGGCAAGTTCGTGGACATCGGATGCCCCCGCGAGATGATAGGGAGCAGTCTTGACAACCACCGTTTTCGCATCGGGATGATGTTGTGCAACATGAATGGCTGCATCGCACATATATTCGATTTCATTTTCAACGGGAAAGATGCTTCCGCTTGCAAGCGCGCCAACAGGATCAATTCCAAGTTCGAGTTTCATATTTTTTTGAAATGCCAGCAATACCGCCGCCGCAGGCAATGAGAATGCGCCGGCATTGAGTGCGAGCGCGGTGACATGCTTGTCATCAATTAGCGCCGAGACGTCATCGGCACAGGCAATCGACACGCCGTTCACATCAGCGCAAGGAAGCCCCGGTTGCCGGACTGCCCCCGACCATTCGAGCAGCAGGATATCGACTTCGTTCGCGATATCTTCGTTAATGAACTCGGCGGCAATATTATTGTCGGGATGGTCGATACGCTGAGCGATACGCCACGAACGACTCGCGGCCGCACCCCCGCATGGCGGCAAATCTTCGCGCACATAAAGCGAACGCATCGGCACACCGCATCGGGCGCGGTGCGGCGCATCACGCGTCTTGATGCCTGCGGTTTTGTGCCATTCTTTCAGGTTTGCTGTGGGTTTCACGGATGACCTCGTATGGCTGGGAAGGTTCAGTTTACCTCAAATCGCCGCCGTTTTCGAGTTTCCACGCATCGGGACGGGAAAAGAGTTTGCGCAGGAGTTGATTGTTGAGCGCGTGCGAGGGCGCATATGCGCGGTAATGCGCGAGCAGGGGTTTGCCGGCGAGGGCAAGATCGCCGATGGCGTCCAGGCATTTGTGTCGGGCGAATTCGTTCTTAAAGCGCAGTCCTTCCGGATTGAGAACTTCGTGTTCACCGACGACGATGGCGTTGTCGAGTGATCCGCCAAGCGCCAATCCCCTCGCGCGCATGGCTTCAACGTCCCGCTCGAAGGCAAAGGTTCGGGCGGGCAAAATCTCGTGTAAAAAATTTACTTCATTCATATCCGCCCGAAAATCCTGCCGCCCAATCACTTTATCTTTAAAGTCAATCTCAACATCAACGGCAAATCCGTCGAAAGGACTGAGTTCAACGCGCTTGCCCTCTTCCTCGACCACAACGGATTCCAACACTCGAATGTACTGCAACGGCGCATCCAGGGTGCGCATGCCCGTCTCGAGGATAAGATCGGCAAAAGGCAAAGCGCTCCCGTCCATGATGGGAATCTCGCCGGCGTCAACTTCAATGCAGGCATTATCGAGCCCGCACACGAAACAAGCGGAGAGGAGATGCTCGACGGTTGCTATCTCCATATCGCCGTTAGAGAGGCGCGTTGACAGCGGCGTGGATGTGACATGTTTATAGTCTGCAGGAATGCCGTCCCCTTCCCCGCGCACAAAGGTAATGCCGCTACCAACATCGGCAGGCGTCAAAGCGATGGAGACCCGTTCGCCACCATGCAAACCGATGCCTTCGGCGGTGATGCGGGAATCCAGAGTGCTTTGATGTTTTCGCATCCTTTGACTATATCAGTTTGCCTGCCGTCGAAGGAATGCGGGGATTTCGAGTTGGTCTTCGGCCGCTCGGGATTCATCCTCATCCGGGTCATATTCGAGGTTCGGACCTGAAATTTCGGCCGCGGATGCTGCGGCTGCGGCAAGGCGGGAAGGACTTTGTACCTGCCGCGACCCTCTGAACCAAAAGTTCCAGAAGGAACCCCGTTCCTGCTTCGCCGCCGACATCGTTGGCGGCGCGGCCTCTTTTGCGCCATCAATATCGTCAATGACATCAACGACTTCCCTGTCACCGGCTTCGGACTCGGACGGCGTATTGAAGATGACTTCCGCCTCTTCTTCAATATTACCGCCTTCGGCGACATCGCCGATTGTATCGCCGTGACTGCCGAAATTCTCCCGCACATGCTCATGTTCAGACGATGTCCTCTCGACTTTCCCAAGCGAGATGGGCTTGCGCGTTGAAAGACCGAGATGCACTTCGGACTTTTCCGTCCCTGAGGACGCTTCCATTTGTGCACTCCTGCGTTCGGCGGGCCTCATCGAATGGATGGAGCAGACCTTCCCCATGGTTCCGTTGTCGCTGGAATCCCAAGGGTTATCTTCGCGCTCCGGCTCTTCACCCCCGTCAATGCCGGTTGCAACGACGGCAACTCGCATCTTGCCTTCCAACTCGGGCGAGAAGGTTGATCCGATGATGATGTTGCAGTCTTCGTCGACTTCGGTTCGGATGTGATTTGCGGCCTCGTCGACTTCGAAGAGCGTCATGTCCGGCCCGCCTGTGATGTTGATGAGAACGCCTCGTGCGCCCCTCATGGTGACATCGTCCAACAACGGGTTGGTGATTGCCGCTTGCGCGGCTTCGAGGGAGCGACGTTCACCCGAGGCTTCTCCGGTTCCCATCATGGCCTTGCCCATTTCATTCATAACGGATTTCACGTCTGCGAAGTCAAGGTTGATAAGTCCGGGCTTCACCATCAAGTCGGTGATGGACGAGACTCCCGAATGCAGGACCCTGTCCGCCATTGAAAAGGCGTCGGCGAAAGTTGTTGTTTCGTCGGCGATCCTAAACAAGTTTTGGTTGGGAATGACGAGCAAGGTGTCGACATGCTTCTGCAGTTCGGCGGTTCCGTCTTCCGCGATGCGCATTCGCCGGGAGCCTTCGAACTGGAAGGGTTTTGTGACCACGCCCAGCGTGAGGATTCCCTGTTCTCGTGCGGCTTGCGCGATGATGGGAGAAGCGCCCGTGCCCGTGCCTCCGCCCATGCCCGCGGTCACGAAGACCATATGGCAGCCATGGAGATTTTCGAGGATTTCGGGCAGCGCCTCCTCGGCGGCGGCGCGACCTATTTCCGGATGCGAACCGGCACCGAGTCCTTGCGTGATGGAGACGCCCATCTGGATTTTTCGTTCGGCCGGCGAATGCTCAAGGGCTTGCGCATCGGTGTTTGCAACAACGAATTCAACGCCCTCAAGTCCGGAGCCGATCATATTGCTGACGGCATTGCCGCCGGCGCCTCCGACTCCGATAACCATGATTCTAGGTTTGAGTTCCCTTGTTGTATCGGGAAGGTTAAGTGTGATTGTCATTTTCTCTGCTCCTTCGGTTTGGTGATTAAAGTTGGTTGATGATGATTGTTATTAGTTGCTACCGGCACGAAGCCAGCTTGTGATGCGTTTCATTGCGGAGGTAACTCCTGTGTTTGCGATAATGTCGGTGCTGCTGGCTTGCCGGGTGTGCGCGAGCAGCCCCGCAACGACGGTTGAGTCGGGTCCGCACATGGCTTTAGGGAGGCCGTTAATCCAGGAAGGCATGCCAACACGGACTTCTGTATTGAATATTTGTGATGCAAGTTCTCTTGCGCCGGTGAGAGAAGCGCCTCCACCGGTGAGAACGATGCGTCTTCCGACAAGTTCGTAATAAGAGCTCTGCCGAAGCCGTTCTTGAACGGTTTCGAAAATTTCCTCGAGCCTGGGGCGAATGATATTGACAAGAGATGCCCGGGAAATTTGGTGCGCCTCAAACTCTTCTTCCTCGCCGAGCTTGGCGCACGAAATCATCTCGCGCGCATCCGCCGAGCCGTTGAAAACATCGCCATAGAGCGTTTTGAGTCGTTCAGCCTGTCCGACCTGTGTCGGGATTCCCCGCGCAATGTCGGTTGTGATGTATTGCGAACCGAGGTGCGTCTCATCGATGTATATGAGCGCACCGCCGAAGAACATGGAAATTTGCGAACTTCCCCCGCCGAGGTCAATGCAGATGGCCCCGAGTTCAATTTCATCTTCGGACAGCACGCCCAGCCCGCTGGCATAGGACGCGATCACCAGGCGTCCGACATCAAGATGGCAGCGCTGGATACAGGCGGTGAGATTTTGCAGAACGTTTGCCTTGACATCAATGACGTGAATGTCGGCGTGAAGCGTTCTTGCGAACATTCCCCGGGGATCCCGGACGGTTTCGGAGTCGTCAATGCGAAAATTGCACGGAATTGCATGAATGAACATTCTACCGGCCCGCTGGTTTTGCTCGCATCCTTGCTGCAACAGCCAGGAGACGTCTTCATCACGCACAACAGGCCCGTTTAGCCGTGTACTAAGCGAGACCATCCGTCCCTGCGGCGCGCCGCAAGAGAAGCCGACAATGAGAGAGCGTATGCGCGCCCCGGCGATTTGCTCGGCGGCATCAACGCAAGCGCGGATAGTGGCTTCGGCTGCGTCCATATCGACGATGCGGCCGGCCTGGATGCCTGCGGACACCCGCCGTGACGCCCCGATGACCTTCCACGCGCCGTCGTCGCCATCCCTGCGGGCAATGACACACGAGAGGTTCGAGCTTCCGATGTCGATGGCGCCAAGCAAGCCCGAACCTTCCGCGCTTCCTGCCCGCCGCCTCAAACCTCCGCCGATGCTTTCGATGACGCCCATGTTATCCGTCTCCTCTTGCTTTCGGTCGCAGCGGGATGATGCCTACGGCGTCGGGAATCAGGATTGCTTCGGACACTTCCGGCATCGCCGCACCCTCGCGCAAAGCAAACCCGACACGATCATCAAGCCGCAAATCAATGATTAGAACGTCCCGGCGAAAGATGTCGTATTCGAGATGAAGCTTTTGCAGCCGAACAAGCGCCTGATGAAAAGATTTCTCCGGCATTTGCACACGCGCGCCATTGTTGAGATGAACGTCCCATCGCCGCTGGCCAACTCGCACGACTGCTTTAATGTGCTCTCCGATGGCCGGGTAATTCTGGAGCGACTCGAGAAACTCAACGCCGTCTTCAAGGGCGCCCGTGCCGACCAAGTAGGGCAGTGTTGCTTTGACGGATGCCATCCGCTTGGCATCAGGCGAATTCGCCGAACCAAGATCGAGAAACGCATCGCCGTCCTTGTTGATAAGAAATAAATGTCCGCCCTCTTGCCAGAAAGCAAAAGGTTGCTGTTCGTGAATCCGTCCCTTGATGGTGCCGGGGAAGATTCGCTGCAACGATGCGCTTTTGACCCATTCGAGTGACTCGAGTCGCGCCTTTGCCTCGGCGAGATCAATGAGGAACAACGACTTCCCGCGCTCAAGGGCAAGCGCCTCGAGCAGAGTCTCTTGTTTTACCCGGACATTACCGTGCATAACAACCTCCTCGAGTTGAAAACCTAGGCTTTCTGAAACACGCACGATAACCTCTTCCCGAAGGAGTATCACGCTGCCCCAGCCCGCGGTTGCAACTGCCACCGTGAGAGACACGAGCAAGAGTATTTTGAATTTCAGCGCCAGCATGATGCGTCCTGTGCGATCCACCTGACGAGCTTGTCGTAGGAGATTCCGATGTAGTTCGTTATATCCGGGATGAGCGATGTTTCCGTCATGCCGGGTTGCGTGTTGATTTCGAGCAGGATGACGCCATCCGCGCCAAGCGCCTCATCGAAGCGAAAGTCCGCGCGTGTGACCCCCTTGCATCCAAGGACCCGATGCGCGTGCAACGAGATCTCCTGCGTGCGGCGATACACATCGTCGGGTATGTCCGCGGGAAGGATATGCTGTGATCCTCCGGGGGTATATTTGTTTTGAAAGTCGTAGAAGCCTTCGTCGGTGACGATGTCGATGACATCAAGAGCCTTATCATCCATGACACAGCAAGTAAGTTCGCGTCCGGGGATGAATCGCTCGACCATGACGCGCTCTCCGAATTCCCATGCATCGTCCAATAATTCCGTCGGCGGCGACGCATTCTCGTCAAGAACAAGAAAGACGCCGAGGCTTGATCCTTCGCACAGGGGTTTGACGACGTAGGGAGGCTCAAGGACATGCTCGGCGGAGGCCCGCGTTCGCGCAACGATGCGGTCTTGTGCAACCGGAAGTCCGTGCGCGGCGAACAGACGTTTCGATATTTCCTTGTTCATTGCGAGAGCCGAAGCAAGTATGCCGGAGTGCGTGTAGGGAATTTCGAGCGTCTCAAGAACGCCTTGAATGCACCCGTCCTCACCGCCCGCTCCATGCAGTGCATTGAATGCGATATCGGGTTTGAGAGTTTCGAGTTTGCTTGCAATGGAACGGTCGACGTCAACCTCGCTAACTTTGAAGCCTTCGCGCCGGAGCGCGTCCGCACATCCGCTCCCGCTCATTAGGCTGATGTCACGCTCGCCCGACCATCCTCCCATAAGGACGGCAACATGCAAATTCTCACCGGCGTCAATGCGTGCCTGGATTGTGCTCATGTCACTGCCTCCTTGTCGCCGATACGCACGAGTTCCCATTCGAGCGTGATACCGGTTTTCTTGAGCACGCGCTTGCGCACCTCTTCTCCGAGACTTTCAAGGTCGGACGCAGATGCGTTTCCGGCGTTGACGAGAAAATTGCAATGCTGCGGCGAGAACATTGCATCACCTTTTCGCATATCTCGACATCCGGCCGCATCGATAAGCTGCCACGCCTTCTTGCCGCCTTTGGCGTGACTTTTAGAGGGATTTTTGAAAGTGCTTCCGCCGGTGAATGCGCGAATGGGCTGGGCGGCGGCTCGCTTTTTTTGCAAAGTTTCGAGACGTGCCTCGATTTTCTTGCGTGAGGATGCGCGACCTTGCAACAATGCCTCCAAAAAGATGATGTCGCCATCAACGCCACAATGCCGGTAAGAAAAACCCATGTCCTTCTTATTAAAGATGTGCCGTTTGCCTTTGCGGTCAAGGGCAACGACCTCAACCAGCACACCCGCGATATCTTTACCGTGCGCGCCGGCGTTCATTCGGAGCGCGCCGCCGATGGTTCCGGGTATTCCGTCCAAGAACTCGAAGCCTGCAATGTTTGCCTCAAGCGCCGCGCGCGCAAGGACTCCGTCGAGAGTTGCGGCGCCGACCCGTATGCATTGTTTGTCTTCGAGCTTAATGCTTGCAAAAGCGCGGCCGAGTCGCACGACCATTCCGCGCACACCGCCGTCGCGCACGAGAAGATTGGAACCGACGCCGATGGTTGTAACGGGAAACTCGTGCGGCAGTTTCGCCAGCACGTCTGCAAGGTCGTCCGCATCGGCCGGAAGAAAGAGAACATCTGCGTTGCCGCCAACTCGCAACCAGCTGTACCGTGCAAGTTTCGTATCGAAAAGGTAGCGTCCGCGCGTTTCCGGAAGCCGGGCGGAGTGTTGTGCCGTATCGGTGTTCATGCGTGTGCACTCCCAGGCCGGAGGGCGGAGAGTTGTTGCGGAAGTTCGTTTGCCCAGATTGTGGAATTTCCGGCACCAAGCACAACGACCATGTCGCCGGGCTTGCCCGTGCGCGCGACAAAAGGGGCGATGTCGTCGGGAGCGCTAATGGCGATGGCATTGCGATGTCCCCGCCCGGACAGCGCGGCGGCGAAACTGATGTTGTCGCACCCGTCAATAGCTTTTTCCCCGGCGGCGTATACGGGCATGATGACGGCGATATCCGCATCATCAAAGCAAAACAAAAATGAATCCCACAGTTCCTGCAGACGCGTGTATCGGTGCGGTTGCGCAATGGCGATAAGGTTGCCTTTGCAGACACCCCTTGCGGCTTCGAGCGTTGCCTTAATTTCGACAGGATGATGCGCGTAATCATCATGGATATCGATGCCGTTCCATGTTCCCGTGAGGGTAAAGCGCCTGCGTACGCCGGAGAATGTGGCAAGCGTCTCAAGGATGAGACTGCTTTTGATATCGAGCTGCGTTGCAACCGCAATGGCCGCGAGCGCATTGGAGATATTGTGCGCGCCTATCATTGGCGGCTTGAAGATGCCCAGGCTCTTGCATTTGTCACTCTGCCGGTCGCGGATAAGAACTTCGTGGGGCGGGCGACCGTCATCGCTTTCACCAACGCAACGCGCCTGCACGTCTGCTTGCTGCGAGAATCCGTAAGTAATGAGTCTGCGGTCGCGCAACTGCCCGAGCAAAAACTGCACTTCCGGATGGTCAACGCAGAGGATTGCGGTTCCGTAGAAGGGGATATTTTGGACGAAGCTCTTGAAAGCGGCGCGCAATGCGTCAAAATCTCCGTAATGATCGAGATGCTCCGGATCGATATTTGTGACAACGGCAATGGTTGCGTGCAGACTCGCCAGCGAACCGTCGGATTCATCCGCTTCAACAACCATCCATTCGCCGGCACCAAGTCGTCCGTTCGTGTTATAGGCGTTAATGATGCCGCCGTTAATGATGGTGGGATCAAATCCGGCCGCATCAATGAGCGTTGCGACCATTGAGGTCGTTGTGGTTTTGCCGTGCGTGCCCGCGATGGCGATGGATGATTTGAGCCGCATGAGCTCGGCGAGCATTTGCGGACGCGGTATGACGGGAAGAAATCTGCGACGCGCTTCTTCGATTTCAATGTTGTTGTCTTTGATTGCGGAAGAAGTGACGAGAATTTGCGCATTTGTGATGTTTTCGGCTTTGTGTCCGATGTCGATGCTGATGCCGAGGTCGCGCAATCTGCGGGTGTTAGAATTCTCGGCGACGTCGGAGCCGTGAACTTTGTAACCGAGGTTATGCATGACTTCTGCGATGCCGCTCATGCCTATACCGCCGATGCCGACGAAATGGACGTGTTCAACTTGCGAGAAATGTTGTTCGGGAATCATTGCGACAACCTCGATGATGGCTGTACCGCGTGTTCGACAATGTCGGCAAGTCGTTTTGCGGCGTCCGGTTTACCAAAATCTCTCGCTTTGCCCGCGACTTTCTCGAGGACTGCGGGCGATTCCATGCACTCGCGCAACAGGTGCGCCATCTCTTTTACGAGCGTTTCGTTCTGTTCGAACACCCACGCTCCGCCATGGCTCTTGAGGATATTGGCGTTGTGGAACTGGTCGGCGTCGAGAGTGTCCGGCAGGGGCAGAAGAATGGAAGGCCTGCCTATGACCGTGAGTTCGGCAATGGTGGATGCTCCCGCGCGCGCGATGATTATGTGTGCGTTTGCGATGCGCCGGGGCAGGTCGGAGAAGAAAGGCGCGCACTCGAAAACGATACCCGTTTGTTGATAGGTGCGTTTGAGCGCATCGATATCTTGGTCTCGGCATTGTTGCACGACATGGATGCGTGAACGCAACGACTCCGGCAACAGGTTGAAAATTTCGGGCATGGCACTGCTTAGAATGCGTGCGCCCTGCGAACCGCCAAAGACAAGGATGCGAAACGGTTCGGATGCCTGCGGCACGCTGTAAGGAACATTACGCAACGTTAAAACTTCTTCACGCACCGGCGTTCCGGTCACCACCGCGTTGGGCTTTGCGTTTGACGGAAATGCAAAAGCGATGACTTTTGCGAGAGGCGCGAGAACTTTGTTTGCACGTCCGAAGACGGCGTTTTGTTCGTGAAGGCATACGGGAATGCCGCGCAACCGGGCGGCCAACAACGGTGCAAAAGACGGATACCCCCCGAACCCGACGGCAACGCAGGCACGCACCCGCCCCAGCAGTCTCCATGCGGCGATGATCGCGCCTATGATGGTTGCACCCGCAAGAAAATACTGCCGTGCGCTTTTCTTACCTGCGAAAGTTGCAGCGGCGAGCAGCGTGACATGTTCGTTGTGCCAATCGCTTTGCTGTAAAAAATGCATGCCCCGTTTGTCCGTGAACAAATGCGGGATGTATCCACGCCGTTGCAACTCCCGCCCGAGCGCAATGGCGGGGAAGAGATGCCCGCCGGTACCGCCGGCGGCAAGGGCAATACGCGGCGGGCGAGTGTTCATGCTGTGACCTCATGATGCAAGGGCGTGTGCGTGCGCGCTCTCGAGAGTGCGAGCACCATGCCCATTGTGATAGCGACGGCAAGGCACGAAGAGCCTCCATAGGATAAAAACGGAAGCGTCATGCCTTTCGGCGGAAGCAAATTGAAATTAACGGACATGTTGATGAGAGTTTGCATGCCGAACAAAAACAGCAGTCCGCACGCCGCAAGCCGTATAAACACGTCACGCTCCCCGAGAAAGCGGGAAAACCCGCGCAGCAAAATGTAAGAGAACAGCAACAGTAAAAAGATGCAGACAATTCCGCCATACTCTTCACCGATGACCGCCAGGACATAGTCGGTATGCGCATCGGGCAGGAGGTATTTGATTTCGCCTTCGCCGGGTCCCCGTCCGAAGAGTCCGCCGGACTGGAACGCTTCGAGTGCCCGGTCGGCTTGATATGTTTCTCCGCTACCCGGATTAAAGAAGCGGTCGACTCGCGTGCTTACGTGGGGAAAGATAATGTAGGCCCCGAATGCGCCCACCCCGGCGACAACTATGAGCAACAGCACGAATAAAATCGGAATGCCGTCAAGAAAGAGCAGCACGCACCATGCGGAGAAGATGAGTGCGGCTTGCCCGATGTCGGGCTGCAAAGCCAGCAACGGCAAGACGGCCAGAGGCAGGAGCATCGAGAGCAGCCGTCGCCGCGAGACTTCCTTGCTTGATTTTTGTACCGTGTTTTTGTTTTGTCCGGGCGCCAACAACGCTGCCATCAGGATGACGAATCCGGGTTTTAAAAACTCCGAAGGCTGCAGGGTAAAGGCGCCAATTTGCAGCCAACGGGCAGCGCCTCGTGTTTCGGTGCCGACCCACAGCGTGAGGATCATTGCGACATACGAGATGACAAACAATATGATGCCGAGTGTTTGTATGTCTTCACGTCGCAAGAGTGAGAGCGCAAGGATGATGAAGAGCGACAGGCCCAGGAACACGCTCTGTCGATAAACAAAATAGAAAGGATCAAGATCGAGTCGCGCGGATGCCGCCGGACCCGCCGCGAATGTCGAGAGAAACCCGAGCAACAACAGCAACATAAGCGCGGCAAGAATCCATCGATCGATGGTCCACCACCAATGCGCAAGAAGGCTTCGGTCTGTTCGTGCAAAAACGGTCATTGCGCCAACCTCTCAACGATGTCTCGAAACGCATCGCCTCTTGCTTCGAAGTCGGCAAACTGATCGAAGGACGCGCATGCAGGCGCAAGCAGAACGACCTCCCCCGCCCTCGCGTTTGATGCGGCATTGATAACGGCGTCGCGCAAACTCTCGTAACAATTATGCGGGACGTCGCACTCTTTAAGTAGCGGCGCGAATTCTTCTTGAGCCGTTCCGATGATGTATGCCTGTTTAACCTTCGGAAAGAAACCGCGCAAGGGTTCGATGCCTTCGGCTTTCGGGATGCCTCCGACAATCCAATGAATCTTGTCGAAGCATTCAAGAGATCGCGCCGCCGCATTTGCATTTGTCGCCTTACTGTCGTTAATAAATTCAACGGAGTTGATATTGGCGACATGCTCCATTCTATGCGGCGGAGGCTTGAATCCGTTGAAGCACTTGAGAATTTGCGCCCCCGGCAACCCATAGACTCTCCCGATGGCAAAAGCGGCCGCGATGTTTTGATGGTTGTGCGTGCCAACGAGGGACGCAACGCCTTCAATGTCATAACATCCGGGCTCGGCGGATTTGATATTGTCTATGAGTTTTGCGTTTTGGACGCGCACGCTCCCGAGGGTTGGAGGGAGATTAGCTTCCTCGAGAGCGAGCGCGATTATTTGGATATTTTTTTGCGAATGCAATTGCTCAAGCAAAGCGCGTCCGGGCGCATCATCGACACCGATGATCGCGACGGATTTCCCGCGCTTCCGTCCCAAACGTGCGAACAGCCTCGCTTTCACGGCGGCATACTCTTGCAACGTTCCATGTCTGTCGAGATGGTCGGGAGTGATGTTGAGTTGTATAGCGATGCTTGGCGCAAGGGAATGAGCGAGCGCAATTTGAAACGAAGAGACTTCGAGCACATAAACGAGTTTGCGCCGCGGAGGCGGAAGGCTCATTGCGGGCGTGCCGATATTCCCGCCGATCGCAACTTCGAAGTCCGCCTGCTCGAGCATATGCGTTACAAGCGCGGCGGTTGTCGTTTTTCCGTTGGTTCCTGTGATGGCGATCCATTCGGCGCCCGTGTTTTGCTCGTCCAGAACCTGCTGGAAGAGCTCGATGTCGCCGATGATTTCCATGCCGTTATCGCGTGCACGCGTGATGACGGGGTGCGGATGCGGGTGTGTGAGGGGAACTCCCGGTGCGGGTAGCAACACATCGCCCTTGAGAGTTTCTTCGAGTGTAATGCCGATATCTTCGGCGTGCTGTCTTCGTTCGGCAATATCGTCCCAACCGACGACGCTTGCACCGGTTTCCTGCAACGCAAGCGCAGAAGCGCAACCGGACCTGCCGAGTCCGAAGACGCATACTTTTTTATTTTTGTAAGAGCTGGGCGCTAGCATTGATTATCTCAGTTTAAGTGTTGCGAGTCCCAGTAAAGCCAGGACGGTTGCGATGATCCAGAAGCGGATGACGATGGTCGGTTCCGCCCATCCCTTCTGTTCGAAATGGTGATGCAAGGGCGCCATTTTGAAGACACGCTTGCCGGTTAAGCGGAATGAAACCACTTGCACAATGACGGAAACGGCCTCGAGAACGAACAGTCCGCCGATGATTGCGAGAACGAGTTCGTGTTTTGCGGCTACGGCGATGGTGCCAAGCGCGGCGCCAAGCGCGAGTGCGCCAATGTCACCCATGAAGACCATTGCCGGCGGAGCGTTAAACCAGAGAAACCCGAGACCGGCGCCCAACAGCGCCCCGCAGAAGATTGCGAGTTCGCCGACACCGGGGATGTAATGGATGTGGAGATAGGATGCAAAGACGAAATTTCCGGCGAGGTAGGCAATTGCGCCGAAACTTGCGGCCGCAATCATAACCGGCACAATGGCAAGCCCATCAAGTCCGTCGGTGAGGTTGACGGCGTTGCTTGCCCCGACAATGACGAGCATTGCGAATAAAAAGAACACGGGTCCCAACGGCAACAATAAGTCTTTAAAGAACGGCACGGCGAGCTGGCCGGCAAGCTGCATTGGCGCGAGCTGGAATATGATGTAGGCGGCGACGAAAGAGACGCCTCCTTCAAGCAGCAAGCGCATTTTTGCGGAGATTCCCTTGGATGAACGCATTGAGATTTTTCTGTAATCATCAACGAAGCCGATGATTCCAAAAACCGTCGTCACCAACAACACGACCCAGATATACGGATTGGACAGATTGGTCCACAACAAACAGGAAGCGATAAGCGCGAAGAGGATAAGCACGCCGCCCATGGTTGGCGTTCCCCGTTTGGTCAGGACGTGGCTGGAGGGGCCATCTTCGCGAATGGGCTGTCCGATCGGCTGCAGCGTTTTGAGCGTTCGAATGATGAGAGGCCCGAACAAGAAACTCAGCAATAGAGATGTGAGCACGGCTCCGCCGGTTCGAAACGTGATGTATCGAAACAGATTGGCAAAAAGATTCTGCTCGCCAAGATGTGAAAGGAGATAGAGCAGCATGGGATTATTCCTTCCCCTTGGCGCTTGCGGACTCGATATGCTTAATAACGCGCTTCATTCCCATTCCGTTTGAGCCTTTCACCATTACCGCATCGCCGTCCTTTAAAGCGCCTTCGAGTTTTTGTGCAAGCCCCACGGCATCGTTGCAGTGCTCCCCCCGCATCCCGGAAGGCAACGCATCGAAGAGATGGCGCATCTGCTCGCCGCAACTAAACACAAGATCAATGCCTGCGTCCTTGATGGCGGGAAGCAACGATAGATGCCATTCTTTTGCACCGTCTCCGAGCTCAAGCATGTCACCGAGTGCGAGAATGCGGCGCGCGTTGGCTCCGACCGGATGCTTGCCGAGCGTCATGATCGCGGCCTCCATGGATGCAGGATTGGCGTTGTAACTTTCGTCAATGAAGAGAATGTTCCCGTTTTTGTGCCTGACGTTGTGTCGCGTCCCCCTTCCGGAGGGAACCTGCAATGATGCAAGCGCCGGCGCGACGTCTTTGACATTTATGCCCAGCGAATAACAGCACGCCAGCACAGCGAGCGAGTTATTAACCCAATGCGAACCGGGAACGCCGAGCGTGTATTTAATGCACCTGCCTTCGACTTCGACTTCGACGCTTGAGCTCTCCCCGCCCTCTTCGGCGTTGACAAGTCGTATGTCTGCATTTTGCGCCTTGCCGAAGGTGACGACTTTTGCGCCCGCCCGCCGGGCGGCGTTATTGAGTCTCTCGAACCAAGTATCATCGCATCCGAGCACGGCGACGCCGCCTTGCCGCAGTCCGTTGAAGATTTCCGCCTTTGCATCGGCGATTTCTTCCATCGAATTGAAGAATTCGGTATGGGCGGGCTGCACCGTGGTGATGAGCGTGACGTCAGGCGCGATGAGTCGTGAAAGCGGCGTGATTTCGCCGGCATGGTTCATGCCGACTTCGAAGACTCCGAAATTTGCATCTGCCGGCAGCCGCGCCAGAGACAGCGGCACGCCCCATTGGTTGTTGTGTGAGAGCGCTGAGACATGCGTTTTTGGTGTGAGAGAAGAGAGTGCATGCCCCAACGCGTTCTTTGTTCCGGTTTTGCCAACGCTTCCGGTAATTGCAATGATGCTTGCGGATGTCCGTGCGCGCGCGTGTGCTGCCAGGTTTGTGAGCGCCTGCAACGGATCCGTGACTTGTATGTGTTCGCCGGTGGTGCCGCCATTCGCGCAATGGTGCTTGCGGTCAACCAGGGCGGCAACCGCCCCTTCAGCAAAAGCATCGTTAATAAATCCGTGACCATCGTGATTCTCGCCTTTGAGAGCAACGAAAAGGTCATTGGGTTTGAGTGTTCGCGTGTCAATGGAAATGCCTTGCGCGTTCCACTGCGCAGCGCCGATGCCGCCAGTTGCTTCGAGAACGGCTTTACCGCTCCAGAGTGCTTGCGTGTTCATGACGACACCGCCTTGACGACTTCATCACGGTCGGAAAACGGGATGACTTCTTTGCCGCGAATCTGAAACTGCTCTTGCCCTTTCCCTGCGATGATAAGGATATCGCCGGGTTCGAGTGATGCGACCGCATGCCGAATAGCATCACGCCGATCACCTATCTCGGCGGCATTCGGACAGGCGGAAAGAATCTCGCGTCGAATATTGTCGGGATTTTCGCTTCTCGGGTTGTCGTCCGTGACAATAACATCGTCGGCGCGCGTGCGTGCGATGTCTCCCATCTGTGCGCGTTTGGAGGTATCCCGATCTCCTCCGCAGCCGAAAACAACCCGCAACCGCCCACCGGTGTGCGGACGCGCGGCCTCGAGTACATTCGCCAACGCATCGGGCGTATGTGCGTAGTCAACGAAAATGCTTGCATTGTTGTGCTGTGCGGCTTTTTCCATTCGCCCGGGAACGGACTCGAGTGCGGACATCAAGTTAAAGACTTGCGTTGCCTCAGATCCTTCATCAATGGCGAGCGCGGCAGCGGTGAGTGCATTGCATGCCTGGAATGCACCGATTAAATTGAGCCGAAAGTCGAAACGTGCGCCTTGAAAGCTGCATACGCCGGACTGCCCCTGCGGGTCGGATGCAAGCGAGGAGATGGCGATATCCGCATTACTGTCAAAACCAACGGTGATGACTCGTTTCGCCTTTTGCTTCGCGATGTCTATGGCCTGCCGCGCAATTGTCATGTCCGCATTGATGACGGCGCATGCGTTCGGATCCAGCCTCTCTTCAAAGAGTCTAAGCTTTGCGCCGGCATATCTTTCCATATCGCCGTGGTAATCGAGATGATCTTGCGAGAATCCCGTGAAAGCCGCCGCATTGAAGCGAAGTCCGTCCAGTCTGTACTGCTGGAGCCCGTGCGAAGACGCTTCAAGCGCAACACGAGTGACACCTTCATCATTAAGTTCCTGCAACAATCTGTGAAGTTCGACGGGCGCGAGCGTCGTGAGCGTAGCACCCGTGTCGACTCGCGCATCGCTATGAACGCCGAGCGTACCGATGCTTGCACCGCATACCCCCAAACGACTCCACAATTGCCGCAGGAAGAAGGCGGTAGAGGATTTTCCGTTTGTTCCGGTGATGGCGACAATGCGCTCGGGCCTGCGCGGAAACCACGCGGATGCCATCTGCGCAAACAATGCACGCGGATTGTCGATTTGAATCCAAACGGCGGCATCATTGTCGGCGGCAGGCGGCATTTGCGTGTCGCACGTGGTTAATATGGCAGCGGCGCCGCGCCGCAACGCATCGTTGATAAAGCCGCGCCCGTCGCTTTCGCTGCCCGGAAACGCAGCGAAGAGAAATCCTTTTTCGACGCGTCTGCTGTCCTCGGTCAAACCATATATGTCGGCATCGCCCTTCTCGCGCAACAAGCCCTCGCACCCGCAAGCACTTAGCAAGTCGCTCAAGCGCATGGCCGTTGCCGCGCTTACATGATCATCCGAGAATTTCATTGCCGCCTGAGTTGCCATTAGGGTTGCGCGACGAGGTGCGCGTATTGTTCCGGGGATGTGTGTATTTCTGCGGGACGGAGCCCGAGCAGCGGAGCGACTCGTTTGACGATTCGACTCGTGAGAGGTGCCGCGGTCCAGCCCGCGGTGGCATACCCGAAGGTTGAAGCGTTTGCCTTGGGCTCATCCAGCATGACGATGAGAGCATATTGCGGCCGTTGAGCGGGAAAGGCGGAAAGGAAAAAGGCGCGCCGCTTGTTTTTGTCATATCCGTTTGCGGTGACTTTTTCCGCGGTTCCGGTTTTGCCGAGGACGGGATAAGCGGGAACGTCCGCTCTTTGGCCGGTGCCTGCAAGAACGGCCTGTCGCAACAGCGCGCGCATGGTGTCAGAAGTTTCTTTTGAGAGCACGCGCTCTCCTTCAACATGCACGTGGGGCTGATGCAATATCGTCGGTGCAATCCGAAAGCCGCCGTTAACAAGGGTTGCGGTTGCGGTTGCCAATTGCAACGGCGATACGGAGACGCCGTATCCGTACGAGATGGTTGCACGTTCGAGTTCGCCCCATTTTTTCGGCGTGATCGGTTTTCCGGTTTCAGGAACTTCAAGGCCCACGGCATCAAGCAGCCCGAGTTGTTCCCAGAATTGCCTGTGCTGGTTTTCCTCGACCTGGAGCGCGAGTTTTACAGCTCCGATATTGGAGGAGTGCGCGAGAATTTCCGCAATGTTGAGCGGACGCGCTTGCGGGTGGAAATCCCGGACGGAGAATTTACCGATGCGCAGAGGCTCGGACGCGTCAAAGACCGCGTCGGGTTTCAACCCCGCACTCTCGATTGCCATTGCAACGGTGAAACTCTTGGCGACGGAGCCGGGCTCGTACACGCCGAGCGTCGCTTGATTGAAGCGGTTGCGCGGAGGTGATTGCATTGGATGGTTCGGGTCGAAATCGGGGAGCGAAACCATTGCAACAACCTCACCGTTGCGAATGTCGAGGAGCGTTGCGGTTGCGCCTTGTGCGTCGAACTCCTGCATTGCAGCGGACAACTCTTCGCGAACGGCGTGTTGCGCCTGTAAATCGAGGGACAGCGTAACGGAATCGTCGTTCGGATTTTGATCAAGGAATTTTTCCAGTCCCGCGATCCCTTTGTTATCGATGTTTGCGTATCCGAGAATGTGCGAGAAGAGTTCGCCCTGGGGATAGATGCGGCGGTATTCCTGTTTGAATCCCACGCCCGGCAACCCGAGATTATGAATCATGGCTTGTTGCTTCGGCGTGAGATACCGCGCCACCCAGACGAAACGCTTGTTCGGATTTTGCAATTTGGCCTTGATGACGGACTCGTCCACAGGGAGCAGCGATGCGAGCTTGTGCGCCGTGTTGTCCGTATCGGATATTTTTGCGGGATCCGCAAAGAGGGACGCGGTTGCGATGTCGATAGCGACGATGTTTCCGTTTCTATCGGTGATAGTCGGACGTTTGCGTTCATCGGCAATAAAAGACGCCTGCGCGGTTGCGATTGGATTAACCTGGTAGTTTGGCGCGGCCATGTCGAACATTCGCGCGCCAACAACTCCGCACACGAAGACAAAGACGATCATGAGCAGCAGCAGTCTGCGCGCGGCGGACGCCTGCGGGGTTGCAGAGAGGATGTTGCGGCGCATTCTTTCTTTTGGATGCGGGAGATAATCGTGTCCTATCATTTTGATGACTCCTTTATTGTTCGAAACGGCAAGTCCCGGATGTGGAACCGCGCGGTTTCAGGTTGTATTGGTGCGAGATTGAGCATTTTGCCTGCGAGTTTCTCGAGCCGCTTGGGCTGCGTCAGGAACGCCCACTCGGCCTTGAGGATATCGATGTTGTTTTTTTCTTGTTGTATGTCTTGCTCCAGCCGAGCGATATCGCCGCGCAACGATTTCGCATCGTATTTGATTGAATAGACCGCAAGGGGCGCGAGAGGCACGGCTATGGCGGCGGCAATGATGATGTAGCGAATCATGCCGACACCTTTACGTTTGAAATATCGGACGGAAACGGCTCGGCGGAGGTTCTTTCCGCCGCACGAAGCCGGGCTGAACGCGATCGACGATTGCGGACGCACTCGTCTTTGCCGGGACGGCGCGGCCTCGAAAACAGAAGCTGAAACGACGGCACACGATCTTCGTGCGCTGACGTTGGTGCAGGGCGGTGCCGGGAGACCCCGGATCCCGATGCTTTTTTGCACCGTGCCTGCAGAAACTTTTTGACAACCCTGTCCTCGAGGGAATGAAAAGCGATGATGGCAAGCCGCCCTCCGGGTTTGAGGATTTGCTCTGCGGCAACGAGTCCGCGTTCGAGTTCTCCGAGCTCGTTGTTGACAAGGATGCGCAACGCTTGAAAGGTTTTTGTTGCGGGATGATGCTCCCGCCCTTTGGCAACGGAGCAGACAACATCGGCAAGTTCGCCGGTGCGCTCGAGCGGCCGACGCATCCGCGCGGTTATGATTGCACGGGCGATAAGTTTGGCGCGTTTCTCTTCGCCGTAGACGGCAATGACCTGGGCGAGCTCCTCTTCACCGAGTCGGTTGACGACGTCCGCGGCGGACAAGCCGCTCTTCGACATCCGCATATCGAGGGGCCCGTCGCGCAGGAAGGAGAAGCCGCGCTCACCCTGGTCGAGCTGCATGCTTGATACGCCGATATCAAAAGTGATGCCATCGACCCGCATGACTTGATGTTCCTGCAACAACTCGCACAAGTCGCCAAAACACCCCTGCACCAATCGAACGCGTCCCTTGTAATCGGTAAACAAGGAGAGTCCCTGCTCGATAACATCGGGGTCACGATCGATGCCGATGAGCGAACAGTCCGCGCTCTCCAGAATTGCACGTGCATGACCGCCGGCCCCAAAAGTCGCATCGACATAGATGCCGCCGGCAACCGGATTGAGCGCCTCAACGACTTCATGCACCATAACGGATTCGTGCGCACCTACGCTCATGACCCGTCTCCCTGCGACAAAGAAGGTGAAGGGCGCAGAAGCTTGCGATTGTCGTGAGCGATTTTTTTGGCGGCGGCGAATTCGTTGCTGTAGGCATCGGGGTTCCACAACTGGAACCGGATGCCCAATCCGACGAAGGTTGCCGCGTCTGTAATGCCCGCGGCCTTGCGCAAGTCCTCGGGAAGCAGCACGCGCCCCTCGCTATCGAAGCTGAGTTCGACGGAGGCTCCCCGCAGCATGTAGTTGAGTGATTCGGCCTCGTCCGAGAAGGGATCGAGCCGTGCGAGCATGGAGTCGTTTTCTTCCGCGAGTTTTCTTCCCCCGGCTTCAATGGCGGGCACGCGCAGCGCCGGGTAGCAAATGAAGGAGTTGAGATTTTCCGCTTCGATGACGGAGCGGAATTTAGCGGGGACAGAGACGCGTCCTTTGGCGTCGACCTTGTTTGTTATGGTTGATCGGAATCCGAGCATAGTGATATCCCCTTGATTTCCCTCCTTGGCCGTGCTGAAGGTTGTGCAGTTCGTCTCTCGTTTGCCTCTTCTGATGCCCTCGTTTGAGGATGGGTGAGCGTCCCGTCTTTTAATGGGACAATATGGGATAACATGGGATAAACAGGGTCGTCAATGGGATTAAGTGCTTGAATTCAAAGAAAAAAGTGAACAAATAAAGAACAAAGTGAACTTTTTTTCCAATGAATGAAAAAAATTCCAAAAATTTATAAAAAACGAAGGGAAGGACGGGCTGCGGGAGGCTTAAAAAGTCTCCGGAGAGTCTCGAGAATCACGGGCATCGATTCGAAAAAAGAGTGCCAGACGGTCTATAAGCCGGGTTCTGTATCGTTGTGTAACGACGATGGCCATTCATCTGGGACGCGCATTGCTGCGCGCCTCGTGCGATCAACCCGGACGTCTGAGGCCTGAAAACGCTGCCTAGGACCGTGGAGTATGAACACGGTCCTTCCGCCTCTATTTAATCTTGCTCCCGGTGGGGCTTGCCGTGCCGCCGACATTGCTGCCGACGCGGTGCGCTCTTACCGCACCATTTCACCCTTACTCTGCCGAGCGGTATATTTTCTGTGGCGCTATCCCTGAGGTTTCCCTCGCCGGGAGTTACCCGGCACCGTGTTCTCATGGAGCCCGGACTTTCCTCCGCTGACGCGGCGACCATCCGACCGTCTGACACCGGTGATTGTGCCAAATATGGCGATGTGCGTCAAGATTCCTGCGCCATAGCGATGAGTTTGCGCAAGATTCGATGGCTCTCGACATCCGCGTTTCCATCGATTCTCCAAGGGCGATAGTGACGTTGGAATGCGGTTGCGGCGATATCCGGCGGAACGTCGGGGTCATAACCGAAGCATTCCAGGTCGCGCCGAAAGGCATCCGCATTTCCCAAATCCGGCGACGGCGGCGGGAATTCAACGCCTTCTTGCCCCGCCCACAGCCCGACACCTTCCCTTGCGAGGCGGCCCCAATCGAATCGATGGCCGGGGTCCTGCTTGCGCGCGGGCGCGACATCGGAGTGCGCCAAAACATTGCGTGCGGGAACGGGATTGCGTTTGAGGATTCCCTTTGCCAATTCGACGAGCGCGTCCATCTGTGCGGCGGGAAAATCCTGATACCCCCATTCATGCCCGGGGTTGACGAGTTCGATGCCGATGGAGCGGGCGTTGATGTCGCGATGCCCCCGCCAATACGCCTTTCCCGCATGCCACGCGCGGCGCTCTTCCGGCACGAGGGCCAGGGTTTTGCCGTTTTCATAAATGAAATAATGCGCCGAAACTTCACGCGCAGGGTCGCAAAGAGCCTCAAGGGCTTCTTGTGCGGTCGGCATGCCCGTATAATGGAGGAGAAGTATATCAACGTTGACGCCATGCGGGCGTTCATCGTAATTCGGCGAGGAAAAGGATTCTGTCATGATTGAGTTATTGCGCTCCAATGATGCGGTGTTACTGTCTTATGTTCAAAGCCTGTTGGATGGTGACGGGATTGAGTATTTGTTGCTAGATTCACATATGAGCATAATGGAAGGGAGCTTGGGAATACTACCTCGACGCTTGATGGTATCAGAGGATGATAAAAATCGCGCGCGCCGACTGCTGGAAAATGCCGGATTAGGGGACCATGCAGCCCGAAGTTAAACTCGAAGAAGACGCCATAGCCGATGGTTTTTTGAACGGAAGGCTGTCCGTCCTGCAGCCGGTTCGGGATGTCCGCGCGGGCATTGATCCGATCTTTTTGGCGGCGAGCATTGAGGCAAAAAACGGCGAGAGGGTTTTGGATGTCGGCGCGGGAGTTGGCGTTGCGAGCCTTTGCCTGGGGCAGCGGCTGGATGTCGGCGTATGGGGGCTGGAGATTCACCCGTGGCTGGCGGATTTGTTTTCCCGCAACATCAAAAACAATAATTTCAGCGGACGAATTCATGCCGTTGAAGGCGATTTGTTTGCACCGATTAAGCACCTGGAAGCACTGGGATTGAAACAGAACGGCTTTGACCACATCTTCACCAATCCGCCCTTTTATACCGGATTTGACGCAACTCCCCCGAGCGAAGGGCTGCGCACCCTGGCACACATAAATAACGCAGGACTGGATAGATGGCTGGGACGCTGCTGCGGATTCCTGCGCTCGGGCGGAAGCCTGAGTGTGATCTACCCCGCCTCGGCATTGGGCGAACTGCTTCCCGCGGCAAGCAAGCGTCTTGGTGGAATTTGCTTGTATTTTCTTTGGTCGGGCAAGTCGCAACCCGCCTCGAGAGTACTGCTGCGCGGCACTCTGGGTTCAAAAGCGCCGTTGCACGTCCTCCCCGGAATGACTGTTCACCATCCCGATGGATCCTACTCCTCCGCCGCGCAGGCGGTTCTGCGTGACGGAACCGGGATTGCCATGAACTAGGACGGGTTGGCATGTGCCTTTTGAGGACTAAAGGGATGCTTGAATCGCGACGGGCTAGCGCCGATTGACGATATCTTCGGCAATTCGTATCTGTTCCAATATCCATTTAAATTCCGGAACATCGCCGAATATCATGTGTCGCATGGCTTTGTAGTCCGCCTCAAGAACGGCAAGCAACCCGTCTTGCGGGTAGATGCAAACGGATCCCGGAACGGCCTCGTGGAGTTTTTTCCAAGCCTGTCTAAAAGCGACCGCACTGTGCTTGCGCACGTCTTTGAGCAATTCATGGTCGACCAAGGCCGTTTTGCCGATTTCGGTTCCTGTGAGCATGGCCATATCGTAGTAGTGCCGCGCCACCCGGCTACCCTCCTCAAGCATGCGTCCTTGATCCCGATAGCCGCAATGTATCCCGTGTAAGATTATAAGTTTGTCCAGACAAGTTCGATGCGGTTTTATGACGCGAATATTGGGAACCGTAAGAGACCAATCGTCACCGAGTTCTTCTGCGACATAAGGCTTAATAGCGGCGGTGATGTTCGGATCTAGAGCGGATCGTGCTCCACCTTCCAGTTTCACCTGCGGCGAGACATAAGACGCATCGTCATTTGCATACAGTGTCGGATACTTGATAAGCAGGCTTTGCCGGTCGGGGTCCCGGTCGTCGGGAACGATTTGGCACTGTTCACCGATGATCTGATTGAGCGCATCGGCAAGATCCTTGCGAATGTAGTTTTCGCAAGCTTCGTTCAACTTTTTAAAAAGTGCTTTGCGTTTCGAGTTCGATAAACCCTTTTCTTTCGGAGCTGTTGGATCATGCTCTTCGTCGAATCCCAAATCTTCACGGTAGACCACAAGGTCAACGTCTTCAGAAAACCGCTTAATAAGATTGAAGGCCTTCGAAAGGGATGTGCCGCCCTTGAAGAGAAGCCGGGGATGTCCATCGGGAAGTTTGTTGAAAAGTATATCCAAGACGACACAAATCCAAAAATCTTTTTCAATATAATCAGGAAGGGTTTTGAGGCGGGAAGCGACTTCCCCAAACGCATCCCTTCGATCCTGTTCCGATGATAACAGAAACCGCTCAAAATCCGCGCTCATGCGGCCTCCGCACGTGCGTCTACAACATCATGAACAATAGGCAAAGCCCAGCCGGGCAAGTGCGCGCTATTTTGAGCGAGTTCTTTTTTGATGTCATCGGATAGCATTTGTCTCAATGTCGGGATGACACGAGGATCCCGGGAAGCATGAGGCCCAAGCCAGAGCAGAGCTATAGCGACATAAGCCGATTCTTTACCAAACCAATACGTAACTCCTGGCGCCGCATGATGCAGATGAATAGTATGGCCACCGACTTCTACGTTACGCGTAGCTCCGTCGGTTATATAGTCCGGCTTTACCGAAACGGCGGTCGTCAACCTCAACCGGTTGGCGCACGCCATGCCGTTGGCCATAATCCGGATGCCGTCACGTCGGACGATGGCGGCAACAGCGGAATAAACATCAGGAACCACGAAGCGCCCTAAAAATTCGCTGAAACGCGGCAGGTCATAAAATCCATGTCCGATACGGCGCAAATCACCTTTCTCTGCCAGACGCGACAAAGCCCTATCAACGGACGAACGGCTGCCAAGGTCGAGGAAATCTTTCGGGGTGCATACCCATTTTCCGCGACCCTTGGATCTTACGCGACGAAGAATTTTATCAGCTATACCGGTCATTTAAATCAGCCTCGTGATTGATGCTCTGTCAGAAATATAGATTGTTTTCCGGACAAAATCAATCCCTGATTCGTAAAATTTTCCAAAATTCCGCGCTATACGCAAGGTTTTCCAAGTAACAAGCGGAAGATTTTCCGCGATATTCATGAATGACCGGGGCGAATCACCCAATGGCGGGGTGTATACGGGAAAATTTATGACGGCGCATGGAGGGCCGGGTATGCTCCCGTCTCCTATCCTCTGCGGGAAGGCCGCAGCCTGAGGCCGGGAGACGGACGCTCATAAAGAACCTCTCGACGAAATCGCACGAGCGCCGCGGGGCGCCCTCCCATGCGGGCATTCTTCTTGCCTGTATCCTCCACCAACCCGCCCTTGTCCACGAGCCGTCGAAAATTTTGCTTGTGCAATCGATGCCCGAGAATTGCTTCAACGGTTTTTTGCAACTCATACAGAGTGAATTCATCAGGCATGGACTCAAAAACGACAGGACGGTATTTAAGTTTGCCCCGCAATCGCGACATTGCCGTTG
>JAPOUU010000075.1 GCA_026708505.1 Hyphomicrobiales bacterium | reverse complement strand
GACAATGCCCTCCCCGAGAACACGAACATCAACATCAAGACAGGGGGAACGGCAACCGAAGGAGAGGATTACAACATCACCGCTGACACTTCCAGTAATTATCCCCGAATGAGAGTCGATTTAAGTAGGTCTTTTGGTAGGGATGTTACAATAAAGCTTGTCGTTAGCGGAACAGCAATGTACGATAGCGAAACCACACCGTCGGGAACTTATAGAGTTGAAACAAGAGTTCTTCCTGCGGGGGAGATGCCTCCCACCACTTTCAATATCAATGATGGGACTATCTGTGCCCAAACAGTCGCCAGGAGTACAGGTTGTGACATTACCATTCAATCGGGGCAATCTGTAGTTGATATAGCACTCTTCAGTCGTGGCGCTCTCACCAGCGGACATGACATCACCCTCACTCTTAGCGTTGCTTCAGCGAGTTCGAGTCTCGTATTGCCGGGAAGTCCATTGACCCATACACTGACCGTACAATAGGCTCCCGAACTACACCGAACGGGCGGCGAGGGGATAAATTGGAAATAACCTCCAAACGGAACGAAACAGTCCTCTCGCCGCTCTTCCCCTTCAAATGTTTAACAATTCCTACTAAGGGAGATTTTCAAGTGCGTTTGTTTCATTCTGTTATCGTTACAATATCCATGCTCTTGATGGTTTCACTCGGTTCATCGGCAACAGCGACTACGAATTATTCTCATCCCCAATTTTCAGTAACCGAAAATCAAACATTGAGCCTGCGGGAGACCGGTTCCCAATTGGTTATAGATGCGATTGAAGATGCTCTGTATCGGGGCGGGCTTGCATTGTTTGATGAAGGGTTCCAGATAGATTCATCGCTGAGCTGGGTGGGCGAGGAATCAACGGATGTTGCATTTGAAGGTGAAATTGACCTCGTAATTCCTTTCTACAACGAAAACGGACACTTGATATTCACGCAGCCTGGAATCGTCTTCTGGAAGGGACATGGAGAGGAAGAACGTGCGGACGGGAATTTCGGCATTGTTTATCGCACCAATCTCGCAAACACTCCCATCGGCATTGACGCAATCGGGGGAGCTTCCATTTTCTACGATTGGGACTTTGATCGGGTCGGCCATAAACGTCTTGGCATTGGCGTGGACATGCAAAGCGGCATCTTCCATGGTGCTTTGAATTATTACCATCCGTTGAGTAGCGAGAAGGATGGACGAAGGAAAGACTTTATAGAAAAGACCTTGAAGGGATTGGATACAAGGATCGCACTTGAAAAAGAGACAATCCGTGCGGGTGCCAGTCTTGGTTATTGGAGACATGAAGGCGGAGCAGATGTTGCAGATGATTGGAGAGTCTCAGTTGGAGCCGATGTAGGCTTACGAATTTTTCCGGGCGTTTTCATTGAGGCTGATTGGGAGAAGCATCAGGAAGATTTCGTAATTAATCAGCGTTGGAGTTTGGGCTTGGCGTTCCGGTTTTCTTTGCCTGATTTCGAAGGGCAAAACTATGGAGACGGATCAATGTCTTCAAACTTGTATAAAGTCGTTGAGCGGGAGAAACGAGTTCTTTATGAAGAACGTGAGATACTGAATGAGGAAGATGAAGAACCAGTGATTGAAGAAGCGGCGCTCCTTTCACTGAGTGCCGAAAGCACGAGCATCTCGGAGGGGGAAACAACTACCTTGACTATTAGTTTAAGCAAGGCGTTATCCGAAGATGTCGTCATCAATCTTTTAGAAGGCGGAGCAGACGGGGGTGCGGACTATGGAACTTCGGCTGATTGGCATTTAAATGTTGGTGGAACTGATTGCGCTACTGCAAGCGGAACGGATTGTCAGGTAACGATTCCAGCGGATGATACAACTGTCGAAATAACCATTGTAACCAATACAGATTCGGCTTTCGAGTTGCCCGAGGATTTTACCATTTCTATTACAGTTGATTCAGGGGGCACCGACCTCTTACCGCCTGGAAGCCGATCGAGTCTGGATTTTACTCTTCAAAACCCAATGCCAACCGTTTCTCTGAATGCTGTTGCGGGGTCGACCACCACCGGGAACGTGGAGTTTGCAATTAGAATGAGCGAGACTCGAAGCGAGAGCGTTGCGATAAACATTGTCACTGAGAGTCCCTCACAGGTTTATGACGTTAACAACGGTTGGTTTGTGAGATACCAAATTGTTCAAGCAGGACAGACACCCGGCACAGGTATATTAGATCCGTCTTCCAGCACGACTTGCAACACTGCTACCGGAGACTCTTGCCAGGTTATAATTCCTGCAGGTGCAACTACCGTCAGGGTGCAAGCAATCGTTGACGGGAATCTACGAGGTACAAGTTATACAGTTTCTATCGTGATTCCACAGGCAAGTGAAAATCTCGTGCAACGCGGTCCTTGGAGTCAAAGGTTTGGGAGAGTATAAGCATTAATGACGAATCCTGCCCTGATTGCTCTACGATTCTTCAAGGTAGAGGTTTTTCTCTGCTCATACGAATGGGGCGGCGGGAGGAGGTAACTCCTAAAGAACGAAGGTCCTCTCGCCGTCTCCCTCTCTTTTCAAATGCTCCAATAATCCCTGCCAACCCGCATAGAAAGTATCGGGCTTCGGGTAATCATTCGTCGGCACCCAATAACTAATGTGCCGGTTTTGCTTTCTTGAGTGTGATAACCGCCTTTAAGTAAGCGTTGTTGCGCACCTATCAACTCTTCCGGAAATGAGGAGATGCTAGTAAAATCTCTTCCATGGTTTTCTGCGCTGGAGCAATGGTTTCCCTCTTTCATAATCGGCATTAAAGGTTTCTGTTGGCCTTCAAAAGAACTCCGCCGATTATCGATATCAACCAAATGTGAAAACTCGCCGATAACGCCGTTTAATGATACAATACCCCAATGAAGATGAAAGTTGTGGGCGATTACGGATTTCCCACGGAAGAAGAAGGAACTGCACTTATAGAAGAGGTGTCGGAAATGTTTATGGCCATTAGGGGGAATTTAAAACCGATGGTTCTAATCTCGGAGGAATTTGCGAAACTGTCATTCGCAATCAATCCCGGTGTTTTTGGCGACAAACTGGAAAATGGGGAAAGATGTCTGCCGGAACGCATTGAAAGATCCGGGCAGGAGAGGGGAAAAGAGCGAACGAAACGGACGGGATGGTTTCCGGCCGGTCTCCCAAAGACCGCGGCGCACCGATGGAACCTGAAAGCCGCGCCCGAACGGAGAGAATTGCCATGCCTATGAAGAAAAAATCCTGCACCATTGACGGGGTTTATTATGAATCCATGTCTGCGGCTACCAAGGTTTTGGGGATGGGGGTGCCGGGAATAAAACGCAGGCTTCGTTCTTCCAATTTTCCCGGATATGTTTCAAAACATTATACGAAGATTAAAAGGAAAAAGCCGACCGCTCCGAAGAGCTGCACCATTAACGGAGTCACATATCCTTCCCTGACCGCCGCCGCCACGCAGCTTAAAATGAAAGCCGCCACGCTTTCCAATCGATTGAGATCTTTTGATTACCCCGATTACATTTGCGCCGACCTTCCAAAGGTGGAGAAACCAATCAAATATAACTACGTGGTCAACGGCAAAAAATACCGCGCAATGCAGGAGATTGCCGATTTGGAAGGGGTGACCAGAGAGTGGATACGGCAAAAGCTGAACAGCCCCAGGCATCCGGGCTATCAAAGGCTTCAAAAGAATTCGCAACAGGAGGACTGATGCCGGCGGAATGAATGCGATCAACCGCGCGACCACCGTCCTAAAGAACGCAGGCGGCACCGCGCGGGCGGCAATCTTCAATACGGACTTTCTGTCGGATTCAATGCCGCAGGCAGGTTAAGCCCTGCGGGTGGAATGGTTCGTTCGGATTGGCCGGATTGATAAGCGGGGATGGCAAATCGGGCAGGTTGCTTTCTTTTGCAAATGGGATCACGAAGCCGGTAACGCCCGAAATACCCAAAACGCCGGTTTTCTATCCCTTGTTGTCGTAGTAGAGGCTTGATGTGTGCATTGCTTCTGCGAAGAACAGCCAGCGTTCAACGAGGGTGCCAAGCATGAACAGCGCCACCGCCAGCAATGCGCACGCGCTTGCGGCAGGCCCTCCCGCCCACATGCCGACAAGCGACAAAAGAATCGGTAAAATGCCTCCGCCGCTCCATGCCGTCCGGCGCAGAAAATCTCGATGTTTTCGTGCAACCTGGTATCCCATTTCTTTTTGCAGGTAATTTTGCTCGGTATGGGGGGAATCGAAGGCGTGAATGTTTTCCCAGCTTTCTTTTAGGCCGGTTGCATCAAGGAGATTGTGGGCGTTTGCTTGTGTGTCGACCTGTTTCCAATAGAGCAGTTTTACCCACCACGCGATAGCGAGAATGATGCAGGTCGGAATCGATATGCCGGAGGCGCGTGATCCTTCGAATATGAAAAGAAGCAATTGCGTCCATGCCATCCCGCCGGCGAGGGCGAATCCGAAGTAGGTAAAAGGCACGAGCGGTATGGACGAGAGAGTGATGCGCCATTGTTGGACGGGTTTGAGCGATGCATAGATCATTGCGGTGCATAAAACGGTTATGATCGCGCCGAACACGGATGCAAACGCCCCGAGCTTCCAAAGCGTCGCGTTGATGACGGCGGGGAAGAGCCATCCGAGCGCCAGGACGGCTGCGGGGATGAAAGTTGCAACGGCTGCGACTCCCTCGCGCGACAACCAGGACGAACGCCACTGCGAGAAAGCCCTCCATGCGCGTTCGGGATGATGAAGATGCAGCGTGGAGCAGAGCAGTCCGGCGGTAATCAGGCCCAGGCACGCACCCATCGCGACGATGCCAAAGACAAAGCCGCGCGGCAGCATGTCGAAGAGCACGCCTATCCCCAACACGGCAAGCATTCCGTATCCGGCGCCCGAGAGGCATGTAAAAAAGAGAACGGAATATGCCGGATTCATGTCGGAGGATTAAGTCTTGAAAGCATTGCGTCCAGCCAGCCGATGAAACCGTTGTCTTGGTTTTGGTTTACGGGCTCAAGCGGTTTCGCGTTTGGAACGCTTTTAGGCTTTCGCGGCGCTAGATATTTGTTGGTTGGTTGATAATCGAGATCGCCGAGCGGTTCTTGCGTGGAACGTTGCGCCGCGAGTTTGGATACGGAGGACTCCGGGTCTCCAAGGTCTCCGAAATGTCTCGCTCCCGCCGGACAGGCATTGACGCAGGCGGGCTTCCGTTCGTCGGGGGGAATGTTTTCGTTGTAGATCCTATCGACGCAGAGGGTGCATTTTTTCATTACGCCAACAACGGGATCCATCTCGCGGGCGCCGTAGGGGCACGCCCACGCGCACAGTCCGCACCCGATGCAGAGATCTTCATCGACCAAAACAATCCCGTCTTCAACGCGCTTGTAGGATGCTCCCGTCGGACAGACGGTTACGCATTGTGGATTTTCGCAATGGAGGCAGGATTTGGGAAAATAGACGGTTCGCTGCGCCGTTTCGTTTTCGACTTCATAACTGTGCACTCGATTAAGAAACGCCCCGGACGGCTCCCGCCCGTACGGCTGCGTGTCGGAAAGCGGAGCGGGATAGCCGCCCGTATTCCACTCTTTGCAACTGACAACGCAGGCGTGGCATCCAACGCATGTGTCGAGGTCAATGACGAGCCCGAGCTTTTTGGCGTCTTTGTTTCGCTTGGGCAGTGATGTCATGGTTTTTCGGCAAAGTCTTCGCCGTAGCACAGGTTGGATGGTGCAGGCGGCAGGAAATCGGCCTCTCCGAGATGTTCGAGCCGCGGCTCTTGGATGTCCTCGTGTTGTTCGTGCGCGGGAGCCTTCTCGATTCGGACGCGCAGGTCATACCATGCCGCTTGTCCGGTGACGGGGTCGCTGTTGGAGTATCGGGTCTCCGAGGACGGCAATGCTTCCGCAATAAGGTGGTTGAGGAGAAAGCCGTTGCGCGTTTCGGGCGAGTCTTTTGCAAGGGACCATGCGCCGGACCGTTTTGCGATGGCGTTCCATGTCCAGAGGGTGTCGGGATTGGTTCCATCGGAGGTACGGATGCGAGCCTTGATGCGGGTTTGTTTTTGGTCGGCGTTGTAGAGGTAAACGACGTCGCCGTCGTTGAGATCCAGTGCGGCGGCTTTGTCTTTATGGATGTAGAGAAAGTTGCGGGTATGTATTTGCCGCAGCCATGGATTTTGCGATCCCCACGAGTGGTACATTGCCATGGGACGTTGCGTGATTGCGTGGAAGCAGTCGCCGCCTTCCGCGTTCCAGGATAACGGCGCATGCCAAAGCGGCAACGGATCGAAGTAGCGACGGATGCGTTCGCGCTCGGATTCCGGCGGCGCAGGTTCGCGCTTCCCGCAGGCCGCCAACCGGAACTTTTGCATTGGCTCGAGATAAAGTTGGAAGATTGTCGGCGATGTGTCTTCGCGGTATCGCATGTATGCTGCCCATTGCAGGTAGTCGCGATTGGCGTGTCGATAATATCGTTGCGATTGCGGGAGGGGAGAAAGATGGAAGCAGCCGTTTTCGATGTAGCGGTCGAGTTGCTGCGGATTGGCGTCGCCGACGCCGAACTCATCGCCGTTATTCCCACGCCAGCCGGATAGCGGGCCGATGCCGGGCGCGCGTTCGTGATGGACAATGTAGTCGGCATAGCCGCCGGGATATAGGGGCTTGCCCTCTTTGTTGACGAATCCGGGCAATTCGAGGCGTGCGCCGAGCTCAATGAGAACATCCTGGAACGGACGCACATCCCGGCCGGAGCGGGAGGCGTCCAGCACCGGCTGTCGTATCGCATCGGCGGCGGCGTCAGGCTCCGAGATGGGACGATCCAGCATCGAGATGCAGTCCCATCGTTCGAGATATGTAGTGTCTGGCAGGATAAGGTCGGCATACGCAACAGTTTCGGAGTCATACGCGTCCACGTAAATAATGCGGGGGATTTTGTATTCTCCGTTCGGGTCTTTTGCGGTGAGATGCTCAAGAGTTGCGGCGGTGTCCATGGATGAGTTCCACGCCATGTTTGCCATGTAGAGGAAGAGCGTATCGATGGGATAGGGTTCGTGCCGGGCGGCGTTTGCGATCACGGCATGCATGAGTCCGTGTGCGGCAAGGGGCGCTTCCCAGCTGAATGCCTTGTCAATGCGTGTGGGATTGCCGGCGGCATCGACTAAAAGCTCGTCGGGATTTTCGGGAAAACCAAGATGCGGTCCGGGCAGTGGCTCGCAGGGAGAACTTTCTTGTCGGCAAGGCTTTAAATGCGGCGGCGCGTGCTTGGGGTAGGGGGGCTTGTAGCGAAAGCCGCCGGGGCAGTCAATGCTGCCGAGAAGGATTTGCAGGATGTGAATCATCCGACATGTATGGAAACCGTTCGAGTGCGCCGAGATTCCGCGCATGGCATGCATGCCGATCGGGCGGCCGATGGTCTGCGTGTGATGATTGCCATTGGAGTCGGTCCACGGGATGTCGAGGCGCACTTCTTGTTCGAAAGCCGTGTGTGCAAGTTCAGCGGCGATGCGCTTGATGGTTTCGGCGTTAATGCCGGTGATCTTGGCGACATTTTCGGGCGCGTATTCGGGCTCGAGGAATCGTTTTGCAAGAAGTTGGAAAACAGGTGTCGCAGTTTGTCCGCTGGAAAGTTTGACTTCGCCGAGCAATCTCGGCTTGGTGTTTGCTTGGTCGGCGGGAACCACCGTATTTGTGTTTTCATCAAAAATTAGGATGTTGCCGGACGGGTCGCGCGCAAAGAGTCCTTCTTGCTCGGAGTTTTCATCTTGGAGGACGAGCCATGCAGCGTTTGCGTAACGTTGAAGATAGTCAAAGTCGACTTTTCCGGCCTTGATGAGCTCGTGTATGAGCGCACCAACGAAGAGCCCGTCTGTTCCCGGGCGAATGCCCAGCCACTCGTCTGCGATGGCGGAGTATCCGGTTCGAACCGGATTGATGGAAACGAATTTAACGCCGCGTTCTTTTAATCGCCCGAGCTGCGTTTTGAGAGGATTAGAAGCGTGGTCTTCTGCGACTCCGAACAGAAGAAAATACTTTGTGTGCTGCCAGTCGGTCTCGCCAAACTCCCAGAAAGAGCCGCCGAAGGTATAAAGCCCCGCCGCCGCCATATTGACCGAACAGAAACCTCCGTGTGCCGCGTAGTTGGGGGTTCCATACTGCATTGCCCACCAGCCGGTGAGCGACTGGCTCTGGTCGCGTCCGGTGAAGAAAGCGAGTTGCCGCGGATTTTTTTCACGTGCATCCCGCAGCCATTTTGTTGCGATGTCGAGGGCTTCGCTCCATTCGATTTCTTTGAAGCTTTTGGTTCCGCGTTCGCCGGTTCGCAACAAGGGTTTTCGGAGTCGAGCAGGAGAATTCTGCTGCATGATGCCTGCCGATCCTTTCGCGCAGATGACCCCTTTATTGACCGGGTGATTTTTATTACCTTCGATGTAACGGAGTTTTCCGTTTTTGAGATGCACTTTGATGCCGCATCGGCACGCGCACATGTAACACGTGGTCGTCGCGACCTCATCGGAGACTTCTTCTGAGAGCTTGATATTGCGTTCATTTTGTCGTATCATTGCATATGAGGATAGTCTGAAATTTGATTTGGAGCAATTGGGAAAGGCAGGAGTAACATGGCTTACGTACAAGGGCTGGTCGCTGCGGTTCCTGTCGGGAATCGCGAAGCGTATCAGAAACATTCCGAGAAAGTCGGTGCGGAATTACGCGAACACGGCGCGCTGGGAATGGTCGAATGTTGGGAGGTTGATATTCCTGACGGAAAGGTGACTTCTTTCCCTTTGGCGGTAAAACGCGAAGAAGGAGAAGGGGTTGTATTTTCCTGGATATCATGGCCGTCAAAGGAAGTTTGCGATAGAGCGTGGAAAAGGGTCAGGGCGTCCGGAGGGTTTCGATGCGGTGATATTCCCGAACTCTTCGATGGCAAAAGGATGATATTCGGCGGATTCGAAGTTTTCGTGGATGTATGACAGAATTCGACGGATTTCTAAAAATGGTGAATTTTGCCCCATTTTACGCCAAAAATCTTCAATCCTTATTTCGGAACTTTGTGGGATGATAGGAGCAATAAGGTCATACGATTTTGTTTTGGGGTTGAAAAACCCTTGACCGTTGTAGGGCGTGCTGATAGAGTCGATTCGTAGTTTCATTTTATTAGCGCAAGAGAGGGCCCACCGAATGAACCTGTTTCACTCCGCAACCGTTGTTGCTTCAACGGTTTTGACCCCCCCCCCCCCCCCCCCGAACTTAATTCGAGGCGGACGGCTTAGAAAAACCTCAAAAGGTCTAATATCCTTTGCGCCGTTTCTGGCCGGCGCATCGGCGCTTGCGCTCGGCGCGTTGCTGTCAACGACCTCGCCGGTTGAAGCGGGGACTTGTGCGACTGCCGGTCAGCCCGCCGGGACGGCGCGTTGCGCGGACCCGGCGAATTCGATGGACAGAACCGTAAGTCTTACGGCTTCGACGACCGGCCCCTTCACCGTGACGGATGCTCCGAATTTTGGTTTGGATGTTCCAATGGCGAACAGCAAGGGCATCGAGATTACCTCGTCTTTCACTACCGGTTTGATTACC
>JAPOUU010000006.1 GCA_026708505.1 Hyphomicrobiales bacterium | reverse complement strand
TGGGGGACCAGGATTCGAACCTGGATTGACGGAGTCAGAGTCCGTAGTCCTACCGTTAGACGATCCCCCATCAGCCGGTTTCGAGCACCTGCCCGACGCGTGTGATGAGTTGTTTAAGACTAAAGGGCTTAGCGAGAAAATCAACCACATTTCCGCTCTCGAGTGCATCGCGGAATTTACCGGATCCGTATCCGGACATAAACAGCACGCGAATGTCGGGGTGAGTTTTGCGTAATTGCATCGCCAATTGCGGACCGTCAATTCCGGGCATAATGACATCGGAAAGCAGCAACGCAATTTTTTCCGCATCGGGATTTTTTTCCAACATTTGCAGAGCCTCCTCGGCATTTGCGGCCTGAGAGACGAGAAAACCTCTGCGTTGCAGCGCTCGAACCGCAAAACGCCTCACGCCTTCTTCGTCTTCGACAACAAGAATGTGATGCGGTTGTTTCGGTGCGGCGGGTTCGGCCACGGGGATTTCCATGTTCTCAAAATCCGCGGAGGCGTTTGTGCCAGTGTTTGCAGAATGGTTCGTCACAAACCTCGGTAAATAAACCCGGAAGACCGAACCTTGTCCCGGTGTACTTTCGGGAAGAATGAACCCGCCGGATTGCCGGACGATTCCAAGCACGGTTGCGAGTCCCAAGCCAACTCCTCGTCCCCGCTCTTTAGTGGAAAAGAAAGGCTCGAATATCCGTTGCATGTTTTCAGGTGAAATACCGCCACCGGTGTCGGTAACCTTACAGAGCACATATTCGCCAGCGGGAAGAATGTCGTGGCGAGCGTCAATACGAATGTTTTCGGCATCAATGACAACGTTTCCACCGCTCGGCATAGCGTCCCGAGCGTTGACGGCGAGGTTGACGATGACTTGTTCGAACTGATTGATGTCGACGCGCACCGGCCAGAGATTATCTTGGCACCGGACTCGAAGTGTTATTTTTTCGCCAAGCAAGTGCCGCAGCAGATTTCCTAAATCTGCAAGCACATCAACCAGCGAGGCTTCCTGCGGCTGGAGGGATTGCTGCCGGGAGAACGCGAGGAGTTGCTGTGCAAGCGCGGCGGCGCGTTTGGAGTTGCGGCGGATTTCTTCGACTTCGTCGCTGTCGGCTTGTTCAAGCGTTCTGTTTTGCAACAACAAGTCGCATGAACCGATAATTGCGGTTAATAGATTTGAGAAGTCGTGTGCAATGCCTCCGGCGAGTTGTCCGATAGCCTGCATTTTTTGCGCTTGCGCGGATTTCTCGTCGTGGCGTTCCTGCATGCGCGTTAGTAGCGATAGGACTCCGGTTTGTAGGGACCTTGCTTATCGATGCCGAGGTATTCGGCTTGAGTTTTGCTGAGCTCGGTGAGTTTCGCGCCAAGTTTTTCAAGGTGGAGGCGCGCAACTTTCTCATCGAGATGTTTAGGTAATTGATAAACTTTACGTTCGAGTTTGTCTGCGTTGTTCCACAACTCTATCTGTGCGAGAACTTGGTTTGTGAAAGACGCGCTCATAACGAAACTGGGGTGTCCTGTTGCACAACCAAGGTTCAACAGGCGCCCCTCGGCAAGAAGAATGATTCGCTTTCCGTCGGGAAATTCGACTTCATCAACTTGCGGTTTGACATTGTGCCACGTGTAGTTGCGCAGGGCGTCAACTTGAACTTCGTTGCAGAAATGCCCGATGTTTCCGACGATCGCCCTGTCTTTCATTTCACGCATATGGTCAATGGTAATGATGTCGCGGTTTCCGGTTGCGGTGATGAAGATGTCGCCAACGGAAACGGCTTCATCCATTGTTGTGACTTGATAACCTTCCATTGCGGCTTGCAAGGCGCAAATGGGATCAATCTCGGTAACGAGCACGCGCGCGCCCTGGCCCCTGAGCGATCGTGCCGAGCCTTTGCCGACGTCACCGTATCCGCACACGACAACGGTTTTGCCCGCAACCATGACATCGGTTGCGCGTTTGAGTCCGTCGACAAGGGATTCACGGCACCCGTAGAGGTTATCGAATTTGGATTTGGTGACCGAGCCGTTGACATCAAAAGCCGGAATTTTCAGAGTGCCTTCGCGATGCATCTCGTGGAGGCGCGCAACGCCCGTAGTGGTTTCTTCGGAAACACCTTGAACGCCTTTGATCTCCTCGGCGTATTCGTTGTGCATTACAAGGGTAAGATCGCCGCCGTCATCAAGCAGAAGATTTGGGCGCCATCCGTTTTCGGGCGCTATGGTTTTTCGGATGCATTCCCAATATTCGTCTTCGCCTTCACCCTTCCACGCGAATACCGGGATGCCTCGTTCGGCCATTGCCGCCGCGGCATGGTCCTGCGTGGAGAAAATATTGCAGGACGACCATCGAAGTTCCGCGCCGAGGGCGATAAGCGTTTCCATGAGCACCGCCGTTTGTACGGTCATATGCAGACAGCCGGTAATGCGCGCGCCGGCGAGGGGTTGCTGTTTGGCATATTCATCGCGCAAAGACATCAGCCCCGGCATTTCGGTTTCAGCGATAGTGATTTCCTTGCGCCCCCATGATGCGAGCGAAATGTCTGCAATTTTATAGTCTTGCGCGCCTGTTTTCATAAAACTTCCTTCAGTGTTTGAATCCCCCCTTGTGTTTATACAGGATTTTGCATCGGTTTGGGAATGTTTTCTGAGGCGGCGTTGTCGACGCAACACGACTTTGACGCGCTCAACGAGCAGTCGCAAGGATGCGGGTTTCTTGATGAAGTCTTCGGCACCGCCCCGAAGCCCGAGGATTTCGTCCATCTCCTCGTTGTTGGAGGAGAAAAAGATCAGAGGCAGGTCGGACTTTTCACGCAACCTCCGGAGCAATTCCATTCCGTCCATGCGCGGCATTTTGATATCCGAGATGACGAGGTCGGGAGGATTCTCGAGAAGTTGCGGCAACGCGCTTTGACCATCGCCGTAGCAACGCACGAGATATCCTTCGGCTTCGAGCGTATCGGTTAGAGCGACGATAATATCGCGATCGTCATCGACAAGGGCAATCTTATGCATGCCATCCCTGACATATTCGTTGTTGGCTTTTGACGAACGCTTCCTAACGTTCCGGTAGTCTTACGCAAATTCGCGCAGAAAGCAAGAGGTTTGAATATGTTTCGAGGAGCAGGGGATGTGATTCGGCTCTATTGCGGCGAATCGGTGCCATTTTGTTTTGGTTGCAGGAAATCGCGGGTTTGGATAACGGCGTCCTCAAGGGTGAGGGTTTCGGGAGTTACATCGGCGGGAAAGGCCTCGCGAAACCTTGAGCTAAGTCTTGTCAGCAGAATGAAGACGCCTTTGTCGTCTTCGGTGCGAATAAGTCTTCCGAAAGCCTGGCGCAAACGGAATCGTGTGAGCATGTCATCGTAAGTTGATCCGCCAAAATGTTTGCGCCGCGCTCTGTGGAGGACATCGGTTCTCGCGTATGGAATTTTATCGAGAACAACGATGCGGAGCGAACGTCCGGGCACATCAACGCCGTCGCGCATAGCATCGCAACCGAGCAGGCAACTGGCTTCAATGGTTCGGAAAATGTTCATGAGGGTTGCGGTGTCCATGGCGTCCACATGTTGCGCGAAGAGGTCGATGCCTTTGTCTTGGAGCCGGGAAGCGATGTGCGGATGGGTTTGCTGGAGTCTTCTGACGGCGGTGAAAAGCCCGAGACCGCCGCCGCCGGCAGCGAGAAAAAGCTGGCTGTATGCGTTTGCAACGGCGGCTTCGTCTTTGTGGTCAATGCCACTGACAGCAAAGATTTTGGCTTGTTGTTGGTAGTTGAAGGGCGAGTTGACGGAGAATCGTTTTGGCGGAATCGCGAGGTGCGCGGCCCCGGTTCGCATTTCCGCAATTTTCCAGTCAAAGCCGTTTTCGTTTGCATCACCGGCGCCTATCTCGGAACTGGAATCATGAAGGGTTGCCGATGTTATAAGAGCGCCTTGTGCGGGTTCAAGCAGCTGCCGTGCAAAAGGTTCGGTCGGATCAATCCAATGTCTATGCATGCCGACGTCAACAATTCGTCCTTGTTTGCGCTCGATGAGAAAGCGGTCGATGAATTTATTTTTTTCCTCGGTGTTTTCTTGCGGCGTGATGGGATTTTCGAGCATCTTGCGCCACTGCGAGAGTTGCGCGACAGGATGCCGATGAATGTTGCTAATGAGGGTTTCGGCGCTTTGGCCGCTGTCATCATTATTGTCGGCAGTGTCCGTCCTGATGATCTGTTCGCAAAGCTGTTCGAGTAGACCTTGTAAAATTCTCATCTCTTCGGCCAGAGACGCCGCACTTTCGAGTAAAGGACCGGGAAGGTCAACGCAGGGGATGTCAATGCTATAGAAGCCGTTTTGTTCGTTCCGGTTGCCCTCGAGGGTTGTCTGCTTAACATGGTTGAGAAAGATTTCACCCTCGGTTTTGGGCGCTTCATTTTCGAGATTGTTGCGCCATTCGGGTCCGGCGAGTATGCGGGCTTGCGCCGAGATGTCCGCAAGCAGTTGTTCAATGTCTTCGTTTGCGTGTTTCAGGATATCGAGGACGCGCGCGCGCAACCCCCGCACTCTTGTTCGTCTTCGACGGGCGGGTGTGCCGACAATCCAGCGCCGCAGCCTCCCCATTTCCAGGGCGGAACAATGCAGCGAGAAGACTCCGTCGGAGACGTCAAAGAGGTGCTGTGCTTCATCAAAAATGAATCGCGACGGGAATTCCGCACCGGGTTTTTCATAGTTTTCTTTGTCGACCATATCGGTTTGCGATCGCGCCAGCCGCGTCATAACGAGGGCGTGGTTGGCAAGAACAAAGGGAGCTTGACGTGCACGCCTTGCGACGGACTCGGCAAAACATTTTCGATAGTGCGGGCACGATGCGTGAATGCATTCCCTGTTTCTGTCTCGAATTTCGTTGACGGGATTTTGCACATCGCTCATCAACCAATTCGGAAAGTCACCGCCATCCAGCGCGCCGTCCGTGGTTCGAGATACCCATCGTGCAATCAATCCCGCTTGAATCATTTGCGTCGGATCCATTGATGCATGTCCCAACCAATCTTCCAGCCGCAACAAGCAGAGATAGTTGTCTCGGCCTTTGCGTAAAACGACTTCGTTTCTTTGTTCGTGTTCGTTGGCGAAGAGGAGGCCGGTTTCTTTTTCCAGCTGGGATTGAAGATTCTTGGTGTATGTGGAGATCCACACCTGCGCTTGATTTCGATGCGCCCAAACATCCGCGCCGGAGAGATAACCGAGCGTTTTACCGATGCCCGTGCCCGCTTCCGCGAGAACGATTTGCGCAGGATTGTGTTCCTGGCGCGGCGCGAACGCTTCGGCGGCACCTTCGGCATATTTGAACTGCCCGTCCCGGGGCAGGCGCCGGTCTTTTGCAAGCAGTTGTTCAAGGCGTTCGCTCGCCTCGCCTTCCTTAATTTCATGGCCTCCTTCGGTGTTCCGTGTCGGAACTTCTTTCCATTCGGGCAGGGCGTTCCAGACGTGCAGGGGATTGCGCGACGTTGCCGGGACTTCGGGATTGCCCAAGGCTTCAAGGACGCTTTCGCCCCAAATCCATCCTGCATCGTTCATGACGTGGGCAATGGCAACGCAAGAATCCGACGCCGCCAATTTGGCGCACCGTTTAAGCAATTCGACCGCTCCTTCGTAAAGAAAGCTCGTTGAAGCTGTTGCGTCTTGCGGCGGAGACATCTCCAACGCCTGCGCCAATCCCCCGGGCGATGGTGCACAGAATCGTGCGGGAAAAACGAAAGCAAAGAGTTCCAAGACATCGGCGCTTTGCGGATGGAGTCTTATTTTTTCGAAATGTTTGCGGATGCTGGGCTTGTGACAGAGAATGTGGGGCTCGTGTTCAAGCTGTTCACACGCGGCATCAAGTTCAAGGAATTGGATTTCCCCGTCCGCCGTGATTCGGGTGGCGCCGTTTGTGTTAAGTGTGATGGCGGGAAGATCTGGGAGGGATGTCATTGCGGCGGTGTCGTGGCGTGGAGTGTACGGAAACGGTTGAAGGAAAAAAGGGGAAATGCGCCCGGGAAAGATTGTGTGAAAAAATTACCCAACTTTTGCTCAAATTTCCACCAAGACGCAAAAGAGGCTGCAATCCCCGCCGACACGCCGCCGAAAAACAGCCGGTGTCGTTTGAAAACCGCCTGCGGGGAGTTTGCGGGAGTTTTCCGTGCGAGAGGCGGAAATAGGCGATGAGACGCAGAGTCGTAGGTTGAACATAGACCTTTTGGAAGACGCGCCCCATCGCCCGTGGGAGCGAGCATACCTCGAAAACCGCCGCAAACCAAATTCCAACAAGTTCCTTGTTGGAAACCGGCATGGTTTCAATTCAAATCAATTTCAAAGCCCCGAGAACAGATCACCTGTAAATTTAAGTACACGCATCGTGAGTTCTCTGTCGCAGGAAATTCTGTATTTATCGCCGTTGCGGGAAATGATTTTAAACAAGGTTATGCCGTCGCCGTGAAAATATAATTGAAAATCTTTTTCTTCATATTGGTCGGCAATCCTTTGCGCTTCGCGATGGCATTCTTCATAAGTCACCTCATGGACAATGTCATATTCAATCTGTTTCGATTTCAGCTCGGTCAACATCGGATTGGATGTTGCCGTTTCCCATCCAAGAAAAACAAAAGCGATGGCGAGCGCCGTAATTGTTATTCTCATCGTTACAACCTTTCAAGTTCTTGTTTCGGATATTGGCAAATTACAAAGGGGTTTTTCACCTATGTCAAAGCAATAATTGTTGCTATAAAGCCTGAACATTGAGCGATAATGGGCGGGAGCGAAAATCTCCCGAACTCGATTGGATGAATGGATGTTCGTATTTAAGGCGGTGGTTTGAATGGATTTTTACAACGGATTAGCGCTTTGCCTCGGCATTCAAGCCCTCGCAATGATGGTGCCCGGGCAGAACCATTTCATGCTTTTGTCCGTCTCGTCGGCCGGACGCGCCGCCGTGGCAATGACGACATTGGGAATTGCGTCCGCCGGCGTTGTTTTCTCGACCGGCGTGGTGTTGAGCATTTGGCTTGGCGGACGCGTAATCAGCGATGCTTTATTCGGACTCCTCAACATCGCCGGGGCGGGTTATCTGATTTATCTCGGAAGTAAATTCCTTTGGTCGTTCCGGAAACAGCCGCAATCCCCTCCAGACAAGGAAACAAAAAACATTCTGTCCAAAGGAAATCTCGAAGAAAACAAAATATCGTTGCGTTCGGCTTTTCGTTCCGGGTTTCTCGTAAACATCTCAAACTCGAAATCGGCGCTGTTTTTTGCAAGCATCTTCGCAACCACTCTCCCCCTGTCCGAGATGGGGATTTTTTCCGTCGCTTTGGCAATCTCGGGATTTTTTCTGAATTCAATTGTATTTCACGGGATGGTCGGAGGCTTTTTTACACTGAAAAACATCCAATCCTTTGTTTTGAAATGGAGCGTTTACGTCCAAGTGGTCGCAGGGCTGGCCTTCATAAGCTTCGGGAGCAGTTCGGCTCTCTACGCAGTGATGAGCATGAGAGATATTCAATAACCCGTATCCGGGATTTCGGCGATGGATAAAAACAACCCCCATCGAATTAATGCTTGATGGGGGTTAAATCCCGGGATGGAAACCGGCTTATTGCCCGTCCGCACCTGCCGCCGAAGTGGAACCTTGATCACCTGAATCGGCAACATCCCTTCCACCGAAACCGTCTCTGGATTCAGCGTCTTCCAACATCATGCAATTGCCGGTTTGACTGCAATGGTCCACATAACCGGCAAATTGCTTCTGCACCCAAGATTGCCATTTTTCTTTATCGTGCAGATGTCTCCGCTGCCCCGGTCTTAATCCGGCAAACTGCGCCCTTATCCAGGCGTTCCAATCGTCTTCGTCTTGCTGTTGCTTCTCTCTGCGAGTTAAACCGGCAAGATTGTTTTCATCCTGATCCTTCGAAGGGCAGTATGTGCCCGCAGTATGTGGATCGCACACACCTATCGGCGGATGAGGAAGGGCAATTTCCCTTTCCCCGTTTTGTTGGTTCCACCAATAGTCGGAATAATCACAATCGACCTCACCGCTAATTGTCAACCAACAATGCTCAGTGTCAAAAGCAACCTGCTCGCCTGATTTGCCGCCTTCGTTGAGATATTTTTTAACCCAGCCCCAATTGCCGGTGTTGGAATCTTGCTCCCACGACCACTGGAAACCGGGCTCCGATTGGGCATATTGGTTTGTATCGTCTTCGTCTTGGTCCCGGTCTTTCAATTCATTGACATGGGGGAGATTGAGAGACCAAGGCTTGCTGCTGTCCCCTGCCACTACAGGATTTGCGTTAAACGCGAACACCACCAAGGCAAAGACAAAAGTTGTTATCAGCGTCGTTTTCACCGTTCTACTCCTTGCCGATTATTAAAGGCCTCTGTCCTTTCCTTCTACCTCGTTCGGTCTCTGCCCTGCCTCCGAAGTGGAACCTTCATCGCCTGAATCGGCAACACTCCTTCCGCCGAAACCGTCCGTGGAGTCGGAGTCCGGATAATCAGAATTCCAAGCATCGCCGGGACACACAACGGCTCCGTCATTTCTCATTTTACATCCGCCGTAAGCAAAACTCTTGAGATACTCATTATAGTCCTTCCTGTCTCGACTCAAATCCAGACTCCTGCTGTCATGATACTTGCCGACAATTTCGAATGTACCGTCTTGGTCTTTATCCTCGAACATCATGCAATTGCCGTGTTTCTGACAATAACTCATGAGATTGGTTATTTGCGTTTCCGGGTGACTCCTTAAATCTCCGGGCGCGCGCTGTTCCGGGAATGCTCTTCCGCAGGCTCCGACATCACCAAACAAGCATCTCCATTTGTCCGTTCCACCGTAGGCAAATTCCTGCCCACCGCCGTCCAATCCGGCAACCTGGCTTTCGTTTCCGGACTGTTGCCACCAATCATGGGCGCAAAGAGCCGCATGGAGATCCGGGTTTACCTCGCACCATGCCTCAATCCGGTAAGCAACCTCGCTCTCGTTTGCGGATTCGTTCCACCAATCATTGGCGCAAATGACCGCATGGAGATCCGGGTTTCTCCCGCACCATGCTTCAATCCGATAAGCAATTTCGCTTTCGTTTCCGGACTGTTGCCACCAATCATGGGCGCAAAGGGCCGCATGGAGATCCGGGTTTACCTCGCACCATGCCTCAATCCGGTAAGCAACTTCGCTCTCGCTTCCGGATTCGTTCCACCAAACATTGTCGCAAAGGGCCGCATAGAGCTCCGGGTTTGTCTCGCACCACAAGTTAACCCGATAAGCAACTTTGCTCTCGTTTCCGGATTGGTTCCACCAATCATTGGCGCAAATGACCGCATGGAGATCCGGGTTTCTCCCGCACCATGCTTCAATCCGATAAGCAATTTCGCTTTCGTTTCCGGACTGTTGCCACCAATCATTGGCGCAAAGAGCCGCATGGAGATCCGGGTTTACCTCGCACCATGCCTCAATCCGGTAAGCAACCTCGCTCTCGTTTGCGGATTCGTTCCACCAATCATTGGCGCAAATGACCGCATGGAGATCCGGGTTTCTCCCGCACCATGCTTCAATCCGATAAGCAATTTC
>JAPOUU010000078.1 GCA_026708505.1 Hyphomicrobiales bacterium | reverse complement strand
AGGTTGTGCCGCTTAAGGAAAGAGGCAGCAACTTCCTCAACGGTCTCTTTATCGATATCGATCCTGGAATTGAGTGACTGCATGGTCTCATCATCCAATTTGGAAGAAAGGTCATTAAGCAAACCCTCTAAATCAGGATTTGCATCCAGAATCTCGCGTCGCACGACTGGCGTGAGTGCATATGCAGGAAAGAATTCCTTGTTGTCCTCAAGCACAATAAAGTTGAAACCGGCAATGCGCCCGTCCGTGGAAAACACCAAACCAATATCAATTTCTCCTTCGTTGAGTGCGGTGTAAATCAAACCGGTTTCCAGCGGCACCCGGTTTGCCCTGCCCGTCTTGAAGCCATAGGCTTCTTCAAGGCCCGGCAGACCGTCGGGGCGTTGGGAAAACTCGGCGTTGACACCCATGGAAAGTTTCTTGCCGTCATTATAGGCGACCGCCATGTCGCTCAGGCTTGAAATACCCTTGTCGGCGGAATCCGACTTGCGCATTGCAAGGGCGTACGTGTTGTTCGCCCGGGACGGGTTGAGCCAAATGATTCCTTTTGCCTTGTCGAGCTCCTTGACTCGATTGTAGGTCTCCCGGGAAGAGAGTTTCTCCTTCACCTTGTTGTAAGTAATCAGCGATGTACCGGTGTACTCCCAATAGACATCCACCTCGCCACTTTCCTGGCCTTGGCGGAGAAGTGACGAGCCCATGCCATCGACTTTGTTGATATCATAACCATGACCTTCGAGTAACTGGGTTGTCATCTCCGCCATGAGAAACTGTTCCGTATAGTTCTTGCCTCCAACGGTGAGCTCCTGGGCAAGAGCCGGGGTCGCCAGCAGTAAAAACGAAAAGGCTGTTGTAAACAAACGTGCAAACATAGTTTTTCTCCTTGTATTGTTGTTAGATGGTTGTGTTGATGCCGGAAATGACCGGCGGTGGAAATTAAGCATCCGGATTAACTCCTTTGGAAACGGTGAAGCGCTGGATTTGCCCGAGAAGAAAATCCGTCAGCACCGCGAGAAACGCCACCGGGATGGCACCCGAGAGCATCATTCCTAATTCATTAAGGCTGATTCCCGTGAAAATCAACTCGCCGAGCCCGCCTCCGCCAATAAGGAACGCCAGCGGCGCCGTGCCGATATTGATTGCTATGCCCGTGCGTATGCCTGCGAAAATAACATAAAGCCCGTTGGGAATTTCCACCCTCAAGAGAAGTTGCCCCGGAGTCATCCCCATCCCGCGCGCCGCCTCCAGCAGAAAGGACGGAACCGCGCGCAGTCCGGTATAGGAGTTGCGCACAATCGGCAGCAGGGTTGCAACCCACAGGGCGAAGATTGCCGGTGTCTTGCCGATACCCAGAAAACTCATGGACAACGCCAAAATGGCAAGGGAGGGAAGAGTCGTTCCGATATTAAAAACCTGCATCACCCCTTCGGAGTAGCGCAACATGAAGGGACGGGAGAGCAAGATGCCCAGCGGCACGCCGACCAGAATGGCAAGCCCGCCGGAAATGAGAACAAGGTAGATATATTCGACCATCAAATAGGTGATGTCGTCCCAGTAGTTCTGGGTAATATCGACGACCAGATTCATGCGCTCGGTTACGACGCCGAGCAGGAAGATGGAAAACAGCCCTGTAAAGATGGCGACGCGTCGCAGAACCCCTTGATATGCGGCCGCGTTCATGTTGAAGAAACCTCTTTGTAGGTAGTGCCAAGATGATGGGTGATGCCGCGTTGTGTGATGTTTCCGGCGAACTTGCCTTCGCTATCAACCACGACGAGCCAGCTTCGGTCATGACGAAACATGGAAGAAACAGCAGAACGCAAATCCTCTTCCATGCGGATTAATACGGGCAAGGGAGCCTGGTGATCGCCGACCTGTCCGGATAGTTCCGCAATGTCGTTGAGGTGCAGGGATCCGACCGGCTTGTTGGCCTGGGAAACCACAACGATGTTTTGATGTCCGCGCTCGCGCATCAAGCGGACGGCGGTTTGGATGTCATCGGACGGCTGTACGCTTGGCCTGTCGGACTCAAGAGCATCCACAACGGTTAACAGACGCAGACGCTTGAGGGTTCTGTCACTGCCGACGAAATCCGCGATAAAGCCGTCGGCGGGATGGGAGAGAATGCGGTCCGGCGTGTCATATTGCACCAGCTTGCCCTCCCGGAAAATTGCAATTTTATCGCCCATCTTGACCGCTTCGTCGATATCATGACTTACAAACATGATGGTCTTGTGGATGGCGCGTTGCATTTTCAAAAACTCGTCCTGGATAACCTCTCGGTTAATGGGATCGATGGCGCCGAAAGGCTCGTCCATCAATAATACCGGCGGGTCCGCGGCAAGAGCGCGGGCAACGCCGATGCGCTGCTGCTGTCCGCCGGAAAGTTCCTTGGGGAAACGCTTGAGAAAAACGGCAGGCTCCAAAGCCAGCATCTCCAGCAACTCCCCGGCGCGCTTGCGCGACTTGTCTTTCTCCCAGCCGAGCAAGTCCGGAACCGCACAGATGTTTTCTTCCACCGTCATGTTGGGAAACAGGCCGATTTGCTGAATCACGTAACCTATCGTGCGCCGCAGGGCAACGGCGTCATAATCGCTTGTATCCTTGTCGTCGATAAAAATTTTACCGGAAGTGGGCTCAATCAAACGGTTGACCATCTTCATGGTGGTGGTCTTGCCGCATCCCGAGGGGCCCAACAAGATGCATGTCTCCCCGCTCTGCACGGTCATCGAAATGCGATCCGTGGCCACAATCGAACCTTTTGCGGTTTCGAATACCTTAGTGAGGTTTTCCAAAGTAATCATGATATCGCTCCTAACGCATTCCCAGTGGTGTGAGGCGACGCTGGATCCAGAGCAACCCGTAATCGGCAATAATCGCCAGGAGGCTTACCGCCAGCGCGCCGGTTATCAGTTGGCGCGGGTCGGACTGGGAGATTCCCCGGCTGATGAAGGATCCCAACCCTCCTGCACCGATATAAGTGGCAATTGCCGTTACGCCGATATTCATGACCACGGCCGTGCGCACTCCTGCCATGATAACAGGAACGGCAAGGGGAATCTCCACTTTGGCGAGACGCTGCACGGATGTCATGCCGACGCCCTTGGCGGCTTCGCGCAGCGCCGGATCAATGTTTTTGATGGCTGCGTAGGTGTTGCGGATAATCGGCAGCTGGGAATAGAGCAGCACGGCGATAACCGCGGGAAGGAAACCGATGCCGTACCCGATGGTCGAGAGGATGGGAATCATCAAACCGAACAGGGCGATGGAGGGAATCGTGATGATGATGGACGCAACGTAGAGAACGGTGTTTGCGGCCCGTTCGTTTTGCGTGATTGCAATGCCGATGGGCACGCCTGTCAAAATAGCGGAGCCCACGGCTACGGATACAATGGTGAGATGCTCCAACGCACGCTCGCCGATGAGGTCCATATTGGCGATGATAAACTGAATAATCTCCAAAACCCTTGAACTCCCCGGGTTTTCGGTCCCGCCTATTACAATCTCTCCTCGTGCCGAGGCTCCAATCTAGGGCTGTTTACGGGTAGAATCAAGCGTTTTTGGGGATATTCCATAAAAATACGGAGACGCCTGCCCCGAAATTAACCCCGAATAGGGTTGTATCATGCAGAATCGGCCTTAAACAACACTTGCATTTTCTGCAAAAACCCATAAATTATGCCTAAACACCTCAACTAAGGAGATTCAGACCATGGAACCCAACCCCTTCAGATCCAACCTCCACACAAGCACCCTTTCCGCGCAGGACATAGACCAAGGGTTGCGGAACTACATGCTCGGCGTCTACAACAACATGGCGCTCGGCGTGGCTCTGACCGCCATCGCATCCTGGCTCGTCTTCAACCTGAGTTTCACCACCAGCGAAGGGCAAACCGCCTTCACCGGCATCGGACAGATGCTGTTTCTGTCCCCGATGCACTGGGTGTTGATGCTCTCGCCGCTGGCGATGGTTCTGGTTCTTTCGTTTGGAATCAACCGTCTCGCCCCGGGCACGGCGCGCCTGCTCTTCTTTGTCTATGCCGCCATGATGGGCGTATCGATTGCAACCATCTTTGCATTGTATAGCTTCCAATCTATCGCCAGGGTGTTCTTCATCACCGCGGCCGCATTTGGCGGATTGAGCCTCTACGGATACACGACCAAGCGGAACCTCTCCGCGTTCGGCTCGTTCCTGATTATGGGGCTTATCGGAGTCCTTATCGCCATGGTCGTGAACTGGTTCCTGCAAAGTTCCGCGCTGCAGTTCGTCATCTCGGTATGCGGCGTTCTCGTCTTTGCCGGCCTCACCGCCTACGACACGCAGAAGATCAAGGAGATGTATCTCGCCGACGACCATCCGGATGTTGCCGGACGGAAATCGGTCATGGGAGCCCTCGCGCTTTACCTCGACTTTATCAACCTGTTCCTGCTTCTGCTGCACCTCTTCGGAAGGCGCGAGTAGAAAATTCGCTAACTGTGCCGCGAGGAGTTTCGCTCCACGTGTTGCTCAAGGAACGCAAGCAGCAGTCGCAGGGAAGAGCTTCGACGCAACATTCGGCCGCCGGCATCGTAGACGGCATAGGCGCCTAGTCGTTGCGCTTGTTTGGGGAATTTCTCTATCTGGTAAACGGGGCGCTCTTGCGAGCGGCGAAACACCGAAAACATGGCCGTATCCTTCAGATGGTCAAGTGCGTAGTCGCGCCACTCCCCGGCTTTTACCATTCGTCCGTATAGATACAACAGTGCATCGAGTTCAACACGCTCGAAGGTGACGCGGAGGTGTTTCTGTTCGCGCCGGACATGTCGTGCATGTTTGGCATCGTGAAGTGACTCTATCCTCGACATGGGTAACTAGTGTATATCCTTGTTCGGTTCACTGGCAACAAAACAATGAGACAAATCAATGCCCCCTCCCCTAAAATCCCGTCGCGCGGCAAAGGCTGCAAAAGACTCTGAAACCATTGACCCGGAGCGCGCCCTTTGGGACAAAGAATATCGAGGCGACCTGAAAGAATCCCTTCGACGCGGGGACGCCCTCAACATGGACAAGCCAAAACCGTCAAAACAACCGTCCGCCGGCAAGCTGGGCAACCGCCGCGCAAAAAGCCCTAAACATTAAGAAGCAGGTGCTCCCGCTCCCACGCGCTGATTACCTGCTGGTAAGCGTCATGTTCGGCCCGCTTGATCTCCAAATAAATCGAGACGATGTCATTGCCTAGAATCTCGCGCAACTCTTTGCTCGCCTCGAATTTGCCCAACGCATCCAATAAATGCAGCGGCAGCAATCCTCCCGACTCCTCATACGCATCCCCTTGAACGCTCGGCTTTGGTTTCAACTTCCCTACCATTCCCAAATAACCGCAGGCCAGCGATGCGGCTATCGCCAGATAGGGATTGGCATCCGCACCCGGAACGCGGTTTTCCACACGACGCGAGTCCGCCATCGACTCCGGAACGCGCAAACCGACCGTCCGGTTCTCGTGTCCCCAGTGCGTGTTAATCGGTGCCGACGACCATTTCACCAACCGGCGATAGGAATTTACATTCGGCGCTATCAACGGCATTGCCGCAGGCAGATGCTTCTGCAATCCGGCGATATGTGAAAGAAACAACGCGCTGTCCTTATTGTCTTTCGCTGCAAACAGATTGCGATTTGTGCGCGTCTGCGTCACGCTTTGATGAATGTGCATCGAGCTTCCCGGCTCGCTCTCATAGGGTTTTGCCATAAAGGTCGCATAGATGTCATGGCGAATGGCAACCTGCCGAACGCTGCGCTTGAACAAAAACGTCTGGTCGGCAACCTCCAGCGGGTCGCCGTGCTGGAAGTTGATCTCCATCTGCGCCGCGCCATCCTCGTGAATCAGCGTGTCAATGTCAATGCGCTGAATCTCGCAATAGTCATACAGCATCTCAAACAAGGGATCGAACTCGTTCACCGCGTCAATTCCGTAGGGTTGGCGCGCGGTCTCCGGACGTCCGGACGCGCCCGTCGGCGGCTCAAGCGGATAGTCCGGGTCTATGTTCTTCGCCGCGAGGAAAAACTCCAGCTCCGGCGCGACAATGGGACGCCATCCCCGCTTGCGGTAGAGTTCGATTATGTTTCGCAGCAACTGTCGCGGCGATATCGATACCGGGCGACCGTCCCGATAAAACGCATCGCATATCACCTGTGCCGTCGGCTCGACATACCAGGGAACCAGGCGCATCGAAGAAATATCCGGCCGCAAAATTACATCCGGCTCAACCTCGTCCAGCACGCAACTTTCCACGAGACCCCCTGCCACCGTTTGGCCGAACACGCTTTCCGGCAAGCGCAGCGTGTCTTCCTGAAAACTCTGCAAAAACTTGTCCGTCGGCAAAATCTTGCCGCGGGCGATGCCGGACATGTCGCAGACGATGCATTCGACCTCGGAGATTTTGTTCGCACGAAGCCAGCCGCGCAAGGACTTCGCACTTGAGGGCGGGGGCACCGGGGTCATACTGTCTCTCCCGTTGGCGGCATTTTCGCTTCGGCGGCATCACGAACCGCATCGCCAAACGCGCCATACAAACGCATTGAGGCCGAATTCTCCCAACAACGCCATTCCGGATGCCACTGAACTCCAAGAGCGAAAGCGGGAGCATCGGCGATATGAAGCGCCTCAATCGTCCCGTCCTCCGCCAACGCTTCAACACGCATGTTCGAAGCGGGCTTGTCCACGCCCTGGCTGTGAAGGGAGTTAACCATAATGCGCCCTTCCTGCGCCTCTTCCTTCAACAAGGATGCAAGAAAACCTCCCTCTTTCAAGGTCACTTCATGGGCGGGACCGTATTGAACCTCCTGGGAATCCTGTTTGCCGGCACGGTGGTCAAAGCGGTCGGGATAGCCATCCGGCGCGGAAGACTCGTGGAGATGTTGATGCAGCGTGCCGCCGAAGGCAACATTGAACTCTTGAAAGCCGCGACAGACGCAAAACAGGGGCATCCCCTTCTCGACGCAGGCGCGTATCAACGGAAGCGTGCAGGAGTCGCGGGCCTCGTCCAGCAAGACACTCTCGCGGGGAGCGTCACCCCCGTAGTGGTCCGGATGAACGTTCGTATGGGATCCGGTCAGGAAGATTCCATCACAAAGGGAAAACAGCATATCGGGGTTAAAATGCTCTTCGCCAACCGGCAATAACACGGGAAAGACTTCGGCGCACCTCGACAGGGCGGTAATATACTTCACACCGACCATTTGATAGGACAAGCGGTTGATCTCCTTTACATCACAAGGAATTCCGACAATCGGAAAATGCATATTCGCGCCCATAACGCGCCACCAAGGAAAAACTAATAACCGGCTTCAACGAGGGCGGCCTCAAGCTCGGGAACCGCCTCAAACAAATCCGCAACCAATCCGTAATCCGACACCTGGAATATCGGCGCCTCCTCATCTTTATTGATCGCGACGATCACTTTCGACTCCTTCATCCCGGCAAGATGCTGAATCGCTCCGCTGATGCCAATCGCAACGTATAAATCCGGCGCAACGACCTTTCCGGTCTGTCCGACCTGGTAATCATTGGGAACAAAACCCGCATCCACCGCCGCACGGGACGCTCCGACCGCCGCGCCCAGCTTGTCGGCGAGTTTTTCCAGCATGCCGAAATTTTCCGACGATCCCATGCCGCGTCCGCCCGAAATCACTATCTTCGCCGAAGTCAGCTCCGGACGTTCGGACTGGGTCAGATTCTCGCTCTCGTAGCGCGACAACTTCGGGTCCGCCGCGCTTGAAACCGCCTCAATGGCGCCGCTTCCGCCGCCCTCGCGCGCGGGAAACGCCGTTGCGCGCACGGTCAGCACCAGTTTCGAATCGCCCGACTCAACAACCTCAATCGCATTGCCCGCATATATCGGTCGCTCAAACACGTTCTTCTCCACCACGGCGGTTATCTCCGAGATCATCGCAACATCCAGGCGGGCGGCGATCCGGGGCATGTAGTTCTTGCCGTCGGTCGTTGCCGCCGAAACTATCGCGTCATATTCCGATGCCAACGACAAGACCAGTTCGCACATCGGCTCGCCCAGACGCTTTGAATACAGCGCATCATCGGCAACGCGGACCTTTCCGACGCCGTCCAGGGCGACGGCGGCCTTCGCAACCGCATCGCAATTTTCGCCGGCAACAAGTATATCGACCTTGCCCCCGCCTTCCATGGCGCACGCCGCGCTCAGGCATTTCGCGGTCACCTCGTTTAGTGACTCATTGTCATGCTCGGCTATCAGTAAAGTCGCCATCAGATCACCTTCGCTTCATTCTTTAATTTATCAACCAATTCCGCCGCGCTTGAGACCAATATGCCCGCTTGCCTCGGCGGAGGCTCGCGAACCTCGCGCACTTTGAGCCGCGGAGCAACATCGACACCCAAATCCGCCGGTGTCTTTTCCTCGACCGGCTTTTTCTTTGCTTTCATGATGTTCGGCAAAGACGCATAACGCGGCTGGTTCAAACGCAGATCCGTCGTAATGATCGAAGGAAGCGTCAGAAACAAAGTCTGCAAACCGCCGTCAATCTCGCGAGTCAATCGCAAGCCGCCGTCGGCAAATTCCAGTTTCGATGCAAACGTTCCCTGCGACCATCCGAGCAGCGCCGCAAGCATCTGCCCCGTCTGCGAGCAATCATCGTCAATCGCCTGCTTGCCCAGTATGACCAGGCCCGGCTGTTCCGCCTCGACGACTTTCTGTAATAATTTCGCAACCGCCAGCGGCTCGAGCGTGCCTTCGGCCTGTATTAAAATCCCCCTGTCCGCCCCCATCGCCAGCGCCGCGCGAACCGTCTCGCGGCAAGATTCCTCTCCTATCGAAACCGCAACAACTTCCTCCGCCGTTCCGGCCTCGCGCAAACGCAACGCCTCCTCGACCGCAATCTCGTCGAAGGGGTTCATCGACATCTTAACATTCGCCGTTTCGACGCCGCTGCCATCCGCGCGAACGCGTATCTTTACGTTGTAGTCAATAACCCGCTTGACCGGCACAAGAATTTTCATAAAACACCACTCACCGTGAATTAGCCCCCTTCAAACCAGTTCGCACATTAGGGCTCGTCCCGACAATTGTCAAGAGGGTTTCTCAAATTTCGTCAGCTGGGCGGCCTCGCTCGAATCCGCGCTCACAGCCATCGGGCAGACAGGCCCGGCGAGCACATCAACATCGTAAAGCTCGGCTATCTGTCCGTCTATCCGAAGCCAGTCCACGCAAGCGCGCGTCGACAGGTCAATAATCTGAACGCCGCACCAGGGCTCCGAATCCGCCTCTTTCAAACGGTCATCCAGCGCCAAGCCTTCAAAGCGTTGGTAACGCGGCTTCGATAATCCCACAAACGCATAACCGTTCCGGAACGCCAGTCCGCGGACAAATCCCGGACAAAACACGAAACTCTCAAACTCCCCCTTGCGCTTGCCGTCCAAATGCACAAAACCCAAATCCCCCGTACCCGAATTCAATATCCACAAGCGCCCTTCATACAATCTCGGCGAATGCGGCATCGACAATCCGTCGCAAATAACCTCGCCGCTCTTGACATCCAGCACCGCACCGCCATCCACGCGGCGGTCCCGCCAGCCGTCAATCGTGTTCGAGCGCGACACCACTGTCACATAACGGGCTTCCCCGTTTTCCATCGCCAAGCCGTTAAGGTGGCAGCGATCTTCATCTATCCAGTCGGTAACGAACGAGGGCTTCCAAACCGGCTCAAAACTTTCGCGCTCCGACACGCGTGCGAGACAATTGTATCGCGTGTTCACAAACAAAGGCGAACCATCCGACTCAATCCCGATGTCGTGCGCGTCCAAACGTCCCGTCAGATACACCCGTCTCGGGACATAACATGCATCGAACGCCTTGTTCGCGAACTCGTTCTTGTTCAAAACATTCACAAAGCGGGAAATCTGGTAATCGCCCGCGACCATGAAACCGCCGATGTTCTCATCGGGACAAATGCCCATCGGCTTGGGCACGCGCGTATGGTGGATGCTGATACCTCCCTCCGGACGCCTGCCAATCAGGTAAAGCAATCCGGATTGGTAGGAAGTGAAAATGACCGAAGCGCCCAACTGCTCCAAGCGGTTTCGCAGCCCCCCGGAAACCGAATAGTTGACCTGCAGCTGCTTTTCCTGCGATTGCTCTCCGGCCTTGGCTTCGCCTTCCTGTTCCTGCGCCTTGCCGTCCCCCTCCTGCGCAGGCGCGTCCTGCACGGGCGCATCAGGCGCATCCTGCGCGGGGGCGTCCGCGCCGTCCCGTTTTTGCTCGTCTTCGCTCATAGTGCGCTATTACAAAAGACGGAAGCCAATCTGTCAAGCAAAAATCCCCCCATGCGCGCAAACCCTGCGCGGAAAATCAATGCGCCCGCCCGGATTTGCCCGACCTCCCCGCAGCCTCACCCGCAGCCTCAATTGTGCAATTCCATAAAAGGACAAAACAATCTATGATAGAGTGCAAGGCAGACAAAAACACAAGCACGGTGACGACAACAAGTACAGAGCAGGAGTTGCAAGGACGATGATGTACGGAGACAACAATACCGGCAAAAAGAGCTGGGGGTGCTTTACGGTCTATATCATGGCTTATACGGCATTCAGCACGCTCTTCGGGATAATTCAAATATTACTTTTATCCGCAATCGCTTACGGGATCTGGTCGGGTTCGGACGAATTGCGCTACATCAACCTGGATGATTGGTGGTTTTGGCTGATAATCCTTTTTTCGTTTTTTATTCCATGGCTGGTGATGTCCATAATTGCGATCCCCATAGCGATAATCGTGCTTTTGATAACAAACGCGGCAGAAAGCATTAAAAAACTTTTCAGGAAAGAATAACAACAAGCGAGGCCGCTCCGTCTCGCTAAAGTTTTAGAGGCGGCTTCTCAACGATTCTCGCCCGGCTGCCACAGCACATCCCCCTCGGCGCAAGCACCATTGGCAAAGCGCGCGGCGACAAACAGAAAGTCCGAAAGGCGATTGATGTAATGCAACGCCGGCGCACCGACGTCTTCTTTGTGCGAGAGGGCGACCATTTCGCGCTCGGCGCGGCGCGAGACCGTGCGGGCAACATGCAAATGCGTGCCCGCCGCCGATCCTCCCGGCAATACAAAAGAGCGCAACGGTTCCAATCCTTCATTCAACGCGTCTATCTCCCGCTCCAAACGCTCAACCTGCGCAACGGTTATTCGCAAAGGCGCGTTTTTAGCGCTCTCTTCCTTCGACGAGGGACGGCACAAATCCGCGCCCAAATCGAAGAGGTCGTTTTGAATGCGCCCCAGCATTTCATTCAAACCCTTCAATCCCGGCACCTCTCCGACCGAAAGGCGGGCAACGCCGACAAAAGCGTTTGTTTCATCAACCGAGCCATATGCCGAAACGCGTAAATCATCCTTGCGGCGACGCGAACCGTCCCCCAGTGCCGTTTCGCCGCCGTCGCCGCCGCGCGTGTAAATCTTGTTTAACAGAACCATTCAAACGCTCCCGACTAACCCGCAAACACATAAAAAGAGATCAATAACACGATTACCGCCAAAAATTGCAGCCCGACACGCCAGCGCATTAATGTCTGCGAGAGCGATGCGGAGCCTCCCCGCATCATGTTCCACAAGCCCAGCAGCAGCGCCAGTGCGACTGCTCCCAATGATATTAACAGAATAATTTCCATTTTAACGACGACGCCTTCTCTTTTGTTTCGTTTTTGTTTTTGGTTTTGATGCACTCGAAGACTCGCGCAACAAGGGATCGGCGGAAACCTCCAACTCCAATTGCTGCAACCGGCGCAATTCATCGCGCAAACGACAAGCTTCTTCGAATTCCAGATTCTCCGCAGCGGCATACATTCGCTTCTCCAATTCCGACATTCTAGCCTTCGGGTCAAAATCCAACACGGACTCCGTGCCTGCATCCGCATTCGATATGCCGGACGGTGCCGCCGAACTTAACGCCCCCAAATCCGCACGCACATGGTCGCGCTCATACACGCTTTCCAAAATATCGCCTATGGACTTGCGAATGCTCTCCGGCGTTATGCCGTTGGCCGAATTATACAAATTCTGCTTTTCGCGCCTGCGCTTCGTCTCCTCCAGAGCATAACGCATTGAATCCGTCGTCTTGTCGCCATACAACAAAACCTTTCCGTCAATGTTGCGCGCCGCGCGCCCGATCGTTTGCACCAAAGAAGTAGACGAACGCAAGAAACCCTCCTTGTCCGCATCCAAAATTGCAACCAGTGCACACTCCGGAATGTCCAGCCCTTCGCGCAGCAGGTTGATTCCTACCAGAACATCAAACGCGCCCAAACGCAAGTCCCGGACAATTTCGATGCGCTCGAGCGTGTCAATGTCCGAATGCATATACCGCACGCGAACCCCCTGCTCGTGCAGATATTCGCTCAACTCCTCCGCCATGCGCTTCGTCAGGGTCGTTACCAGCGCGCGGTAGCCCCGCGCAGCGACATCCCGCAACTCCCCGAGCAGGTCCTCAACCTGCCGTTCCGCCGGACGAACCTCGCACATGGGGTCTATCAAGCCTGTCGGGCGAATGACCTGCTCGACAATGACGCCGTCGGTGCGCTCCATTTCCCATGCACCCGGCGTTGCGCTGACATATATTGAAGCCGGGCGCATCTTGTCCCATTCCTCGAATTTGAGGGGGCGGTTGTCCACGCACGACGGCAACCGGAAGCCGTACTCCGCCAGCGTGCTTTTGCGGCGGAAGTCTCCGCGATACATCCCTCCCAATTGCGGAACCGCGACATGACTCTCATCCACGAACAGCAGCGCTTCTTCGGGAAGATATTCAAACAAAGTCGGCGGAGGCTCGCCCGGGGCGCGCCCGGTCAAATAACGCGAGTAGTTCTCAATCCCCGGACACGAACCCGTCGTCTCCATCATCTCCAAATCCGCTATGGTGCGCTCCTCCAAACGCTGCGCTTCGAGCAATTTCCCCGCCGCATGCAACTCGTCCAGCCGTTCGCGCAACTCCACCTTTATCCCCTCAATCGCCTGCAACAAGGTCGGCCGGGGCGTCACATAGTGGGAGTTCGGGAAAATCCGAATCTTATCGAGTGCGCGCGTACGCTCGCCCGTCAGGGGATCAAACTCGCTGATTTCCTCAACTTCGTCCCCGAACAGGGAAATATGCCACGCCCTGTCCTCATAGTGCGCAGGGAACAACTCAATGACATCCCCGCGAACACGAAACGCGCCGCGCTGGAAGTCCATGTCATTACGCCGATAGCGCAATTCCACCAAGCCCTCCAGCAAACGCTTGCGATCAAAGTCTTCTCCGGCGGAGACATCCAGCGTCATCGCCGAATAACTCTCCGGCGAGCCGATGCCGTAGATGCACGAGACCGAAGCGACGATAATCACATCCTTGCGTTCAAGCAACGAGCGCGTCGCCGCGTGGCGCATCCGGTCTATCTGCTCGTTTATCGAACTCTCTTTCGCAATATACAAGTCGCGGTTCGGGACATACGCCTCGGGCATGTAATAGTCATAGTAGGAGACGAAATACTCAACGGCGTTGTCGGGGAAGAAAGTTTTAAATTCGCCGTAGAGTTGCGCGGCCAGAATTTTGTTCGGCGCGAGCACCAGGCTCGGCAGGCCCGTCGCCTCTATCACCTTTGCCATCGTGTAAGTTTTGCCCGAACCGGTCACGCCGAGGAGGGTTTGATCGCGCTCGCCCCGGCGCAAACCCTCAACCAGAGCGGCTATCGCTTCGGGCTGGTCGCCCGCAGGCAGAAAGCCGGAGGCTTCGTGAAACACCGGGGGTATCGTTTTTTCTTTCAAAGCTGCCGCCGAAGCGCTCAAACCTCTTCCTCCGTTTGGGAATGAAGCCGTTTATAGCATGAATCCTCCGGCACGACAAGAACATCCGCCAGCAGCAAACAGGCCGAGAGTAATTTCCGGGTGTCGTCCTTGATAGCGGGCTTCTCGCCCCGCCAACGGGCGAAATGCCGATGGGTCGGCATGCGTCCTCCGGCAAGCGCTTGCAAGGACGCTTCCGTTTCATCGGCGAAATTACGCATCCGCCGGCGCAGGTTCGCCTGGTAGGTCGACCAGTGCGCCAGTTCCAGGCGCAGATGATACAGGGACGTTCTTGCGCGCCGGGCGATGTGCATTTCTTCTATCCAGGCGGGAACCGTTGACCAAATCGACAAGGCTCTCTCCATGCGCCGATGCGCGAGAGACTCCCGGCCGGCACGCTTGGCCAGCAAAGACGCGTTCGCCAGACTCACGGCTAGGCGCGGGTCTTTCGCATCAAAAGACAACAACGCATAAACATATGCCAGATGCCACAGGCATTTCGCGCGCATGCGTTTCTTTTCCAGCCATGAATAAGCGGCGCGTTCCTGGCACGATTCCCAGAAAGCGTCCCCGCGGTTCCAGCGCGCCGGTTTCATCCTCCCAGGTACGCACGGCGGACATGATCGTTGCCGCGCAAATCACTCGCGACACCCTCCAATGCAATCCGGCGGTTCTCCAACACATAGCCATATTCGGAAATCGACAATGCCAGCGATGCATTCTGCTCAACCAAAACCGCAGGCATGCCGCCGCGGGAAATCCGCGAAATAATCTCAACGATCTCCTCAACAACGACCGGAGCGAGTCCCATTGAAGGCTCGTCCAGCAACAACAGCTTCGGTTTCGCCATCAACGCGCGCCCGATCGCGAGCATCTGCTGCTCTCCTCCCGACATCGTTCGCGCGCTCTGCCGGTGGCGTTCCCGAAGCCGCGGAAAATAAGAAAACACGCGCTCCAAATCCTCCTCGATGGCGTGCTTGTCGCGGCGCAGGTAGGCGCCGACGCGCAGGTTCTCTTCAACCGTCAGGCCCGGGAACACGCGACGTCCTTCGGGAACATGCGCAACACCCCGCACGACAATCTCTTCGGGAGAAAGTTTCAGCAGCGACTCGCCGTGAAAACGAACATCTCCCGAAGCCGGCTTCACCAAACCGGATACAACACGCAGGAAACTGCTCTTCCCCGCCCCGTTCGCACCCAGCAAACATACAACGCCGCTTTCGGGAACCCGAATGCTCACATCTTCCAGCGCAACGACACGTTCGTAACGCACCACGAGATTGTCACATTCCAACAGCATGCCTTAGGCCTCCGTGTGTCCGCCGCCGAGATACGCCTTGATGACTTCCGGGTGGCTGCGTATCTCGTCCGGCGAACCTTGCGCCAGCAGCTTGCCGAAATTCATCACGGTGATGCAATCGCACAGCCCCATTACCGCGCGCATGTCATGCTCGACCAGCAGTATCGACACGCCGCGCTCGCGCAACCGCCGCGTCAAATCCATCATCACCAGGGTTTCTTCGGCGTTCATCCCCGTAAAAGGTTCGTCCAGCAACATCAGACTCGGACGCGCCGCCGAGGCGATCGCCATTCCCAGCGCGCGCTGCAATCCGTGCGGCAAATTCCCTGCGGGAAAATCCGCGCGCTCGGCCAAACCGAAAAACTCGAGCAGTTCTTCGGCTTCCTCGCGCAACAATGCATCCTGCTTGTGCCAGCGTCCGAATATCGCATCCATCAGGCCCGTGCGGCGGCGCGAATAACATCCGATCAAAACATTCTCCAAAACGGACAGTTCCCGAAACAATGTTGCATGTTGAAAGGTTCGCACAATTCCCAAGTCCGCGACTTTCTCCATCGGCAAGCCGGATATCTCGACGCCTTCGTGAAAAATCCGCCCCGACGTCGGACGGTAAAATCCGGATATCACATTAAACGTCGTCGTCTTCCCCGCGCCGTTGGGTCCTATCAAACCGTGTATCGAATCCTTGGCAACCGAAAACCCTAAGCCGTCCACGGCGTGCAAACCTCCAAAACGCATCGTCAAGTCGCGAACTTCCAATATGCTCATGCCGAACGAGTCCATAAACGTGAAAGCATTGAGCGCGCAGGTGCAACCAAACTCTCCAATCCTTTCGGTAAAAACAGGACCGAAGCAATCAGCAACGCTCCGTAAAACAGCGGCCGCCACTGGTCGAGTCCGAACTCGCGCAATATTATCTCGTTGACTATCGTCAGGCTTACAACGCCGAGTATCGGTCCGTACAACGTTGCCACGCCGCCGACAATCGCCCAAGTCAGCACATAGACCATTTCCTCGACATTAAAACGCGACGGGTTCACCGTGCCGACATAATGCACCAGCAAAGCCCCGGAGATTCCGGCAAAGAAGGATGCCGTCACCATTGCGCGGCGCCGCAGCCGTCTTGTGGGTATTCCCACCGAACGCGCCAGATCATCCCCCCAGTGAACCGCGTGATAACTCCACCCCAGCGGCGAACGCTCGATTCTCCACAGCAGCCAAATGCACACGATCGCAACCGCCAGTGAAAAAAAGTAATAGGGGACGGGGTCAAAGAAATCTATCCGCAAACCCGCAAACTCGAACTCCTCCAGTCCCGGAACGCGCTTGAGACCTTTCGGCCCGCCGAACGGGTCGCGAAAGCGCTTCCACAACAATCGAATGACCTCGCCTGCGGCAAACGAACCTATTAAAAAGTAAAAGCCTTTCATTCGAAACAACGGGTAAGACAGCAGCCATCCGACCAATGCCGCGCAAACGCCCCCCGTCAACATCGACAACGGCACTGCCAATCCCAACTGCTTGGACGCCAGCGCGGAACCATACGCCCCGCATCCCATCATCACCACATGACCCAGCGACCACTCCCCCGTCAGAGTTAGATGGCGATAACTCACGACCAAAATCACATTGATGGTCGTAAATACCAAAATCTCCTTTTGCGAATAGCTCAAAAAAAGCGGCAGCGCGCACAACAGCACCGCCAGCGCCGTCCAGGCAAGCAGGTATCGAAAACGCGCAGCCTCAGGCACGATCGCGAGCACCAAACAATCCGGTCGGACGAACAACCAAAACCATCAGCATCAACAACAATCCGACAATGTCCGCAACAACTCCGTCAAAAAACGTTGTCACGAACGTATGCACGAAGGCGTAGGCAATTGCGGCAATCACGGCCCCCTCCAACGAGCCGACGCCGCCCACGATGATTACGATGAACACCGTGACTATCACCGAGTGCCCCATATACGGATACACCCGGACCAGCGGAGCCGTCAGCGCGCCGGCGACCCCCGCCAGCCCCGCTCCTATCACCATCGCCAGTTGCGCGATGCGGGTGACGGATATCCCCTGCAACTGGGCCGCTTCGCGGTCTTCGGCGCTTGCGCGCAGCGCCCAGCCGAAACGCGTGCGCTTTAAAAACATCCACAATCCGGTTAGCAAAACAATTGCCGCAACAATTACGAACAAACGTTGCAACGGCAGCGAAACCCCGTCCGAAAAACGCAAAACTTCCTGCGTCACCGGAGGGATGTGTTCCATTCGAACGCCGAAAAATATTGCGGCCAAAGCCTGGAGTATCAACAACAACCCTATCGAGGCGACCAATCCGCTCAAGGGATTGTCCCGAAGCGGCCTGAACAAGGCGCGCTCCATTAACAGGCCGACCAGGCCCACGAACATCAAGCCAACCGCGACCGCCAGAAGAAAGGACTGCTGCGCTCCGACGTAAACCGCAACGACGCCGTATGCCCCGAGCATGTAGAGCTCGCCGTGGGCGAAGTTGATCACGCCCATCACTCCGAATATCAGCACCAGCCCGACCGCGACCAGCGCGATGTAACTAGCAGCGTAAGTCGCGTTCAGGAACGTCTGCAGCAGCAGTTCGTGCATGGGGAAATAAGAGGAGTCGCGGCGGCGCGAAAGGAGGAAGTCGCCGCCGCTCTCCCGCGCGCCTTCTTAGCCGCGCTGGTAATACATCTGGCCGAGCGCTTCCATGTGCCTGATAAGAAGCTCCCCGTGACGGTCATACCAATCGGGTATCGACTTGTATGCCTTCACCCGGGCCTTGCCGTCCTCAATGACAACGACAGGCCAGTTGCCGACGAGGGCGTTGTCGATGCCGAAAAACTCCCTGCCCCACCAGTTCGCCTCGCCGAACGCATGCGCGCCCTTGCCGCCGGACTTCATCGCCGCAAGAACCTTTTCGGGCTCCGCGGAGCCCGCCTTCTCGGCGGCTTCCTTCCAGAGGTCCATGATCGAGGCATACTCCCACGAGACCGCGCCCCATTCGCCGGGATAGCGGCGGTTGTATTCCCTGAAGAAATCGTTCGGGTCCTTGAAGTTGACTCTCGGATCATTGAGGGCCGGGTCATCGAAGTCGGGGAACTGGAAGATGAAGCCTTCCATGAACTCCTTCGATGTCTTCTCGATGATCTGTTCGTAGAAATCCGCCGTGCACGAAATCACCTTGCCCTCGTATCCCTGCTGGAACAATTGCTCGCATATCGGATGCACATAGTCCGAATAACAGGTATCCAGGCTCACAATGTCCGGATTCGAAGAAAGCATCTTGGTGACGATCGGCGCAAAGTCGGTGGTCGCAGGGTCAAACAAGAGAGGATCCTGCTGCAACTCTATCCCCTCCGCTTCAAACGCGGCGAGATAGGTCGCCAGGGACGGAAGACCGAGGGCGTCGTCCTGGGCGCAAATAACCGCGCTCTTGAGGTTGGGGAAAGTCTCCGCCATCCATTCAACGCCCGTCACATTGTAAATCGGGTGAACCTCGGCCGGAGCAATCAACGTGGTCGTGTCCGGAGTCAGGTCGGAAGGCAGCAGCGTCGAAACCAGCATGCCGGAGCGTTCGGCCACCGGCTGAACGCCGGGCCAGGTGTCCCCTCCGAGCATCATGATGAACTGAACGCCGTCTTCCCTGATGAGCTTGGCCGCGCCGGTGCGCGCCTTTCCGGGGTCATACTCGTTGTCGTAAGCGACAAACTCGATGTTATGGCGCTCGTTGCCGAGTTTCACGCCTCCGAGCGCATTGACCCACTCCGCCCATATCAGGCAGCCGTCCAGCCCCGGTTTGCCCCACGCGGCGACCTCGCCGGTCAGCGGCGCGAGAAAACCTATCTTGATAGGTTCGCCCGAACGCGCGAGCCGGGGAAACAGCCCGCTCGAAAGCAGGCTCACACTCAAAGCATTCGCGCCCGCCAGCAGACGGCGCCGCGAAAAACTTCCACCGAAATTTTTGAGATTTTTCATTGTCTCTCTCCCTCATTGTATAGTGAAAAAACAGGTTGTTACCACGCTAGCACAACCCTTCTTGCCAGACAAGCATAAAATGCGCTAGCATCGGAATTCAGCCATTTCCACCAATGTGAGGAGGACATCCCATGCCAGAAAAAGTCGTTGTCATCGGCGCAGGTCCCTGCGGGCTCGCGCAACTCCAGGCCTTCGCCCGTGCAAAAGAAAAGGGCGCGGACATTCCCGAGGTTGTCTGCTACGAAAAGCAGGATGAATGGGGAGGCCTGTGGAACTATAACTGGCGCGTCGGCCTGGACGCCTACGGCGAAGCCAATCACGGAAGCATGTATCGCTATCTTTGGTCGAACGGACCGAAGGAATGCCTCGAGTTTGCCGATTACGGCTTTGAGGAGCATTTCGGCAAACCCATCCCTTCGTTTCCGCCCCGGGCGGTCCTGGCGGATTACATTCTCGGACGCGCAAAGCAGAGCGGCGTCCGCAAATGGATAAAATTTGCAACCGTTGTGCGCGACGTCTCTTTCGACAAAAGCACAAAGAAATTTTCCGTTGTAACCGAAACGCTCGGGGACCACATCCGGCACGAGGAGACCTGCGACTATGTCGTGGTTGCAAGCGGTCACTTCTCCGTTCCGAACATTCCCTCTTTCGAGGGCATCGAGACGTTCTCCGGGCGCGTGATGCACGCCCACGACTTCCGCGAAGCGCGCGAGTTCACCGGACGGCACGTCTTGATCGTGGGCGGCAGTTATTCGGCCGAGGACATCGGTCTCCAAATCATGAAATACGGCGCCGCATCGGTTACGACTTGTTTCCGGACGCAGGCCATGGGATTCAAATGGCCCAAGAACATGGACGAACGCGAACTCCTCACGCGCATCAACCAAAAGACCGTCCACTTCAAAGACGGTTCAAAGAAAGACTTCGATGCCATCATTCTGTGCACCGGATACCAGCACCATTTCCCGTTTTTGCGCGACGATTTAAAACTGCGCACGCACAACCGGCTGTATCCCCCGAAATTATACAAAGGGGTTGCGTGGCGAGACTGTCCGCAGTTGTTCTATCTGGGAATGCAGGACCAGTTCTACACTTTCTCAATGTTTGACCTGCAGGCTTGGTATGCGCGCGACGTCATCCTCGGGCGCATCCAAATCCCCGATGCCAAGACCATGGACGCGGACATCGCCGAATGGGTTGCACGGGAAGAAAAACTCGCGGACCCCGAACAGCAAATCGATTTCCAGGCCGATTATCTCCGCGACATCATCCCGCAGGTGGATTATCCCAAGTTTGACGTTGACAGCACCGTTGATTCTTTCAAGCGTTGGGAACACGACAAAGTCGATAACATCCTCGAATATCGCAACAAGGCGTTCCCCTCGTCGCTGACGGGCACGATGGCTCCCGTGCATCACACGCCGTGGTGGAAGGAAATGGACGACTCTTTGGAGTGCTTCCTGAAAAACTAGGACGCATCCGCACCAGGGAAGTTCGGGATGAAGGTTGGCAAGATCTATGTTCTCGGCGTGAGGCGGCGGCCCGATGTCTCAAAAGTCGGAATGACGACCGGAGACGTAGACGACCGCGTCGGCGCCCTTCAAACGGGCAATCCCGACGAAATCTACGCCCACACGGTCTTCACGCTCTACGACACTCCGCTAGGCGATGTAAAAGACGTGGAACGTTTCTGCCACCGGCTGCTCACCGATTATCGAATGAAAGGGGAATGGTTCAACATCGCGCCCGAAGATGCGGCCGCCATTATCAACGAAGAACTTCAGGCAAAGCCGGAAAAGGAGGGGTTGGGGCTCTTCGGGTGGCTCGCAATCATCATTGCGATATGGTTCTTTTTTTCAATTTGGTAGATTAATAATGATATAATCCCTTGGCATTCAGAAATGCGCTATGTGTTTGAGCATATAACTCCCGAATTCGGGAGGAGAAAGAGGCAGAAATGAATATTGAGACGCATCCGCTTCCGCCGTCCGCCACCAGGCCTTTCCTGCGTCCGCAAGACCGCGGAGTCGTGCAGCACCCCGGACTCCCGCTTGCGGCTCTCGACGCCGGAGAGGAGTCTTACTTTCTCGAACCCGGAAACTCCATCGGACTCGACATCAACGAGGGCGAGCACATCGAACTCGTTGACATTGAAGGCGGACAAGCGCTTTCGGTGTTGGCGATCTCGCCGGACGGAAAGATTGCACCCGAATTGCTCGGACTCGAGAAAGGCGTCGCCGACGACGCTTGGCAGAAAGCCCTGCGGTTCGATGTTAGCGGAACCTTGCGAGCGGAATTCTCCTCCCTCAAAATTGATCCCGCAAACGTTTCGAGTGCACGGGTGTTTTCTCCTGACGGTCGTGCGCGGACACGCCAAACGCTCACGGCAAAAGCACCGTTGCGACTCCTCATCCTCTCGCCCTACCGCGCCATGCCCGTGGACGGAAGCCATCCGCCGACCTCCGTTCAAATACTCGTGCGGCGCAACCGTTCGCGCTCCGACAAAGAACGTCTCGCGCCTCCTCCGCCCCTCGCCGACCCTCTCATCGACTTCAATCTTGATGCCGGTTACGCCCGTGCCTACGAAGTCAAAGCCGGGCAATACATCCAAATCCTTGACGTGCAGGGACGCCAATGCTCCGACTTCCAGGCTTTTTGCCGCAAGTCCCTTGACGAGGACAAGGAATTCTACATTGACGCGACCGCAACCCGCTCCATGAACGGAGCCATTTACCCCACCCCGGGCATCAGCGCAAAATACTTCTCCGCAAACCAAATGCCCCTCGTCGAAGTCATCCAGGACAGCGTTGACCGGCATGACACTTTCGGCGTTGCATGCACACGACGCGGTTATGAAGACAAGGGGTACTTCGGGCATAGAAACTGCTCCGACAATCTTCAAGCCGCCGCGCGTCCCTATCCAATTGCCGAGCGGCTCGCCTGGCCCGCCATCAATCTCTTCTTTAACACGAAGCTCAACGACGGGCATCTCATCAGCTCCGACGACCCCTACTCTCGTCCGGGCGATTACATCCTCATGCGTGCAACCCGGGATCTCGTTTGTTTCTCGACTTCGTGTCCCGATGATATTTCCCCCACCAACGCATGGGACCCCACGGACATTCAAGTGCGCGTTTATGAAAGCGGCAACGATTTTCGGCGCGCGAAAGGATTTCGCATGACACCTTCCTCACCAATGAAACTCACCAAGAACTCGGGCTTTCACGAAGGCTTCGAAAGACATACGCGCAACTTCGCCGAGACCAACGGCTACTGGCTCGCGCAGGACTTCACCGGCAGGGGCGCGCTGGAAGAGTATTGGGCGTGCCGCGAAAAGGCCGCACTGATAGACATGTCGGCGCTCCGAAAATACGACATCGCCGGGCCGGACGCTTTTGATCTTGTGCAATATTGCATGACCAGGGATGCCGGCAAACTTGCGACCGGACAGATTGTTTACACGCCCATGTGCTACGAAAACGGCGGCGTCATGGATGACGGCACGATGTTCCGGCTGGGCGACATGCACTTTCGCTGGATCGGCGGCTCGGATGTTTCGGGATTGTGGTTGGGCGAGCAGGCCGAAAAGATGAATCTTGATGTCTGGGTTCGCAACAGCACCGACCAGCTCCACAATGTCGCGGTGCAAGGCCCCCGTTCCCGGGAGATGTTGCGCGAAATTATCTGGACGCCTCCGACGCAGCCGAACATCGATGAGCTTCGGTGGTTCCATTTCACCATCGGGCGTCTCGGCGATTACGAAGGCATGCCCGTGATTGTTTCACGCACGGGCTTTACCGGCGAACTGGGATACGAACTCTTCTGCCATCCCGATGACGCGATGACGCTCTTTGACGCTTTGTGGCAGGCCGGCGAGCCTTACGAAATGTCACCGATGGGATTGGACGCTCTCGACATGCTGCGTGTTGAGGCGGGATTGGTGCTGGCGGGGCGCGAGTTTTGCGATCAAACCGATCCGTTTGAAGCCGGTATCGGATTCACCGTGCCACTGGCAAAGAAAAACGACGACTTTATCGGACGCGAAGCTCTTGAGCGGCGCAAAGCAAATCCGCAAAGACGTTTGGTGGGACTCGAAATTGACGGCAATCAACTGCCCGAGCCGGAAGATTGTGTTCACATCGGCCGTGCGCAAGTCGGAACAATCACTTCGCCGGTGCGCTCTCCCTACTTCAATCGCGTAATTGCGCTGGCACGCATTGACGAGCCGTATGCCGAAATTGGCAAAGAAGTTGAAGTCGGCAGACTGGACGGCGCGCAGAAAAGGTTGCCGGCGAAAATCGTTCCTTTTCCTTTTTACGACCCGAAAAAAGAACGTGTTCGAGTTTAGAGAATTAAAGGCGAAGAAAATTAATTCGGAAGCAATTGCGTTATTAGTTCGACATTAGTATGACAACCTTTGGTCACCTTTTTTACTTTAGAAGGTGACGGACGAACAGCATACGTTCGTGCAATATGCGAATCACCGCGATCCCATAATCGGTTGTTTGGTAGAAAATCACGTGCCGCCCTGTCCTGCTACAGCGATAACCTTTCCGAAGGCAATCTGCCCTCCGACCACGTTGCGGGTGCTTTGCAAGTTCTTGAAAAGACGCAATCAATTCGTCCGTGTAGTGGTTCGCTTGTTTTACTCCCCATTCTACAAACGTGTATCTCCAGATGCCTTCTATATCTAACTCGGCTTCCGGCGTTAATAGATACTTAGCGGGAAGATCCTGCATATTTGGCAGTCATCTTCTTTTTGAAGAGGTCACCATCGAACGCACGCGGCTCACCGCTTTGTTCACCCCTCAGCAATTCGTTACGAATCCATTCTACCTCACCGTATCGGTCCTGATCTCGACGGATTAAATCGCGAATATAATCGCTGTCATTTGTGAAATGACCGCTGACGACCTGGGCATCAATCCACTCGTTTTGCTGCTCGGTAACGGTTATCGTTCTCTGAGTTGTTGCCATATCAGCCTCCAAAGATGTGCGAAAACGTGCACTATTAGCGCATGATTGCATCGATTCGCGCGCTAGTCAACCCCTTTGGCGAGACGGAGTTGACTTAGCCATCAACGTTAAGGCATTCTTTGAAAGGCAATTAACGAGAACAACCTCAAGGGAATTGGAAAGGCAAGATGGCTTAGAAGTAGCGAAATTATTGACGAAACTTCTTTTACATATTTTTCCATCTAGCGAGCAGCAGTTTCAAAGTTCTTTCCTAAATAAAAGCCGGCATCTTACTCCAAAATGCTACAGTTCACGACATGAAACATAAAGATACCATTGAGGCGGACTTCGTTATCATCGGTTCGGGCTCTGCCGGATCGGCGATGGCCGCGCGTCTGTCCGAAAGCGGCGAGCACTCCGTTCTCGTCATTGAGCACGGCGGCTCCGACAGAAGCATCTGGGTAAAAATGCCCGCCGCCCTTTCCTACCCTATGAACATGCCCCGCTTTGATTGGGGATTTCAAACCGAACCCGAGGCGCATCTCAACAATCGACAGCTGGCATGTCCTCGCGGCAAGGTCATCGGCGGGTCGTCCTCCATCAACGGGATGGTGTATGTGCGCGGCAACGCCCTTGACTACGACGGATGGCAGCAAATGGGTGCAAAAAATTGGAGTTACGCCCATGTGCTTCCCTACTTTCAACGAATGGAAGGTGTTGACCGCGACGACCTCAATCACGAACAGCAAAGCTGGCGCGGCACGGACGGGCCCCTGCGAGTCACCCGGGGCGAAAACAGCAACCCCCTCTTCGACGTTTTCCTGCTCGCGGGACAGCAAGCCGGCTACCCCCTCACACCCGATTACAACGGGCAACAACAGGAAGGCTTTACCCTTGGCGAGAGAACCATCTGGAAAGGCCATCGTTTTTCCGCCGCCGACGCTTATCTCAAACCGTCTTTGTCACGCGACAATCTTTCGCTCGTTCGCGCATTTGCCAAACGCATCGTTCTGAAAGGCGGCAAAGCCGTTGGTGTGGAGGTTGAACGCAACGGCGTTGAACAAACTATTTCGGCAAAACGCGAAGTCATCCTTGCCGCTTCCGCCATCAACTCGCCGAAACTTCTCATGCTGTCGGGCATCGGGCCCAAGCACATCCTTGATGCGCATAACATTGCTCCCGTCGCAATCCGCAACGGCGTCGGTGAAAACCTCCAGGACCACCTCGAAGTCTACGTTCAGCAAAAGTGCCTGCAGTCGATAACGCTGAACGGCAAACTCGACCCGTTCTCGAAACTTTCCATCGGGCTGCAGTGGCTTCTCGGCCGGAGCGGTCCCGGTGCGAGCAATCAATTTGACGCACTCGCCTTCCTGCGCTCAAGCGAACACGTCTCCTACCCCGACATTCAGTTCCATTTTTTACCGGCTGCCATTCGATATGACGGCAAAGCTCCCGCGAAGGGTCATGGTTTCCAGGCGCATGTCGGACCGATGCGTTCGCCTTCACGTGGAAGCGTGCGCTTGCGTTCTGCGCATCCCCAAACCCCGCCGCTGATACATTTCAATTACATGTCGACGCCGGAAGATTGGCGCGCGTTCCGTCATTGCATTCGGTTGACCCGGGAAATTTTTGCACAAGAGGCGTTTGATCCCTATCGTGGCGACGAGATTGCTCCGGGTGCGCACGTAAATAGCGATGACGAGATAGACGAATTCATCCGCGCCCATGTCGAGAGCGCCTACCACCCCTGCGGAACCTGCCGAATGGGCGACGAACACGACGAAACGGCAGTGGTCGACCATGAATGCCGGGTCATCGGCGTAGAGGGCTTGCGCGTCGCGGATAGTTCCATCTTCCCCTCCATCCCCAACGGCAATCTCAATGCGCCCTCCATCATGGTCGGCGAGAAAGCCGCCGACCACATCCTCGGAAAGGGAATGCTGCCGCCCGCCGACCTATGAGTCCTTGCCGAGTTCCTTCGAGCGCTTCTTTGCCGCTTCGACGCTCTCATGCAACAATCCGTCCAAGCGGTCGCCTTCGAGAAGAACTTTCATTGCGGCGGACGTTGCGCCTCCCGGGGTTGCAACGCGACGGCGCAACTCTTCGGCGGTTTCATCACTCTCAAGTGCCATGCGCGAGGATCCCGCAGCCGTAGCCAGCGCCAGGCGCCTCGACAGATCCTCCGACAACCCCGCGGCCACACCCGCCCGCACCAACGCCTCAATGAACGCGAACACATAGGCGGGCCCGCAGCCCGACACCGCTGTGACCGCATCCATTTGCCCTTCATCGTCTATCCACGCGACCGTGCCGATGCCTTCAAGCAATTGCGTTGTCAGCGTGCGCGACGTCTTCGAAGCACGCGCAGAGGCGCAACACACCATCATCCCCTCGCCTATGACTGCGGGGATGTTCGGCATCACGCGTATCAACGACATTGAAGTTGACGGCAGCACCGCGGACATATCCTCCAAACGCACGCCCGCCGCAACCGAAATCACCGCGGCGTCGGTGTCCTTCCAACGGAGGCATTCTCCCAATACGCGCGTAATGGCTCCGGGCTCGACAGCGAGCACAATCCCGTCGGGGGAAAAATTCGAATCCAATGCGGCGATATCCGCATATGCCGGAACGCCGCCCGCATGCGCACGTGCGCGCATTTCCTCGTTGCTATCCACCACATGAATGGAAAAATCCCCTTCCGCCGACTGCCATCCGCGCAGCATCGCAGAGCCCATTTTCCCACAGCCAACGAGGAGAATCGTTTTACTCATAACAACAGCATACAACAAGATGTCCAAAATGTGCTATCTAATCGCATATGAAGCATCTTTTTCAAACTAGGCGCTTTTTACCGTTGTTTGTAACGCAGTTTCTCGGCGCAACCAATGACAACCTCTTTAAGAACGCCCTCACCATCCTCACCGTCTACAGCCTGGCCGCACACGACGACAAGCTTGCCGGCGAGCTTGTCAATTGGATTGCCGCGCTTTTCATTTTGCCGTTTTTGCTGTTTTCGGCGAGCGCGGGAAGCCTCGCCGACAAGATCGATAAATCCGTCATCGCGCGAAACACGAAACTCGCCGAAATCGGCCTCGCCGTCTTCGCCGCGCTCGCATTGTGGAGCCAGGATTTGTATGCTCTCCTCGCGGTCATCTTCGGCTTCGGAATGCAGTCGGCTTTCTTCGGCCCGGTGAAGTACGCGCTTTTACCCGAACAGCTGGAAGAAAACGAACTCGTCGCCGCGAACGGATATATCGAGGCCGCGACTTTCCTTGCAATACTGCTGGGAACGATTATCGGCGGCGCGGTCGTGCTGCAACAACACGGCATTAACGCAATCATCTTGCTAATGACCGCAATCGCGGTGATTGGATACATTGCCAGCCGCTCGATACCCCCGGCGCCGCCAAAACCCCATGACGAACCCATCTCCCTCAACCCCGTGCGGCAAACCGTAAACATCCTGCGCTATACATACGGGCAGAAACACATATTCGTCTGCATCATTGCCATTACATGGTTTTGGATTACCGGCGTTGTTGCGTTGACGCAATTGCCTGCGCTGTCGAAACAATTCTTTCAGGCCGATGAATATGTCACCACTTTTTTTCTTACGTTGTTTTCAATCGGCATCGGCGTAGGCTCGGTGATGTGCCAGCGCATCCTCCGCAACGCCGTGCGCGCCGATATTTCCCCTCTCGGCGCTATCGGAATGGCGTTTTTCTTGTGCCTTCTCTACGTGTCGACGCCGGCAAAAACCGAAGCGGCCTCCCTCTTGAGCCTGGGGCAATTTTTACAACAAGACTTCGCGCCCTACATCATCATCGGATTCCTTGGCTCGGCCGTGTGCGGCGGCATCTACGTCGTGCCCCTTTACGCCCTCCTCCAGCAAAGCGCCCATCCGAACCATCGAGCCCGCATCATCGCAAGCAACAACATCTTCAACGCGGCCGGCATGACTTTTGCGTCCCTTGCAGCCGTTGCTTTGCTCGGTTTCAACGTCACCGTTCCGCAACTCCTCCTCATTCTCGGCATATTAAATCTTGGTATGGCGGTTTATTGTGCTAGACTCACGGCCATGCCGTTGCAAGCATGGATATGGAAACTGCTCTATCGCGTTCGCGTAAACGGTGCGAAAAACTTTCATGACACCGACGAGCGCATTGTTCTCGTCGCCAACCATGTTTCGTTTCTCGATGCTTTCCTTCTGCATGTGTTTGTTTCCCGGAAACTCGTTTTCGTCCACGGCGCAACAACGCCGTGGCGTTGGTGGATGCGCCCGTTTGTACGGGGCGCCCGCACGCACCTGCTGGACCCCGACGTCCCCGAGACCTTCGAGACTTTGCTGCAAAAGGTTCGCAACGGCGAGCGCTGCGTGATTTTTCCCGAAGGACTCCCGACCGTTGACGGCGCCCTCGAAAAGATGGACGGGGCCGCGGCCGTGCTCGCCGAGGACGTCGATGCGAAACTCCTGCCCGTCCGCATCAAGGGGGCGCAATATACGCCGTTTTCGCGCTTGCGTAACGGCTCCCGGATTCGCCTGTTTCCGAAAATCACGATAACGCTGCTGCCGCCGCAGCAGTTGCGGCTTCCCCGAAGCGACAACGCCAGGGAGCATCGACAAAACGCGGCAACGCATCTCTACCGGTTCATGTGCGAGGTGATGTTTACCGCCAGCAAGGAGCCGTCCAACTTAATGCGCGAATTATTCGAAGCGCGCCGGACTCATGGAGGCGGACACGCCCTTCTCGAGGATATGCAGGGCGTGATCAACTACCGCTCGCTCGTTACCAAAAGCATTGTGCTTGGCAGACTGCTCGCCCGCACGATTGCTCCCGAACAAAAACGCATCGGCCTGATGCTTCCCAACAGCATCGGCGCGGTTGTGACTTTCTTTGCACTGCTCGGGCTTGAGCGCGCCGTTGCGATGATGAATTTTTCGGCGGGTCCCGCGCAAATAACTTCTGCGTGCCGCACCGCCGGCGTGAAAACCATCCTCACCTCCCGGCGCTTCATTACTCTCGCCAAACTTGAGCCCATTATCGAGGCTCTCGAAGCGCACAACGTCAAAGTATTCTATCTCGAAGAATTGCGCAAAAATCTACGCACGAGCGACAAACTCGTCGGCTTGCTTGGTCTCGTCGCGCCCCGGATGTTTCTGCGCGGATCTCTTGGAGCGCGCCCCGACGAAGAAGCCGTCACCCTCTTCACCTCCGGCTCCGAAGGCGCGCCGAAAGGCGTCGTTCTCTCCCACAACAACATTATTGCAAATTTGCGGCAGTTCAGCACCAACATCGGGTTCGGTCCCGGCGATACTATTTTCAGCTGCCTGCCGATGTTTCATTCGTTCGGCTTGACGGTCGGAACGATGCTTCCGGTTTTCTTCGGCCTGCGGGCGTATCTCTATCCCTCGCCGTTGCACTATTCGACCATCCCGGAACTCATTTATCGGACCGGCACAACGATGTTCTTCAGCACGGATACGTTCCTGCGGGGATACGCACGCTTTGCCCACCCCTATGACTTCCGCAAACTGCGTTATATTTTTGCGGGAGCGGAAAAACTGCATGAGGAAACTCGGATGCTTTGGTTTGAGCGTTTTGGCGTTCGCGTTTTGCAGGGCTACGGCGTGACCGAGACCGCTCCGGTGGTCAGCGTGAACACGCCGATGGAGAATCGTTCCGGCACGGTCGGGTGCGCGCTGCCGGGCGTTGAAATTCGCCTGGAAAGCGAATCGGAAATTCGCACGGGCAAGCGTCTTTATGTTCGCGGCGAAAACGTCATGCTGGGATACATGCGGGAGGAAGCACCCGAGTACATCGACCCTCCGCAGGACGGATGGCACGACACCGGCGACATCGTCACCGTGGACGAAGACGGCTTTATCAGGATTGTCGATCGTTTCGGCAGGTTTGCAAAAATTGGCGGCGAGATGGTTTCACTCGGCGCGGTGGAAGCGGCCATCGGCGAACTCTGGCGCGACGTCTCCCATACGGTGGTCGCCGTCCCCGATGCCGACCGCGGCGAAAGCCTCGTGCTGCTGACGCTGCAACCGAATGCCGATGTCTCCGCCCTTGGAGAGCATTTCCAATGCGTGGGATTGGCGCGGCTGTGGATTCCCCGCGTCCTCTTCACTATTGAGGAGCCGCCCCTGTTGCCGAGCGGCAAGACGGATTACGTCAAGGCGCGCTCGATGGCGATGGAACTCATGCGGCAGAAGGGTTAATCCGGAAATCGTTCGTTAAAACTTCCTCGCCGTGAACGCCGCGCACGAACAGGGAGCCGGTGCCGGCGTTCATTTCCATGATGAGACAAGTGTGCTTGTTCAGGATTGGCGTGGCGAGCCAGCCGTTCTCGGGAGAAGCAAGAAAATCAAGCATCCGCTCCCGCCGCTGGCGACTCTGCCAGGGACGCTCCCGCCCGTGAAACCTCGGTGAAACCCAGTGATTCGCAGCCGCGACATCGCCCTCGTGAACAACCGCGCTTTCCTCCATGCGCTCGATGACACAACTCTCGCCGGCGCGGGCGCCCGACAGGGTGAAGATTGCCGGAATGCACAAAGGCGTGTGCGTCAACATTTCCTTGGCTTCGGTGTAATCCCGGCAACTCTCGAACATGCGGCGCAAAAGATGGCTTGGCGGAAGCGACCTGCGCCGGGCGACACGCCTGCGGTTTACAAACCAATCCAGCAATATGCCCAGAGAGTAACGCCCCAGTGCGTATGACATCGGCGCCTGATTAATCGCGGCGGCAAAACGTCCCGGCGCCAATCCCGTCAACACGCCGACATATCCGGGCCAGCCGATATTAAAGTAATCGCCGGCATTGCCTTCGTGGCGTGTGACAACCACCTCGCCGCCCACATTAAAAACCCAATCGAGAGTTCGATACATCCGGGGCGCGTCCGTTTGCGAACCTTTCGAGCATCCGGTGGTGCAGAGCCATTCGAAGCTGAAGTTAAGGGCGTAGCAACCCGGACGATTCACGATCCGGGCAATTTCGTCGAGCTCGTCAAGATAGGGGTTTTTGCTTTTCACGAACCATGCGCGGGAGCTTTTATCGCCCCAGCGCAGAAGCGCAACGGGGATTCGTCCGTGCGCACACTCAAAAAGACGCTCAATGCGCTCATGCTGGCCGTCCAGCGAATCCAACGGATTGGACACGTTAATCAGGGGAATTTCCTGCAAGCCGTTTGTCATTTTCTGTTCCTTTTACGATGAATCATTGCGGTTTCGGTCCGACTCTTCTACAAAGGAGTATATCTTATGCCCGAATTGCCCGAAGTTGAAATTCTACGACGCTCGCTTTTGCCCCATGTCGAAGGGCGGAAGGTCGAATCGTTGGAAACCCGCCGCAAAGACCTGCGCTTTCCCCTGCCGAAAGATCTTGCGAAACGGCTGGGCGGCGCATGCATCACGGGCATTGACCGCAAAGGCAAATACCTCCTCTTCCGTACCGACCGCGACGACATTTTGTTAACCCATCTCGGCATGTCGGGAACGATGCAAATGCTTCGTCCGGGCGCGAACATCGAACCTCCCCACTCCCACGTCTTTTTTGTTTTCGAGGACGGCGCCCGGCTTGTGTATGCGGACCCCCGGCGCTTTGGCTTCATGGATTTGTTTCCGTCTGAACACATCGATAAAAATCCTTATCTTTCCAAACTCGGCCGCGACCCTTTGCGCGACGGCATTGATGCGGACTTTCTTCAATCGCAATTTCAAGGCTCCCGTCGCCCGATAAAGAATGCGCTGATGGACCAGCGTTTGATTGCGGGTCTGGGCAACATCTATTGCTGCGAGGCTTTGTTTCGTTCGGGAATATCGCCGCGCCGCCTGTCCTGCGATGTTGCGGGAAAGCGTTCGAAGCCGTCGGACCGGGTCGTCCGCCTGCTTGACGCCATCGGCGCAACTTTGCAAGACGCCCTCGATGCGGGCGGCTCAAGCATTCGCGATTACCTTGATGCCGAAGGCGCAAGCGGATACTTCCAGCACGCCTTTCAGGTTTACGACCGCCTCGGTGATTCCTGCCCCCGGCGCGGCTGCAACGGGGTCATCCGGCGCATTGTGCAGTCCAACCGCTCGAGTTTTTACTGTCCCCGATGCCAACGGTAAACCCGCTTTCATACTGGGTGAATCTCCGGTTTTTCCCTTCGGGCTCTGCTTCGTTGTTGACGGCGGCGCACAATCCCCCTATAACAGCGTTATGGCAAATACGACATCAGCCCGCAAGATGATCCGCAAGATCAAGCGACGCACGGAGCGCAATCGAAGACTGCGCGGACGTGCTCGAAGCTTTCTTGTTCGGGTCGAAACCGCAATCAAGGAAGGGTCGAAAGAGACCGCGCTTGAAGCGTTGCGGGTTGCGGAATCAAACTTGATGCGCGCGGCCGCGCGCGGCGTATTCCACCGCAACATGGCGGCCCGCAAGATTTCGCGGATGTCGAAGCGCGTGCACGCAATGGGCGGCTAAACGCCTCCCGAATTCCCCTCCGTAGCCACATTTTCCAACGCCCCCTTCGGCGATTCGCGTGATTCGCCCCCTCCCCCTTCAGGCCCCCCTGCTTGCAAAGGCGCATAGATAGCGAAAATATCGCCGATGTATTGCATTGAGGAAACCACTTGGGTATAACATTAAGGTCTGCTTTGCAGAGACGGTGCCGAGCGCTCTGGTGTCGCACCGTTGATGCGGAGGGGTTTTGCGTCACATCACTGGATAACAGGGAGGGAAGGTTAATGTTTGTTGTTTGCGTTTGCGACCGTAACGTTATCCGATGTGGCGTTCTCACATGACGGAATATTGCGGCGACATCTCCTGCCAGGAAGCGTGGGATAAGATATCAAACGAACCGGCAACTTTGTTGGTGGACGTTCGCACGCAGGCGGAGTGGAGTTTTGTCGGCGTTGCGGATCTTTCGTCCGTCGGCAAAATCCCCGTGCTGGTGGAGTGGGTGGATTTTCCCAACGCTCGTCTGATTGCAGATTTCCCGGGGCGACTCCGGAAAGCATTGGAAGATGCAAATCTTCCCCGCGACGGTTCCCGGACTCTTTTGTTTCTCTGCCGTTCGGGTCACCGCTCGGACTTGGCGGCGAAGGCGGCGGCGGAAGCGGGACTGGGACGTTGCTTCAATATCGTTGAAGGTTTTGAGGGCGGAGTGGATGTATCCGGCCATCGTGGAAGCCTTGAGGGCTGGAAGGTCCGGGGGCTTCCATGGCGGCAGAATTAACCATGCGCGTGTTCGCATGGCTTGTGAAATAGGGAGGCAAGGTTTTGCTTGAGAAAGAGGGACAAGACGGTTCGTCGGAGGTAGCGGTTGCATCGCAGGGTGCGGAACCCCGCAGCGAAGACACCGGCGTACTCGCGATATGGCAGTCCATGCAGGCGTCTCTGCGCAAGGAGCTGGGCGGAGCGGTGTTTGACAGCTGGCTGACCGCTTTACAGCCGGTGGCGAGCGGCGACGAGCGCTTGGTGTTCCGGGTCCCGAGCCCGTTTTTCCGGGACTGGATAGCGACGCACTATAGCGACTGCATTCTGCGCCACTGGAACGAAGTGGTGCAAAAAGGACACCCCGAAGCAAACGGCGACCTCGTTCCCAAACAACGGCTTTTCCTGGAGACCTACGCGGGCACCGATTCGAAGCCGCCGGTTGCGGATTCCTTTACCAACGGCTCGGCGGAGGATGAAGAGTCGTTGCAGCAACAACCCCATTCGCGGCTGAATGAGCGTTTCACCTTCGAGAATTTCGTTGTAGGCAAGTCGAACGAGATAGCATATACGGCGGCGATGCGCATTGCCGGGGAAGAGCGGGCGAACAGCAGTTTCAACCCGCTGTTTTTGTACGGAGGCGTCGGGCTGGGTAAAACGCACCTGATGCACGCAATCGCCTGGGAGACGCAGAGGCGATTCCCGCAACGCAAATGCATCTATCTTTCGGCGGAAAAATTCATGTACCAGTTCGTGAAGGCGCTGCGCTTTCGCGACACAATGGCGTTCAAGGAACAGTTCCGCAAGGTGGACATCCTGATGGTCGATGACATTCAATTCATCGCCGGAAAAGAATCAACGCAGGAGGAATTTTTCCACACATTCAACGCCCTGATTGACCAAAACCACCAGGTCGTTATTTCCGCCGACCGTTCGCCCTCGGACCTCACCGGCATAGAGGAGCGCATCCGCTCGCGTTTGGGCGGCGGGCTTGTCGCGGACATCCACCCGACCGATTACGAGTTGCGCCTGGGGATTTTGCGCATGAAGATGGACGAAGCCGCCCACCGGCAAAACACGCCGAAGATCCCCGCCGAGGTTCTCGAATTCCTGGCCCAGAACATTGTCTCGAACGTTCGGGAGATGGAGGGCGCGCTCAAGCGTGTGATGGCATACTCGAACTTCTCGCACAAGCCCGCGGATATCGCCAGCGTCCAGGATGTGTTGCGCGACCTCCTGCGCGCGAACGCCCGCAAAACCACCATTGACGAAATCCAGCGCCAGGTCGCCGAGCATTACCACATAAAGATTTCGGACATGCTGTCGGCAAGGCGCACGCGCTCGGTTGCGGTGCCGCGCCAAATTGCGATGTATCTTGCCAAGGAGCTAACGACTCGCTCGCTGCCGGAGATAGGGCGCAAATTCGGGGGTCGCGACCACACCACGGTTTTGCACGCGACTCGCAAAATTGCCCAGCAGCGCGAGCGTGACGGCGACCTCGCCGAAGACCTTGAATTATTGCGCCGAAAACTCAACAATTAGAGGCTGGAGAATCACGAAATACGCCCCCGGGAGAGGACGTATTTCGAGATTCGGGTGTATTCCCTTACGGATTTTTTTCTGGTATAGTTGACCTTCAAATTTACTAGGGAGTTCTGAACTATGAAAATTCTAACCGAACACAGACCTTTACTTCGTGCTGTCGCCCACGCGCAAGGCGTGGTCGAACGGCGCAACACGCTTCCTGTTCTTGCGAACGTCTTGATTGACGCGCGGGACGGAACCCTTCGCATCGCCGCAACGGACACCGATATCGAGATTATCGAGACGGTTCCCGATGCGCAAATAACCACGCCGGGAGCGGCGATGGCAGATGCCAGGATGTTTTACGAGATCGTTCGAAAGTCTCCCGACGGCTCCCAAATTGAAATCGAGCATGACGGGAAGAACGACAATCTCACCATCAAAGTCGGACGCTCGCGCTTCCAGTTGCGCTCAATCAACAGCGAAGGTTTTCCGGCCATGTCGGACGACGAACTTCCCCATCGCTTCGTCATCGGCGCGGAAGAACTCCGCCGCCTGATCAACAAGACCCGTTTCATCATTCCAAACGAGGAAACCCGCCATTACATCAACGGGATGTACATTCACCGCAAGGAAATTGACGGCGTTGAAAAGATGCGCGCGGCCGTTACCGACGGGCACCGTCTGGCATGCATCTCGCTGACGCTTCCTTCGGGGGCGGAAAAAATACCCGGCGTCATCATCCCGCGCAAGACCATCAACGAACTGCAAAAGCTTCTCGAAGGAGCCGAAGAAGACGTCACCTGCTGGTTCTCCGAAAACAAATGCCGCTTCGAGCTGGACGGCGTTGTGATGACATCGAAACTGATTGACGGAACCTTTCCCGATTACGAACGTGTCATTCCCACCGACAACGACCGCTCCCTCACCGTCAACGGCAAGATTTTTTCGGAAGCTGTCGATCGCGTTTCAACCATCACCTCGGAGAAATCGCGGGCCGTCAAACTTGCGCTGGAGTCGAACCTCCTGCGCGTGTCCGCGAGCAACCTGGACGGCGAAGACGCACAAGAAGACATTGCCGCCAATTACTCCTCCGAAGAAATGGAAATCGGTTTCAACGGAAACTATCTTCTTGAAATCTCCAACGCTTGCGACGGCGAAGACTCGGCCTTCTCGCTCAAGGATGCGGGCTCGCCTGCAATCATCCGCGACAGCGAAGACGAAGAAGTCCTCTATATCCTCATGCCCATGCGGATATGAACCCCGCAGCCATGACCCAGATAGCGACTCCCGCAGTCCATAAGCATAGCGTGCAGGCGCGCGGCGGCGTGCGCAAAATCACTGCCGTCAAGCTCCACGAGTTCCGTTCCTACAAACATTTGCTGCTGGAGCGCGATGTCCTCGCGGACGCCCGCGCCATCGTCCTCACCGGCGAAAACGGAACCGGCAAAACCAACCTGCTTGAGGCGCTTTCCATGCTCAGCCCCGGACGGGGACTGCGCCGGGCCGCGCTCGCGCAAATGATACGGCGCCAAAGCGACGAGAAAGGCTGGAGCGTCCATGCGGTCATCCAGGACGACATCGGCGAGACAAACATCGCAACCGCCCTCGCGCCTTCGCGAAACGGCCGGGAGACCCGCGGACGTTCGCTTCGCATTGACGGCGCGAACGAAAGCCTCACGCAACTTGCGCATATTGCCCCCATCCTCTGGCTCACGCCCAGCATCGAGCGCGCAGTTGCAGAAAGCGCAAGCGAGCGCAGGCGTTTTCTAGATCGCATCGTTATGAGTCTCGAACCCGAACACGGCGCCCGAAGCGGTAACTATGAGCGAGCCATGCGCGAGCGCAACCGTCTTCTGCAAACAAGTGGAAACGCCGTTTGGCTTGAAAGTCTTGAAGAGGCTATGGCGAGAGAAGGCGCTTTGATGCAGGCCGCGCGCAGACGTGCCGTCGCTATGCTCTCAAACCTTCTGGAGGAGTTGTCTTTGCCCGCGTTTCCCAAGACGAGCATTGCGTTGGCACCGGATCCCGATGCCGACGACGAAGGGAAGGACGCGGAAATTGACACCCGGGAAGAAGAACAGAACCTGCGCGTCCAGCTTCGAGAAGGCCGGTTGCTCGACCGGCGCGCCGGCCGGGCGCTCGCCGGGGCGCATCGATGCGACTTTCGCATTCGCCACCGGATTGGCGCCGGCGAGGTACCGTTGCAATCCTGTTCCAGCGGCGAGCAAAAAGCCTTGCTGCTGGGGCTTGTTCTCGCCCACGGGCGCTTGCTGTCCAATCTCTCCTCCGGTGCGCCGATTTTGCTCCTTGACGAAGTCACCGCGCACCTGGACGCCGAACGGCGCCGTGCGCTTTTTGATATCCTCGAGCAGTCCGGCGCCCACAGTTGGATGACCGGAACAGATCCGGCACTCTTCCAGGATTGCCAGGAAGATTGTTGCTTTCTCGAGGTTACTTCCAAATCCGTGGAGCGTGTGCAACGCCCCGCTAACTCATCTCTCAACTAAGGTAACACCCACTATGCCCAAACAAGCCGCTAAAACCAAACCTAAAACCGCGACCAAGGCCAAACCCGCCAAGCAAAATTACGGCGCCGAAAGCATCAAAGTCCTCAAGGGGCTTTCCGCCGTGCGCAAGCGCCCGGGCATGTACATCGGGGACACCGAAGACGGTTCGGGTCTCCACCACATGGTCTACGAAGTCATCGACAACGCCATTGATGAATCCCTTGGCGGCTTCTGTGACACCATCAAGGTCGCCCTCGACAAGGACGGCTCCGCAATCATCGAGGACAACGGGCGGGGCATTCCGACCGAAATACATCCCGAAGAAGGCATCTCCGCGGCCGAGGTCATCATGACGCAACTCCACGCCGGCGGTAAGTTTGATCAAAATGTCTACAAGGTCTCCGGCGGACTCCACGGCGTCGGCGTCTCTGTCGTCAATGCGTTGTCGGACTCGCTCGAGCTCACCATCTGGCGCGACGGCAAGGAACATTTCATGCGCTTTGAGGACGGTGTTGCAAAGGCGCCGCTCAAAACCGTCAAAAAAGACATCCCGAAAAAGCAAACCGGCACGAAAGTCTCCTTTCACCCCTCTGCGGAAATTTTCAAAAAGACCCGCTTCGAGTATGACACGTTGAAGCACCGGTTGCGCGAACTTGCCTTCCTCAACCCCGGCGTAAGCATTCACATTTCCGATGAACGAGGCAGCGAGGAAGTCAAGGAGACGCTGCATTACGAAGGCGGACTCGAGGCGTACGTCGAATTCCTCGACAAGTCGAAGGCGCCCTTGCAAGACACGCCCATCCGCATCTCCCGCAACAATACCAAGGACAACATCGTTGTTGAGGCGGCCCTGCGCTGGAACGAGGGATATCACGAACACATCCTCTGCTTCACCAACAACATCATGCAGCGCGACGGCGGAACCCACATGGCGGGACTGCGCGCCGCCCTTACCCGCTCCGTCGGCGCCTACGCGCAAGACGCGGGGCTCATCAAAAAGGAGAAACTCTCCATCAGCGGCGAGGACGTTCGCGAAGGTCTTACCTGCGTGCTGTCCATCAAAGTGCCGGACCCGAAATTCTCCAGCCAAACGAAAGACAAACTCGTCTCCTCCGAGGTGCGTCCCGTTGTTGAATCCGCGATTGCCGAATCACTCGGCTCCTGGCTCGAGGAAAATCCGACACAGGCAAAAATCATCGCCGCCAAAGTCGTTGAAGCCGCCATTGCCAGGGAAGCCGCCCGAAAGGCCCGTGAACTCAATCGTAAGAAGGGCGCTCTCGAAATCTCAAGTCTCCCTGGCAAGCTTGCCAATTGCCAGGAACGGGACCCCGCCAAAGCCGAAATTTTCATCGTTGAGGGAAATTCGGCGGGCGGCTCCGCCAAGCAGGCGCGAAACCGCCGCAACCAAGCCGTGCTGCCGTTGCGGGGAAAAATCCTCAATATTGAACGCGTGCACTTCGGCAAAATGATCTCGTCCGAACACATCGGAACTCTGATTGCATCGCTGGGAACCGGCATCGGCGAAGAGCACTTCAACATTGACGCGTTGCAATATCACAAAATCATCATCATGACGGACGCAGACGTGGACGGGGCCCACATCCGAACGCTCCTGCTCACCTTCTTCTTCCGGTATATGGACCAGGTCATCAAAAACGGATACCTCTACATTGCGCAACCCCCCTTGTACAAAGCATCGCGCGGACGTTCCGAAGTCTATCTTTCCAACGAGGCCGCACTGCAGGAGTATCTTGTCGATGCGAGCCTTGAGGACGGTAAACTCCAAGACAACGACGGCGCCGAAATTGCGGGCAAGCATCTGCGGGATATCGTCGAGAAGGGACTAAAAGTCGAAAATATCTTTGAGCAACTGCCAAGTTCCACGTCCATTCCCCTGCTTGAGCTTGCCACAATGGCGGGCGCCCTCGAAGACAAGGCGCTCTCCACCAAAAGCAAAAGCGACAAGATCGCAAAAGACATAGTAAAGCGGCTGGGCGAGATGGAGGGAGGCGAATGGAAAGCGTCCTTTGACAAGGACAAAGGCTTTGTTTTCGAGCGGACCGTTCGCAGCGTTCGGGAAGAAAAGCGACTCTCCATCGAGATGATTGAGCATCCAAGCATGAAGGATATCGCAGACTTGGTTAAAGAAATGCGAGGCACATGCTCTTGGCCGGCGACATTCTCGCGCGGAGACGATACGCGCACGGTTCACGGCCCCGTCAGCCTGGCGAAAGCCGTCCGCGACCTCGGCGCCAAGGGGATTTCGTTGCAGAGATACAAGGGACTCGGTGAAATGAACGCCGAGCAACTCTGGGAAACCGCAATGGACCCGGAAGCTCGAACCTTGCTGCAAGTCGATATTCGAGACGCATCCGAGGCCGACACGTTGTTTTCCCAATTGATGGGGAATACCGTTGAAGACCGCCGAGCGTTCATTCAGAAAAACGCCTTGATGGTGCAAAACCTGGACATCTGACATGCCGGGCTTCGACTCAATCGCACGCATTGGTTACGGCGCTATGGTGCTTGAGGGTTATTACGGCGGCATCGAAGACGCGCAAGGCGTTGAAGTTCTGCGTCATGCCATTGAGCGCGGTGCAATGATCGATAGCGCGGATGCATATGGAGGCGGCCACAATGAAGAACTCGTCGCCAAAGCCGTCCAAGGCAGGCGCGAAAAGGCTTTCATCGCGACAAAATTCGGCATTGTGTTTGACGAGGGAGAAACCGGCAACGCCATCGAAACCGGTTGGGGATTTTCCCTCAACATCAACGGTTCGACCGAGTATGCGCGAAAGTCCCTGGATGCAAGCCTGCGGCGGCTCGGTTGCGATTACGTTGACCTCTACTACCTCCACTATCCCGATCCGAAGGTCGACATCGAAGAAAGCGTCGGCGCGATGGCGCACGAAGTCGAGGCCGGAAAAGTGCGGCACATCGGACTCAGCAATGTCACCGCCGAACAGGTGCGTCGAGCCCATGCTGTACATCCCGTTCGTGCCGTACAGTATGAATACTCCCTTTGGCGGAGGGAAGCCGAGAGAGAACTTTTGCCGACCCTGCGCGAACTAGGCGTGGCACTGGTGGCATGGTCGCCGTTGGGAGCGGGATTCCTGGCGGGCGCAGCCGATGCACCTCCCGAGGGGGATTTTCGCAATAACAATCCGCGTTTCACGGGCGACAACCTTCAAGCCAACCGGGACCGTTTTGCCCCGTTGCGCGAAATCGCCGAATCGCTCGATATCACGCCCGCACAGTTGGCGTTGGCGTGGCTACTGCATCAGGGCGAGGACATCTATGCCATTCCCGGGTCGCGTAAAATCGAGCGCATTGACGAAAACGCCAAAGCCGAAAACATTAAACTCCCGGAAGACGTCTTGAAAAAAATAGATGCGCTTGCGCCCGTGGGCATAACCAAAGGCGCAACGCTCGTTTAGAGGGAATTGTTTTTGCCGTACCCTTTTGGATTCGGCTATAGACCATCTTACAGCAGCATTCCAATGATTAACTATAAGTCAGGAGACATCTCAAAAGCGGACGCGGAAGCAATCGTCAACACAGTGAATTGTGTTGGCATTATGGGTCG
>JAPOUU010000096.1 GCA_026708505.1 Hyphomicrobiales bacterium | reverse complement strand
TCATTCCCATATTGACCGAGCCAAGCAACGAAGCATCAAAACCGCTCACCGCAAGCTCAATCGAAACACTGCCCGCATTCTCAAAGACCTTCGTCTCCGAACTCGCAAAGCCGATGGTCGGAGCGACAGCGGCATCATCATCATCCGTGACGGTCAGGGTGAAGGTGTTAGAGCCAGTATCCACACTGCCCCATCCAGTCGGGAAATCGTTGTTGCTGTTGTCCGCCGAAAGCGTGAAGACGATAACCCCATCTGGAGCATCATCCGGATTGTTGTTGATATAAACGGTGACATCGCGGGTCGTATCATCACCCGCCATAACCCTGAAGGTTGTCTCGTCAAGCCGGCTTCCGCTACTGTCGAAGGTGACAAGATTGTTCTCGTTGCCGGAAGTGATTGCCAATTTCAAAGGCAGTCCGCCCGTCGGTGCAGACGTAGCAGAAAGACTATTATTATCATAAAGGTCAACCGTGATTGTCGTGCTAGTGTCTCCTTCGGAAACTGTTTTTCTTGTAGTGAAGGGTGGTACTAAAACTCCAAATCCTGCAGCGTTGGTACCGACGACCGGAGTGTCATCGTCAACGACGGTCAGCGTGAACATGTCAGCATTGTTGCTGGTACGGACACTGCCCCATCCTGTCGGGAAACCACTGTCCGCCTCGTCAAGTTTAAACCTAACCGTCTGGTTATCGATAGTCACATCGGTATCGTTGTCGATGATGTAGACATCGATGTCATGGCTGTCCTCTCCCTTGTCAATGGTGAAGGTGTGCGAATTCTGCTGGGTTGCTCCGTCCATGTTGAAGGTGACAAGGTCGGAGGTAGTGATATTGCCGCTACTGTCAACGATCTCGAGTTTCAAAGGCAATCCGTCCTCGGGTGCCTCGTGTGTCAACGAAACCCTGATGGTTGCCTCTGCTTCGGGACCCTCGTTGACCGTACTGCCGGTTGACGAGAAGGAAACGGAATTGCCATTGGCGGGAATGGTGATCGTGTGCGTAGCGATGCCGAGATTCGTTCCGGAAGGCAGATTATCCTGCAAGGTGAATGTCAGGGTCTCGTCTCCTTCGCCGTCGCCATCGGTAGGAGTGTTCGCTAGAATGTCGATGTTGAAGAAGGGATCGGTGTTGTCCGATGCAGTCAGGCTCAAAGTAAACGTTCTCTGAATGCCGTCCCCCGAAGCAACGGGGTCGTCCGCATCAAGGATGGTTTCTCCTCCGCTTATGTTCGCCATGCCGTCAACAGCGATCTCGAGAGGAAGCGTCATCCCTGCCGGAATCGTGTACCCCTCAAACTTGAAGGGAATCTTGGCCCTGTTACCCTCGCTCACCGTCTGACCCGCACTCGCAAAGCCGATGGTTGGGTCATCGTCCTCCGTCACGGTGAGTGTGTAGAGGCCTCCAAATCCTGCCATAGCAGCGGCCACCGTTCCCCATTCGGTCGGGAAGCCTGTGCCCCCCGATAGCGCGAAGACGACATCCCGGTCTCCGTCATACCTGTCATTGTTGTTGATGTAGACGGTGACAGGATGGCTGCCCGCCCCCTGGGCAACCCGGAAGGTCGTCTCGTCAACCTGGCTTCCACTACTGAAGGAAACAAGATTGCCCTCGTTGCCGGACATGATTTCGAGTTCCAAAGGCAGTCCGCCCGTTGGCGCAACTGCGGCGCCATTAAGCAAAACGGTGATTATCGCGCTGGTTCCCCCTTCGGAAACCGTGTCCGTATTCGCAGTATTCGGGAACCATGCCAAGCCGTCACTCGGCTCAATTATCAACATGTGCGTGTTAGCAGAGGTGTCCGCCGTCAATGTCGTGCCACCGATAGTGATCGAACTCGGCAGGGTGAAAGTAACGGTTTCTCGTCCTTCATTGTCTCCATCATCATCAATGTCAATAACGATGCGCGGATTCTCTCCAGAACCACCTTGCGTAACATCCAACAGATCTCCTACTTCAAAGTCCATGAGAGAGGTTCCTCCGTGACTAACATCATCCCGTGCTCCGGACATTCCCATATCGATAGTGGTAAGATCTGTCAGGTCAACGCCGCTCACTGCAAGTTCAATCTCCACCCTGCCGGCATTCTCGAAAACCGTGGTGCTTGCCTTTGCGAAACCAAGATACGTCTCATCGTCTATGATGGTTATAGTATGGGTGTTCTTTGTGTCCGAAATGCTCCAATTCGTGGGCAATTCGTCTGGGTTGGGGCGTTCCTCAAGCGTGAGAGTTAAGGTCTCGCCGACTTCGCCAACAACGCTGTCATCAACGGCTGTGATGGTAAAGGTGACATCGTCTCTGTTTGCAGGGAGCGTAAGGGTTTCATTCGTGGGATTATACCGGACTCCGGTGATGGTGTAGTCGGCGCTCGTTGCCCCTCCGCTTCCGCTCAATCTGACCGCAACAGTGGATTCGGTCTCAACGGGTTTGTTGATGGAAACGGTGACTGTGGTGCTGTGATCTGCCCCGGCGGCTTCGGTGATGATGGATTCGCTCGTGGTGAAGGCAATTTCACCGCCCGGGTCGTTGTCTATGACGGTGAAAGTCAATCTAAGCGGGTTGTCCACATGTCCCCACGTGGGCGGGCGAAGGAAGAACAAATCCGGACGACTGTATATTTCGTAGGTGAAAGTCTCGTTCGTGACGTTGTCGTCTTCGCCGATGTAAAAGGTGTATTGGGGAGCAAATATGCTAAGGGCGGCGGGGAAGATAGGCAACCTTGTCGGCCCCCCGTCTGCAAAATTAACATTTACGCCATCGGCAATTGATGGAACGGTGGTCTCATATAGCGGCAATCTGATATAATGTCCTCTCTCAGGCAGAATGTTTCCTTTCGCATCTCGGAATCTCGTCACGCTAGGTTTGTATAGCACGCCGGTGCTGGTTGCTTCCAGGTAGAGAGTGACCTCGCCGACTCCTTCGTTGAACTCCATGGGAGTATCATGGGCAAAAACAATGCCGTTGTCATTGTCGGTAATGTGAATGAGGAAAGTCGAGCGCTCGCCGATTTCCCATCCCGAAGGCAGATTTCCGGTGGGCGTAAGGGTTGCCCTAATTGACCTAGTGCCTTCGAACTGGTTGTTCTGACTGGTGTGAACGTCAAGGGATCGTGAGGTTTGTCCTCCCTGGAATACCACGTCCACCTGGGACAAGCTGGAAAAGGGATAGTTGCCGGTGGTAAAAACAGGATTTGAATAGGTGCCGGTAAAAGCAGGCACTGTTGTGGCAATACCCGCGTAGTCGATATAAGGGCTGTCCGGGTCAAGCGTCACACGCACTGCAAAACCCGAATCCGGAGCGCCCTGCGTTGTTTCAATAAGGCTGGGGGTAATACCCACCCATGCCTGGCTGGCCTCGGTAATCGTGAAGCCGTTTGTGTAGTATGTTTCCGCGATTTGCACGAAGGCATCGTCATCATCGGCAACCGAGACGGTGTGGACGAAGTCACCGTTGGCGCCGTCGGCGACATCCCAGCCCGAAGGCAGGGGGGTCCCCGTGATTTCACTCAACGTGATGGTGACCTGTTCCATCTCTCTTTTATCGTTGAGTTCATCGTTAACGGCGGTGACAAGCAACGGAACCGCGCTGACTCCCGCGTTAACGGTGAGAACGCCGGTACCCGAATCAAAGGAACTGGAACCGGAAGCGCGCGGAGCAACATCAAGGGTGATATCATCCGCATCATTCGTGTCCCTGTTCAGGGTCGCAATATCAACCTTGAGACGGATTTCCTTGTCCATACTCGCAATCTCCTCCGCGGGCACGGCCTGGAGGATGTTGACCACCACCTCCCGGCTGGGCGTGTCTGCGGGATCTTCGGTGATGCTTGATGTCGATGACGCAAAACTTATGAGATTGTCGTTGGCCGCGATGGCGACGGTGTGAGTCCCCTGCCCGATCTGCCATCCGCCCGGAAGACCGTTGTTCGCCCCGCGGATGGTAAAGGTAATCTCTTCCTTGATTTCGGCATTGGTATCGTCGTTAATGCGCAGGCGCATTGTAGGTGTCTCCCCTGCGGGAATATATTCCGCAATGGCGTTCGTGCCAACGGCAGCGTCAACCTCTCCGTTTGTAGCGCGGTTCGGGTCGCAGTTCGGTGTCGGGCCCGCTGTTGGAGTGGTTCGAGAAGTGTCCAGATGGAAAACATCCATATCATTTGCGGTGCCGCTCGTCTCCAGAATCAAACAGATGCCGCCGGCGGGAATGAGGCTGTTGTTCACAACGCTGTTTTCCGTAAGAGAGAAGGCAATTTCGATTACGTTGCCATCCTCTGTTGCCTCGGTGCTCGCTGCGCCAAAGCCGAATACGGGGGCCTCGTCGTTGTCGGCGATGGTGAAAGTGTATCTGTTCCTCTCGGGATCAATCCGTCTGCCTCCTCCACGCGGGAAACCGGAACCCTCTTCGATTATCAAGGTATACGTCTCGTCTCCCTCGGCCACGCTATCATCAACAATGGTTATCGGGAAATCCGCGAAGTTAGTGTTGATAATATTAACCGTGCCTCCTATTGCAGGGGTGAAATCGTTCTGGTTGGTCAAATCGTTGCCGTCGGCATCCACGCCCTTCTCAATCCGCCAACTCACAGGTATTGATGTATGTAGACGGGTTGTATGAACGCGAACGTTAAATGTACCTATGTTTTCGTCAACGCGGCTCGGATTCAAATCTTTACTTCCTGAAGCGACATCTCTGTCTCCAAAGTATACCTGCCCGCCGCTCTGGTCTACGATTGTTCCAAGATGGGTATAAGGAAAGCGGCGTCCGGCAATCCCCGGAGGGAATGTTTGATCTTCCACAATCTCAATCTTGAAATTCTCCCTCTCTTCGTCCGAGGCAAATCCGGAGTCCTCGGAAAACACGGTGATGGGCAGACGGTAGAGGAAATCATTGGGCCTGATTTGGATATCGTCAATTGGAATGAAACTTCTTGCAGACAGCCTGAGATCAGGTGCCTGCCCCCCGCCGGGCGACGTGTTGAACGTGGCGCCTGCGGTTCCCGACGCGCTAACAGTCGTTTCAAGATGAAACCCGGGTTTCGACCCCACGGTTTCCACAGGACGTGGAAGCGCCGAAAACAGCAGATTTACATACCTGGTAGCTGCCAGGGTGTTAAACTCGCTATCCTGAAAACTGCCCGTCTCGAGGTCGCGCGGTTCAAGGTATTCTACGGAACTGTCGCCGAAGGGGGACTCCGTCACCCTCTCAAAGACAACGAACCCTTCCTCCTCGCTATCGTCATCAATGCTGCGGACAGTAATCTCGCTCTTTCCCACAACCGTGGAGCCGTGGGTACCCAAAACGAAAGTCGCGCCCAGTGAAAGACGGAAAAGACCGGTTTCGTCATCGGTTTCATCGTCCTCGTTCTTGATGTCAATTTCGAGGTTGTATTCCGTTTGGTTTTCGGGAATCGTAAATTCGTATTCGGTCATTCCCGTTGCCTGGGTGAACGAGAAAACATCTCCCGCATCTTCAACTATCGTCACTTTGAGGGGCAGCCCTCCTGCCAGCGCTGGCCTGTCGGCTCTTATCGGCAGATGCACCGTGCCGGAGGACTCGGCAAAGTCAATCCTGAAGTTTTCCTCATCAAAGTTGTCGTAATTGTCGTTCTCCGGGCTCGGGTCCGCAAAACCGACAACCCGTCTTGCTTGCAAATCATTGATAGTCAATCCATCCGTCAACTCTGCTCCGCCTCCCATGAGACTCCATCCTGAAGGGAAGCCCGCGTTAGCTCCGTCCGTGCCCCGTCTCAGGGTCAAGGTGACAATATCCCGGTTGAGATCGCGGTCTCCGAGAATGTTGACCGTGAATTCGAATTCGCCGCTTGTCCCCTCGGGAATCGTGAAACTCTTCCAACGCTCCGGTATAGCCACCCTGCCCGAATCGCTCGAGGACAGCGACAGCCCTATTCCTCCCATCGGAACGGTCGCGCTTCCCGTGCTTCCGTCCCCCAGACTCAAGCGCAGGACGGTCGGTCCGATGCCTTCTAGCAGAGATGACGGATCGTCCGAAGCGAAGGAAATCACCCCGCTGGCATCGCCGTCGTTGTCAATGATGGAGAGCGTGAAGGGAATCGTGTCCACCACCCATCCCTTGGCGGGAAAGTCCGTGCCTTCCGAGAGATTGAATTTCACCTCCTCAATGCCTTCAACAATACTGTCATCGGTAATCGAGAGATCGATGGTTGCCCTGTTGGCACCCGACGGGAATGTCGGACCGCTTCCCGCAACGACCGAGACATCGTTGCCGTATGTTGCGGCGTCATCCAAAGCAAGATTAACGGAGAAATCATCCGGCGCATCGGCGGTCAGAAGCAACCTCACCGAGACGGTTCCCGCATCCTCGCTCACCGAAGCGGAACCGAACGATTCAAACACTACCATGTCCGGCGCTTGTAGATTCAAATCGTGGTTTGCCGTGAGAGTGCTCCACGTATTACTGGTACCGGCTTCGGTAACGCTTCCGAGACGCAAAGTCACCGTTTTATCAATCCTGGACATCCTCGCGGCCTGAACGATCGTCACATCAAATTCGTGAAAGTTCGCACCCGGCATAACAGTCATCGGCTGCTCGGGAAGCGTTATCGTGCCGGTATCGTCTGTCGTAACGGTGACCATGAGACCGTCGGGCGCGGGACCGCCGATATTCAGCCTGACCTTGACTGTGCCCTCGGAAAAGAAGGCATCGGTTTCGAATTGTGCAAAAGCAACGGTGCGAACGTGATTGCGCACCGTGAGAATGCTCCTGTTCTCATCCAGACCCCATCCGGATGGCAGTATTTCACCGCTGGGGATGCTCAAAGTGACGGTGGCTGTTCCGCTCGGGCTCGCAGAGATAAGCGCCGGCAGATCGAAGGAGGTTGCAGCATCGGTAAGCGTCACAGACAGGGGCTGTTGCGGGCCCGACGATCCTTGGAAATGCACAAGGTTAGTATTATCGATCGTTGCAACTAGGTTAATATTCGGTACAAATGCCGTATTCGAAGTTTCGTGAATGCGGACGACTTGCGAATCTCCCTGGTAAAGGTCGATCGTGGTTACACCGAACCCGATGTGGTTCTCAACAACGGGTGTGTCGCTTGCGGGAATGGTTATCGTGAAGGTGTCCTTATTGTTATCGATAAGCCATTCACCGGGGAAATTCGCTCCCGTGCCGAGCGTGACGGTGACCGTCTCCTGGCCTTCATGATCGCCATCATCTTCAATGGTGACCGGTGGGGTAACATCAAGAATGCCTCCGGAGACGGTGGCCAACGAAGTGACGGAGAAACTCTCGGGAGAGGAGGAGTCTATGTCGGAAACGTTGTTGCCGTCGGTTTCCGTGTAGGTGAATGTAAGGGGAATGTCGTCGATAATGTCCGCGGTCGTGAGGTCTGCGCCGGACGCATCCCTGATCCGAAGCATGAGGGTGACGTCATCGCCCTCAGGCACGACTTGCGGTCCCGTTGACGCAAAGCCGATGGTATTCTGTTCGTTGGCGGCAATAGTGAAGGTGTGCGTTTTTTTGTTTTCATTGAAAGTGAAACCGTTGATCAAACTTCCCGACAGGGTGACGATGATTTCTTCGGGACCTTCGGCGCCGATGGTGGCATTATCGTCATCGGCAGTGATCTCGAAGGTGGCTTGGGTTTGTCCCGAGGAGATGGTGATATTGCCGTCGTCGGGGGTTACGTCTCCGGCGCGGGTCGTAACCTGCCAGTCAACGGGGATATCCATGTCGGGCGCACTGGACGCTTCAACGGTGAGTCTGAGTGTCCCGCTTTCCGTTACGTTGGTGAGATTGGTGCTGTTGGTCATGTCGGTCTCGGCAAATCCGATGGTGCCCGTAACGGTGGGCGTATCATCCTCGATGTCGATACGGATGGAATTCTTACCGCCAATGATCCACCCCGCCGCGTTGGAGAGATTGGCAAGTCCAAAAAGGAAAGCTTCACCGGGATCGGTCCCGTCGTCGCCAGCAGCGGTGAGGGTGAGAGTGACAGTGCCCTGCATCTCCGGAAGCGTCAGAATGCCTGTAGCGGGATCGTAGACGGCTCCGCCGGTTGCGGTGAGGGTGTAGTCGCTTTGGGTAGCACTGCCGGCGCCGGAGGTGTGCGTGATCTCGACGGTCGCGTTCGTGCCCGAAGGCAGTGGTTGGTTGATTGTGATATCAATCTCCGCCGAATTGTTATCGCCAGCAAGCTCGGTGAGGGTGATCTGGGTCGTTGATGCGAATTCAACGGTGTTGTCGTTGGCGGGGATGGTGACACGATAGGTTTTGTTGTTTGGGTCAACCGTCCAGTCATCCGGAAGACCCGGTTGAGTATCGGCGAAAGTGATGGTGAAACTCTCGAGAAGTTCGGGAGTATTTTCTCCGTGAATGGTGACGGGGTAACTCGCCGTGAGACCGCCAAGTTCTGATACTCTGATGGTGTGCGTATCTCCCGCCGTGTAATCACCCAAGGTGACGCCATCATTACGCATCGCGGCGTTGGCTGTCGTAAAAATAAAGGCAACGCTAATGTCGCTGCTCGGCCGCACCGTGAGGTCAAGCGGCACATTATGCGAAACGTCCGTGGTGGCTATGGGCTCCGGCACCGTTGCGCCGGCCTCCGCAAATCCGATAACCGGAGCAACGGGCTGGTCGTTTTCCGGAATGGTAACGATATGCTCCGTGGTTGTACCAAGTCTCCATCCCGGCGGCAATCCTTCCTGCGTAAGTTTGAGGGTAACGGTCTCGTCCCCTTCTACGGTGTCATCAGGAAGGATGGAGATGGAATGGTTTAACGAACCGTTGTCAAACTCTGTCGAATCAATCTGCAATGTCCTGCTAATCATAGCCACATCCCCGCCGGTGCCTTCAGTCACGTCTGTGCCAAGTTCAATTGTGAGCATGACGTCCAGTGTATCGGGAGATACGAGCATTCCGCTCTTACCGGTAATGACAAACTCCACGTTGTGGCTAGCGGGATTGCCCGCATCAGGCTCTTCGACCGTGGACATGCCCTCCGCAAACCCGATGGCTCCCGTCGGGGCATCGTTATCGGTGATTGTGATTTGGTGGGTCGTGTTTGCGGGAACCATCCAACCTTCAAGTACCTGCGAACTGTTGAGCGTGAGCGTGACGGTTTCGGAGTTCGTATCCGCGTCATCACCGGCAGAAACCATAAAGGAGGCGGTGCTCTCTCCTGCCATTATCATAACGGGATTGGGCGAGATGGTGAGCTCGTTGCCATCACCGCCGTCTTGCGTGATGCTGACGTTGTAATTCACCGGCACGGGGTTGGTGAGTTTCAGATCCACTTCCACCGCCGAGCCTTCCTCCGTGACGCTGGCAGGCGATGTGTCTTCGAAAGTGACCGTGTTGTCATGCGCGGGAACGGTGAAGGTGTATGTAAGATTCTCGGTAAAACTTTCGGGAATGGTTGAACTCGATGCCGGGGTCAACGTTATGGTGAAAGTCTCTTCGTTTTCGGCAATCCCGTCGTCTGTCACCGTGACATCAAGAGTAATGGTTTGCTGATACCCGTTAGACGAATCGTTGTCACTGTCCGGTTGGGAGGAATCGAAGGAGATTTCGTTAACAAAAGAAGCATCGGAGGCGGGACTCGTGATGGTCGCGCCGCTGTAATCCGTTCCGGTGATGCCGGGAACCAGCGCTATACCCTGCGGTCCGGGAGCGCTGAGCTCAACGGAAATCGAATGGGGGCTGCTTTGCTCCGCCAGGCTTGCCGGTGCCAACGTGGAGAATCCAATGGAACTGTCGTTCGCCAAGATGGTGATAGTGTGCCTGGTTGAGCCAAAAGTCCATTGGCCGGGCAATGGACCTCCTTCTGCCGAAAGCGTAAGCACAATGGTCTCGTCGTCTTCGGGGATGGTATCGGGGTTAATGGTGAAATTCAGC
>JAPOUU010000065.1 GCA_026708505.1 Hyphomicrobiales bacterium | reverse complement strand
AGGTTAAGTTCACGCTTTCGCAGGGCGACAACTTCCCGACGGGATGGGGTGCGGTCACCAGCGGTGCCAACGAATTCACGCTGACCGTTGTGGACGACGACGCAGCGGCAACCATCGGCTTTGCAGAGGCGGGGTCGAATACGGAAGAGCCCGTGGCCGCCAATGACGCTGATAGTTTTAGCCCCCTCGAGAAACAGCACGCTGTTGAACTTGATCTTGCGGGAAGCGCTTTGCCAAGCGACTTTGCTCTCGATATCGGTGTGGACACCGCCGCTTCCACTGCCGGTGCGGCCGAGTATACGGTTCCGTCCACGGTTAGCTTGACAACGACATCATCGAGCAGGGTCAGCTTCAATGTGGAAATCCATTCCGACATCATCGCGGACGACGGCGAGACCCTCGTTCTTACCATTCCCGAGGAACAAACGAACCTGCCTGACGGCGTCAATCTTGTTGCCTCGAAGTTGAGGCACGAGATTACGATTGCCGACACGCCTCCCCCGATGTTCGGATGGGAGAACACGAGCGTGTTTTACACGCCGAACTCGCAGGGCGGGGGAACATTCACGGCGAAACTTGTGACCACGCCCAGGGTGTCTTTCCCGAGAACCAGCCAGATTAATGTGCGACCGGTGGCGAGCACGGGCAGCTTCACCAGCGGGCCTAATCAATTCTTTATTAGGGATTCGGAACATACAGTCACGTATGTCGTTGCTGGAATGGCGACGGGAACCATAACAATTTCCGGCCCTGGCGGACCTACCTTATCATCTCACTTGCCGGACGGCTGGACTCTTGCCAACCACGTCCTCACCTTTGCGCCGGCAACGAACGTCCCGACCGTCGGCTTTGCGAGCCCGGGTTCCGAAGCTCGCGAAGGCACTGCGGCCACCGTCGATATCAGTTTCGGCAATTACACGATTCCGGCCGGTGAAAGCATTTCTCTCACATTCAATGTCGACGGCACGGCAACGCGGGCGGGTTCGCGTAGAGATGCCAGCTATGGCGGGAATGATATCAACAATTCGGTGACGGTGAATTTCCCGGCGGGTACAACGAACTTCAATATCGACATTCTAGAGAACATCGTTGCCAGCGGCGAACTGGACGAAACCCTCATCCTCACCATCGACGAAAGCAATCTGTCGAGCTTAGGATTAACACTGGACACCACCTATCCGAGCCACACCATTACCATCCCCGCCAACGACAACATCGTTTCCTTCACCTCGAATCAAGCCACGGTTCTTGAGAGCACGGGACAGGTAACGCTTCCCCTCAGGCTCGCCAGTGCCGTTGCCCCTGTCGGCGGACTTCCCTTCACGCTCACCGTCGCCGATAACGCGGGTAATTCGATTGCAAGCGACAGGTTTTCGGTGGACGGGCAGGGCGCCGGCAATCTGGATTTCGATATCCTTCCCGCAGACGGAACCAACACAGGGGTTACCGTTCGCTTCAGTGCCGATGGTGACACAAACAATGAAATCGTCAAATTCACGCTCACGGAGAGAAGCGGCTTCCCGGGATGGGGCATGGTGAACTCATCCCTCAACGAATTCACGCTCACCATAACCGACGATGTGGGTTGGACCATTGGTTTTGTGCAGGAGGAGACCAAAGTCTTTGAGAATGCGGGGACGGTGGAGATTGAACTTGCGGTGAGCGGGTTTGATGCTTCGTTGCTTGGCGAGATCAATATGGGAATGAGCGGAGCGTTGGACGATGTTCTCCACGACGGAAACAACACTCTTCAGGTTACTAAGAATGACGGGGACAGCTTGACGGTCACACAGGGCGGGCAGGGCGAGAACCCGCGCATCGTTGTCAGGATTAAGGGTGACAGCGACACCGAAGGCCAAGAAACCGTCACGTTCACCCTGCCGAGCATGATTGGCCTTACCGGTGGCACAATGGTGCCCGCTTCCGCGGACAACACGCACATGTTGAAAATTGAGCCGAGCAACGGTTTGGCATGGTTCCCGTCCGGTTCGGAGACGGGCACCGTTTCCGAGGGCGGCGTTAGCACAATGATCAGGGTATTGCTTCACGGTGCCGCGGTTGCGCCAACGGGCGGGCTGCCTTTGAAACTGTCGTTCGATTCGGGCACCGATGGCGATATTGTTTCCTTCAGCGACGGAAGCGATAGCAACGAGGCGACCTTCAAGGTTACCGAGGGGTTGGATTTCCACGATGTCACCGTTTACATCAAAAACAACGACATGCATGCCTCGGACAGGGATGTCATGTTTACGCTCTCGGCGGACGCGGACGTTGCCGGCGGCTTCCCGGCCGGATGGGGACAAGTGCCCTCGTCAAACAACACCTACACGCTGACCGTGGAGGATGACGATGCTGCACCAACCATCCGCTTCATGGAGCAGACTTCAGCCGTCAACGAGCCGAATGACAACCGCTACGGTACAAACCCCGGAGGGGACACGACCCGTGAACACCCCGTCACGCTTGAGGTTTCGGGAACCCTGGCTGCCAACCATAATCTTCCCATCCTCGTCAGCGGCGGAGCAACAGCCGGTTCGGATTTCGAAGTGCCCTCAATCGTTGAACTCACGCCGGGTGATTCCAACGGCACGGTTTCTCTCACTGTCACAATCAACGAGGACGGCATTCCCGAAGGTACCGAGGAGATCATCCTCACCATTGACGGAACCAATTTGCCCGCAGGTTTCGGGCCGTCTGCCACTCATTTCAGCCACACCGTTACCATCGGGGCGAACGACCAGTGGGTCGGCCTGGGCTCCAGGAGCGAAACAGGTCAAGACGGTAGCGCTGATGTCACGGTTGACGAGGGCGCCGGCCCGGTAACGCTGGTCGTCAGGTTGCTTAACTTAGGAGTTCAGGCGCCCGTGGGAGGCGTTCCCGTCCGGCTGGAGGCGGTAAGCGGAAATACGGGCGGCAAGATTTCCTTCCACGAAACCGAGCAGCGAGATTGGACTGTCGCTACTATTCCGGAGGGCATGAACGAAGTTACGGCTTCCGTCTACATCAAGTCCGATCCTGAGGACGGAAGTGACGAGGAGGTGCGCATCCTCATGACCGAAGGCACGAACTTCCCGACCGAGCTGGCGATCATTCCGCAAACTTCCGGACTACACGAAGGAGTCATCAGAATTACCGACACCACTCCGAGCATCGGTTTTGAGAAGGAGCGTACCGAGACTCAAGAAGGCGAGACGGCCGTGCTCGCTCTTGATTTCAAGAACTACATGATTTCGAGCGGCATCCTTACCCTGGTATTCGATATTACCGTTACCGGCGACCTTGTTTTGGGCAGTGGCGATAACGACTCCTCTCTCCGGGGGGATGTGGAGTACGATGATGACGGTCAGGTTGAAAACCCGCTTATCGTGCTCCTGGATGCAACGAACAACGCCAATCCCTCCGTCGACATTGATGTTTTGATCGATGCTAGTGAGACCCCGGAAAAAGCCGAGAGCCTGACTCTGACCCTGCGGTGCGGGGAGGCCCTGCCAAGTGGTGTGGTGTGTGGAGCCATCACCGCACACACGATCGCCATCCCCGCGGACGGCAATAGAGCTATCTTTGATTCAAGCAGCGGCATGGTCAACGAGAACGACGGCATGACAACCCTGGGGGTTTCGTCGAACTTGGCACCTGCGCCTTCGGAAGGAGTGCCCTTGAAACTTACAGTCGTTGACACAGAAGGCAATCCGGTCCGAAACGAACTCGTCACTTTCACGCGAGGGATGGTGGATAACGAACACGTCTTCTCCATTCCCGCGGGGAAGACCGCTCCCGAACCCCCGGTCACCGTCTACATCAATGACAACAACATAGATGAACCCGACCAAGACATCATCTTCGAGCTCTCGGCGGGTGACGGCTTCCCGACCAACTGGGGCAAAATCTCTCTCTCGAGTTTCCGGTACACACTGACCGTTGTTGATGACGACCAGGCGATGATCGGCTTCGCAAATCCATCGTCCAAAACGGTCTACGAGCAAGGTGGAAACCTCGATTTGGATATTGAACTTGAAGTGACCGACTACATTGTTCCGCCTTCACCGGCAGGGCTTAGCGTCCCGATGGTAATTGAGGGATCCGTGGGGACGGTTCTGGGAGAGGTTCTCTACGAAAACGACACCCTTCAGGAATTCATCACCGGGGGCGACGACTTGACCATTCTGCCCGGCACGAACCCGGGCGACAATCCGCGTTTCACTCTCCGCATTCGGGCCGACAACCGTCCCGAACCCGGCGGAACCGTCACGTTCACCCTGCCGGAGATGTTCACTATTTTCGAGACCACAACGACGATGCTGTCCGATCCCAATGCCAAAACGTACACGTTGACGATTGAGCCGAGCGACGGCTTTGCCTTCTTCCCCGACAATGCGGACACCGGCAGCGTCCTCGAGAATGCCGGCATGGTAACCATCCCCGTTTCACTGAACGGCGTTCCTGCGCCCTCGACCGACCTACCTTTGAAACTCGAGATCGCTTCCGGAAACGCGAAGTCCCACAACCTCGTTTCCTCCCGCAGTGACAAAAGGTTTGCCACCTTCGATGAAAACAGAACCGAGAAGAAAACGCTCGACTTCACTGTTAGAGCCGGGCGGTCGTCCCACGAAGTCACCGTCTACATCAACGACAACGACATGGACGCTCCCGACCAAGACATTGTCTTCACGCTCTCGAAGGGCGAGAATTTCCCGGCTGAATGGGGAGGGGTGGCCAACAAAGACAGTGACAACAATGCGGAAAGGGAAAAAGCTACCTATACCCTAACCGTCGAGGACGACGACGACCCGGCAACCATCGAATGGGAACGGGAGAACGTGACTTACGTGGTGGATCCCTCGGGCACCAGCACTTTTAGTGTATCTATCGTTGCTACGAGATCGCCGTATACAACGGAGAACGGGAGTTTGCACTGGGCAGCTTCTTCGGTGACAGGAGGAAGTGTTACCATCAAGCAAGGCGGTGAAGTAGCAAGTAGTTTTTTCCTTTCAGAGCGGGCAGAATTTCCAATTCATCTCGACTTTGAGGTCACCGGCCCGGCCGAGGGAACTGTCACGCTCACTGAAGGCAGTCCCGGCTCCGGCGGTTTCCCTCTTACGCGTGGCTGGGCGCTTGGCAACACCGTCCTGCATTTCAGGCCGAAACAGAGCATCGGCTTTGCGGCGGCAACCTCCTCCGTTAGCGAGCCCGCCGGCTCCGGCGGCAGCGCCAGCGTCGCTGTCGATATGGAAGTGCTGAATCATACGATTGATACTGCTCACAGGTTCATTTTTGATGTCAGCAGCGACGATGATATTCAGGGCGATGCGAGTTATGGCGGCGCCCCTCTCACAAACGCAAACCCGTTGGAGGTGCTCTTTACGGGAGGGACGAGTTTCAATATCGATATCAATCATGACGAGACCCGCGAACATGACGAAACCATTACCCTCACCCTCAGGCACGGCGAGAGCGACTTGCCTGCGGGTGTAGAGCCGGGAGATATCACCGAGCACAAGATCACCATCCTTGCCAACGACAACACCGTCACCTTCGGTGAGCCGTCGCTTTCAACCATTGCCGAAGAAGGCACCGCGACCGTCACCGCGGCCATTGATTTGACAATCCCCGCAGGTACGAGCCCGTCGCCGACCATCATCATCAGGCCGAGCGCGGGAAGCGGGGACGAAGACGCGCGGATAGGCACCGATTACAGGCTCTTGGTCGGGGGCACGCCCCTCACCAACAACGGTGATGACACATGGACATGGACGTTGCCGGCAGGAAGCGGAACCGCGGAGCTCACCATCGAGACCTTGGACACCCGCAGCATCACAACCAATAGAAATTTCACGCTCACTTTTGAGAAAGGCGCGCTGCCCGGGGGATGGGAGATTGTTCCCGATGTCGGCGGCACAACGGCAACCCGCACCATCAACATCGAAAACGATGATATGCCGAGTATTGAATTCGCGCAGGCGGCAAGTTCGACGCCGGAGGAAACCGCTCCCTACTTTATTGATTTCACTATCAATCACAGCGCCAGCAGCGCCAATGTTAACGCAACGATAACGGCGAGCGGAGACATCGGGGCGGGCATTCTGGCGAGCAACACGGTTCCGATTAGCGGCGTGAGCAATCAACGCTGGGAAATCGCGACCATTCCCGGCAATGAGGTTATCGGCGACGGCAACAAAACCGTCACCCTTGAACTTGTGAACCCGCCGGCCGGATGGAAACTTGGCGCCCAAACCACCCATACTCTCACCATCACCGACAATGACACGGGAACCATCGAATTTGCCGAGAGCGCGACTCTCGCCACCGAGCCCGAGACCGGAAGCACAAACTACACGGTTAATATCAAGGTGGTCGGAGCTCCGCCCGTGCCCGGTAGCGCCTTCAATCTGCCCGTTAGTCTCGAAAACACGAGCACGGCGGTGGATCCGGCCGATTACACCGTCTCGCCGGCGCTCAATGCCGTTTCGGTATCAAGCGACCACGTGGAGGACGGCGGCTTCCTGCCTTTGACCTTCAGCATCAACGCCGACAGCACTCCCGAAGACGTAGCGGAAACCATCGAACTCACCCTTGGAGATCCATCGGTGCAGGGATGGAGCTTGGTGAACGGAAGCACGACGCACGTCATCAGTATCGCCGCTAACGAAAACACCATCGCCTTCGGCGATCTATCCGGCGGAACATCGTCCTCAACCGTTGCCGAGGAAGGAACCGCGACCATTGCCGCAACCATCAACCTGGCAATCCCCGCGGGCACGACTCCGGCACCGACCATCACCATCACGCCGAGCGAGGGAAGCGGGGACGGAGACGCGGTGATAGGCACCGATTACAGGCTCTCGGCCGGGGGCACGCCCCTCACCGTCAACGGTGATGGCAAATGGATATGGACGTTGCCGGAAGGAAGCGGAACCGCGGAACTCGCCATCGAGACCCTGGACACTTCTAGTCATATAATTGATAGAAGTTTCATGCTCACTTTTGAGGCGGGCACGCTTCCCGAGGGATGGGAGATTGTTCCCGATGACGGTGACACAACGGTAACCCGCACCGTTACCATTACCAACGACGATGAGGGTATCATCGGTTTTGCAAGCGCGGATGATCTCAGGGTGCCCGAAGGCAATACGGCCACGCTCGCCCTTGATTTCATAAACTACACGATTCCGAGCGGCGGTCTTGACCTCAAATTCGATGTTACCGGCACGGCCGAGAGGAGCGGGACCAACGAAGATGCACAGTACAACGAAAGTTCCATAACCGACTTGCTCACTGTGAATTTGAATCCGGCGGATACCTCCTTCGACATCGTCATTTTGCCGAACACCGACGGCAGCCGAGAAATCGACGAGACCCTGACCTTTACCCTCAAGAACGGCGCGGGCGATCTGCCTGCCGGCGTAAAGGCGGGAAGCATATCCGAGCGCACGATTATCATCCCCGCTAGCGGCAATACCGTCACCTTTGGCAATCCGTCCTCCTCGACAATCGCCGAGGGAGAAAGCACGACCATTCCAGCAACCATCAATCTGGCGATACCCGCGGGCACGACTCCGGCGCCGACCATTACCATCACGGCGAGCGGAGACGCGGTAAAAGACACCGATTACGAACTTTCGGTTCCACCGGATTCTTCGCACGGATCCCTCATCGACAACGGTGGCAACATGTGGACATGGACGTTGCCGTACGAAGCGGACAGCAGTGCAGACACGCGGAGCGTGGAACTCACCATTGAGTCCATGAGCACAACCGAGAAAACCCTCATGCTCGCCTTCGAGGAGGACGCGCTGCCCGAGGGATGGGACATTGTTCCCGATGGTGCAGGCACAACGGCAATCCGCACCGTCAGCTTCGTGCCGCAACCGACTATCGGCTTTGCCGATGCGGCTTCCGAGGTGAGCGAAGGCAATCCGGCCACAGTCGGACTCGAGTTTTCGAACTACACGATTCCGAGCGGTACGAACCTTAATCTCTCGTTCGATGTTTCTTCCGACACGGCCACCTTGACCGGGACAGGGCATGATGCGGACTACAACAATGGGGGAGGAATCTCCAATCCGCTCAATGTATCCATTCCGGCATCTCAGAGCAACAATCCTTCGTTCAACATCGCCACCATATCGGACACCTCCCTCGAACCGGATGAAACCATCACCCTCACCTTCGATACGAACAGCCTGCCTGCGGGTGTAAACCCCGGAGGCGTCACCGAGCACATAATTACCATCCTTGCCAGCGACAACAGCGTCTCCTTTGCTCCGGCGGACCGGTCCAGCGAGGTTGGCGAGTCAGACACCCCGCAGAGAACGGACATCACCCTCACGCTTACCAATCCTGCGCCGGAAGGCGGGCTTCCCCTCAAACTTACGGCGACCGGCGCGACCGGTCTCGTCTCGCTTGCCGACGGCAGCCATACCGACGCTCTTGATTTCACCATTCAGCCCGAGGACGGAACAACGAAAACCATTACCGTTTTCCTTCGTGACAACTCTGACGATGCCGATCCAGATGCGCAGATTGTCACCTTTACGCTGACGGAGCGTTCGGACTCGGCGGCAACCTTCCCCGGCGGCTGGGGAAGCGTGGACACCGCTTCCGGCGCTGATGTGCACACTCTCACCGTCACCGATGATGACAGCGGCAATACCGCTTTCTTCGACTCAAGCAGGTCGCATCACAGAGGCCGGGCCACCGAGCGCCGTGACACCAGTGAAACACTCAAAGTTTCGTTGTTCAGGGATGGCGCGCCCTCGACCGGGCTGCCGTTGAAGATCAGGGTCACTTCCGGTAACGAAAACGGGCTTGTATTCTTCCTCGACAGTGATGGAAACGAGAGCAACGAACAAGTTTTCTCCGTTGCTCCGGGAATGAAAAGCCACGAAGTTACGGTCTACATTAGGGATAACTCGGATGACGATCCCGATAACAGGCATGTGGTTGAGTTCATGCTCTCGAAGGGTGAGGAGTTCCCGGAAGAATGGGGCGACGTGGATACTGACAATGACACCTTCACGCTGAATATCATTGATGATGACGGACCGGCAATCGTCGGATGGGCGAATACGGATGTGACTTACACGCCAAATCCTGATGGTACAGGCACTTTTCAGGCACAAATTTTTTCTCTGCCGGCAGCCAGCGGCGTCGCTGTCATAGTGAGGACTTCGTCGACAGGGGGCGATGCTCGATTAAGAGGTCGAAGTACACTTTTCACATTTAACGGAAGTAGCCCCGTCCTCAACTTTGATATTACCGGTTCGGCCAGGGGAACTGTAACGATTAGGGAGCAGTTTCCTTCGACCAGATGGAAATTTGGCGATAACAACGTCCTCAATTTCAGGCCGGCAGCAGGTGCCGATGGGACCACCGGGCCCTCATCCTCGCCGCATCGAGAGAGTTCTCCTCCTCGTACTCCCGAAACCGATTTCCAGAGGGACGCCTTGTCTACCCCCCGGTAATGCTCCTCTTGTGTATACTTTCCGATTTGAAATATCTTTTTTCTGTTTTCGGGAACATACTATCCGAAGGGTTTGAGGAAGCGGCGTAAGCGGGCCAAAGCAATTCAGCAACGTTGAGGCGCTAAAAAATGCCTATAAAGCATCTAAAGAAAATTCATTTTGCGGGTCGAAAAAATTATGACCGGATCGCTGATTTAAGTGAATTTGTTGATGTGTGACGTGCGGAGGAAAAGGAAAGCGACATAGATTTGGTAACGTATTTAAGAAACCGAGGATGGAGACGAAGTAGATTACGAGTATCAGCGGATCGCAGGTTCTTGCAAAACCTCGAAAAAACCTGCCGTGCATTCCAATGCGAATCGGGGCAAAAATCACCTGCGTCGAATCGTGCGGGCGCACGATTGCCACTGTGCAACGGGGAAGTTGTTCCATAATTCAATTGGCGGAAAATTGCCCTCCGTACGCGCATGTTCCCGCATTTTCGGGGTTTTTGAGTTTGCCCTCGTACCTCGCGCTCCCCGAGAAATCACCGCAACTCTCCCGCGCCCAAAAAAAACTCAAGATAAATAATTATCGTGCTAAAGTTGATAATCTGCTATTCTCCCACTCTAATAGTTGAAGGAGGGATATACCTTTATGCGTAATGTTTTTTCTAGTGCCCCGCGTGCGTGGAGAGTGATGTTTCGGCGGTCCGTGCTGCTGTCCGTCGGAGCGTTTTTGTTGTTATCAATTACCGGACTCTCTTCTTCGTCGGAGGCCGATGAGCCTCTGTTTGCGCGCTCGGTGCAGCAACTTGAACGCTTGTGGAGCGGCGTGCTCGGATGCACGCACCCGGGCGAGGGCGAACCGCGCA
>JAPOUU010000035.1 GCA_026708505.1 Hyphomicrobiales bacterium | reverse complement strand
TCATGACCCTTCAAATCGGCGACACCGCGCCAGACTTCGAGATTGACACCACCGAAGGAAAAATCCATTTCCACGATTTCATCGGGGACGGATGGGCGGTTTTATTCTCGCACCCCAAAGACTTCACACCCGTCTGCACCACCGAGCTCGGATACATGGCAAAGATCAAGCCCGAATTCGACAAGCGCGGATGCAAAATCCTCGGCCTGAGCATTGATCCGGTCGAATCCCACGAAAAGTGGGCGAAAGACATCAAGACCGCGACGGGACATGCTCCCAACTATCCGCTCATCGGCGACAACGAACTCAAGGTTGCCAAAACCTACGGCATGCTGCCGGCAGCCGCGGGTGACACCTCCGAGGGACGAACTGCGGCGGACAATCAAACGGTGCGCAATGTTTTCGTCGTGGGCCCGGACAAGAAAATCAAACTTGTTCTGGTATACCCGATGAGCACGGGGCGGAACTTCGATGAAATCCTCCGCGTTCTGGATTCACTGCAACTGACGGCGCGCCACCAGGTCGCGACGCCGGTGAACTGGAAGCAGGGCGAAGATGTCATCATCGTTCCCGCGGTCTCGGACGAACAGGCGAAGGAGAAATTCCCCGGCGAGTGGAAAACACCGACGCCCTACATGCGGATTGTTCCCCAACCGAAAGACTAGGCTCGCAGTCCTGCAGCCTTTTTAAAATCCCCCGCCGGATTCGGCGGGGGACAAGACGTTGGCGGGCATCAACGCGTCCTTGGTTGCGGTGTGTCTTCGGGCGCGGCGGAAGCCGCAGCCCTCCGCAAAACCTTCAGGAGAACAGCATCGGCTGCAAGGGCGATGCGGAGGTAAGTCCTCCGTCTATCCGGAAGCATTGTCCGGTTGCAAAACCCGCCTGCTCGGACGCGAGCCAGACGACGGCATTGGCGATGTCTTCGGGTTTTCCGAATCGCCTTGCGGGATGGCGTTTCAGGGCGTCGGTTTTTGCGGCTTCGGGATCTTCGGCAAGCGCGAAAGCGTCGGCGGCCATTTCGGTTTCAATCCAGCCGGGCAGGATGGCGTTGCACCGAACGTTGGGCCCGTGGTCAAGGGCGATGGAACGGGTGAGCGCATGCACGAAGGCTTTGGATGCGTTGTAGAGCGCCATGTTGCCGTCGGAGAGCTCGCCGGAGATGGAGCCGATGTTGATGATAACGCCGCCGTTTTTCTCCATGGACGGCAGCAATGCGCGGCACATGTTGAATACGCCCCGGCAATTTGTTCCGATGACTTTTTCCCAATCTTCGTTGGAGGATTGCGCAACGGTTTTCTCGACCTGGACGCCGGCATTGTTAACGAGAAGCGCAACACCGCCGTATTCATCCAACATTTTTTGTGCAAGGGCGTCGGTCTGTTCGGAATCGGAGACATCCGCTTGCGCCCAACCAATAGCGGAAGGTAAATCTTCCGGCCGCCTCCCGCGTCCGCAGGTGAGAACATCATAACCCTCGCTGTGAAGGCGCTCGGCGATTGCGCGCCCGATGCCCCGGGAACCTCCGGTAACCAGCGCGGCCTTTCCCACGACTACAACCTCATCTGCTGGACTTGCGCGGAGAGTCCGCCGTCCAGGACCCAGAGCTGCCCGCTCGCATAGCGCGATTCGTCGCCGGCGAGGAAATTAACGAGCGAGGCAATGTCCTCGGGCGTTCCGTATCGCCGCAGCGGATGAACGTCACGCACGGCATTCTGCAGGCTTTTGATGTCGCCGCCTTCGCCGGCGGAGCTGAAGAAGGATTGCAGCATCGGGGTATCAATATATCCGGGACAGATTGCGTTGACGCGGATGCCTTCGGGCCCGTGGTCGCAGGCCATTGCGCGGGTGAGAGCGTGCACGGCGCCTTTGGTCGCACAATATGCGGCGAGCTGCGGATCGGCAATGAAACCGTCGTAAGAACCGAAGTTGATGATGCTCGGATTGCCGCCCTTGCGCAGGAGCGGCAACGCATGCTTGCACGCAAGAAACATTCCGGTCACATTGACGGCGAAGATTTTGTTCCATTCCTCGAGCGAGGTCTCCTCGATGCTTTTCTCGATTTCGATGCCCGCCGCATTGACGAGTATGTCGAGGCGTTGGTGTTTTTGCGCGACCGCATCAAAGGCGGCAACAACTTCGTCTTCGATGGTGACGTCCATTTTCAAGAATTCACCCTCCCTCTCTTCGGCGCCCGCCGGGCCCGTCTTCTCGGCACCTGCCGAATCCGTTTCTCCGGATCCTACCGAGCCGAGAGAATCGATATCGGCGGCAAAGACGGTTGCGCCTTCCTGCCGGAGCCGTTTGCAGACGGCCCTGCCAATTCCGCCCCGCGCACCGGTGACCAGGGCAATTTTGTTTTCGAGATTCGCGCTCATGCGGCCTGTTTCTCGTACGCCTCGAGAACGAGGGAATGAAAGTGGTGGAGTGCGTGTTCGGATTTGCCCGAACCGGACGGGTCGTGAACGATTCGCCCTTGCGTGAAAGCCGGCGTGTTCATGCCGCGCTGCACCGATTCCACCAGCGCGATGTCCTCGACCTGCAGAACGGTGTCGATATAACGGATGGCATCAAGTTCGGCTTCGGTGGGCTCGGGCGTCTCGAGAAAGAAATCATAAGTCTCAAGGGTCCGATCGATCCCGGCGGGAACGATGTGGAGCACGATCATGGAAGAGCGTCCGGGATAGCGCATGATGCAGGTGTTCGGCCAAAGCCACCAAACGGCGTGGGTTCGAACGGTTGCCTGCGAGACATCGTAGGCCGCGTTCGGCGCGTTGCCCGCGTCCGCCATATGACTGGAATAAATTCCGTGCGTCGTGACCTTGTAGCTGTCCATGTCGACGAGTTCACAAAAATCCTTGTGCGCCGTCGGACAGTGGTAGCACTCAAGGAAATTATCGACGACGTTTTTCCAGTTGGATTGGATGTCGTAGGTGAGACGGTGCCCGAAGGTCAGGCGTTCGACGTCGGGCGCCCAGTGGCGGATTTCTTTTTCCAGACCGCCGCTTTGCTCCCTGAGGGGCTTTGCGTCCGGATCGAGATTGACGTAGATGAAACCGCAGAAACTTTCGACCTGAACGGAATCAAGACGGATGTTTTGGACATCGAAGTCGACGAGATTTTCGCTGTGGGGCGCCCGGGCGAGACTCCCGTCAAGGCGGTAAAGCCATGCGTGGTAGGGACAGAGGATTTTCGAGACCTCGCCTTCGCCACGGAGAAGTTCGTGGGCCCGGTGTTTGCAGACATTATAGAAGGCGCGCAGATTGTTTTCCTGGTCACGAAGAATTGCAACGGGATGTCCGGCGATTCGCGTTGTCACGTATGAACCGGGTTTTCTTAATTTTTCTTCATGACAGACCCACTGCCAGCTTTTCGAGAGAATCGCTATTTGGTCAAGTTCAAAACAACGCCCCTGCGTATAAGCATCGGCGTGGAGGGAGGATGAGCGCGCCGGGTCGGGAGAATACCCCCGACTCAGGCTTTCGAACTGCTGGCGAGAAAGTTTCATTACGGGGAATCATAGACTTGCGATTCGCGTGTGGCAACTATATGATTAAGGTTCGGGGATTTTAGCATTTCAAGGAGTAGAAATAATGAAAATGAGAAACTTTCTTTTGACGGCTGCAACGGCTTTTAGCGTTGCGGCGTTTTCGGTTGCCAATGTGGACGCAGCCGAGTTGGGCGATGTGGATGAACCGATTCGCCTGGCGGTAAACGAGTGGACCGGACAGCATGTGAGCACGCAGATTGCGGGACGCATGCTGGAAGCCGCCGGTTATGACGTGGAATACGTCACGGCCGGAATGATGAACATGTGGCAGGCGATCGCGGATGGCGACATCCATGCGGTCATGGAAGTCTGGTCATCGAATGTTTCGGACCAATACGGCGTGATGCTGGAAGCCGGCAAGGTTGAAGACCTGTCCGACTTGGGCTTGGACGCGCGGGAGGGATTTGTGTATCCGCTCCATGTCGCCGAACTGTGCCCGGGCCTTCCGGCATGGGAAGCGTTGCGCGATTGCGCCGCTGCGTTTGCGACGGCGGAAACCCTCCCCCAAGGCAGATTGCTGGATTACCCGGCCGACTGGGGAACGCCGGGCGCCGACCGTGTCACGGGTCTGGAATTGCCCTTCAAGGCGATTCCCGCGGGTTCGGAAGGCGCGTTGATAGCGGAGATGCGTGCAAGCATCGAGAAAAAGACGCCGCTCTTGATCGTGTTCTGGCAGCCGCACTGGGCCCTGGCGCAATATGACGTTGCGTGGGTTGATCTGCCTCCGGGCGAGGCCGCTTGCTACGAGGATGCCTCGTGGGGGCCCAATCCCAACGCTGTCAACGATTGCGACTTTCTGCCTTCGAGGATTTACAAAGCGGGCTGGTCGGGTTTGAAAAACAAATGGCCGGCGGCGCATGAAATCCTCACCAACTACCGGCTTTCCGCGGAAGACCAGCAGCCCATGATGGGAGCGGTGGACGTGGATGGCAAATCGGTGGAAGAGGTGACCGAGGCGTGGATGGCGGCGAACGAGTCGTCCTGGCGTCCGGTTGTCGAGGCGGCAACACGCTGATAACACCATCCCGGGCGCGTGAGCACATCGGCCACGCACGCATCCGCTCGCATATGACCGCGTACGCATGACTGCGCACGAGAACGGCACGGCAAAAGCGGCGGTTGCGTGCGAGGGGGTTTGGCAGGTCTTCGGCGCAGATGCCGAACACGCGCTCGGGGATGCCCTCAAACAAAACGATGGCAACGCGAAAGCGGCGGCGTCCCTGTTGCGCGAGCGCGGGCTCATCGCGGCGGTTTGCGATGTCGACTTCGAAGTCGGCAACGGCGAGCTGTTTGTGATCATGGGCTTGTCGGGCTCGGGAAAGTCAACACTGCTGCGCTGCATTTCGAATTTGATAAGGGCGACGGCGGGACGCATCCAAATCGAAGGAGAAGATTTGCGCGCGGCGGGCGAGCGCAGGTTGATAGAGTTGCGCCGCGAAAAGCTGGGAATGGTGTTCCAGCACTTCGGTTTGTTTCCGCACATGAATGTTACGGAGAATGTCGCCTATCCCCTGCGCGTGAAGGGGATCCCGGCAAAAGAACGGCACGCCCGGGCGGACGAAGTGATTCGCCTGGTCGGGCTCGAGGGGCGCGAGAGCGCCTATCCGCGCGAACTTTCCGGTGGACAGCGCCAGCGGGTCGGAATTGCGCGCTCCTTGGCGGTTGATCCGAGCATCTGGTTTTTGGACGAGCCCTTCTCGGCGCTGGATCCGCTGATTCGCCGGCAGTTGCAGGACGAGTTCCTCAGGATTCAAACGCACTTGAAGAAATCGATTGTCTTCGTCACCCACGACATCGCCGAAGCGTTGAAACTTGCCGACCGCATCGCGATCATGCGCGACGGCGAGATTGTGCAAGTCGGCACGCCGGCGGAAATCGTTTTGCGTCCGGCGGATAATTATGTGCGCGGATTTTCCCGTGACGTCGCCAAAGGAAAACATGCGTGCGTGGATTCAATCATGCGTCCGCTCGATAAGGACGCACCCGGCGCCGACGACCCCGGCTTGCGGCCGAACATGACTCTTGATGCGGCGCTGGCATCATGCATGTCGTTGTACGAAGCGGTGCCGGTGCGCGACGACAACGGCAACGTCATCGGCTCCGTGCGTCCGAAGGATTTGGTCGCTGCGCTGCAAGTGGAAGACTCGTGACGCGAATATCATCGATACCGTTCCTGCCGTCCCTGTCGTCTTTGCCCTCCTCTTCGCTTGCGGGCATGGCGGTGCTTGCAACGGGAGGCTTGTGCTTGATCTTCGCATCGGTGTTTCCGTGGCTGGTCGTGTTTCCGGAAGCATGGTCGCTGCCGATGAGCGAGTGGATCGGCGTTTCGCTGACATGGCTGTTTGAGTTGATAAAACCGGCGGTGCGGCTGGTCTCTTTCGTGCTGGAATATCCGATGGCGTGGATGAACAAGGGGCTCACGACAACGCCCTGGCAAATCAGCATCGGCGCGGTGACGGCGCTGGGATGGTATATCGGCGGATGGCGGATGGCGCTGTTGGGATTCCTGGGACTGGGTTTTGTCCTGGTGTCGGGTTACTGGATCGAGGGGATGAACACGCTGGCGCTGGTGGGAGTGTCCGTGCCCCTGGCGCTGACAATCGGGGGTTTGACGGGAATAGTCGCGTATGAGTTTGCCCGCGTTCGCAACGTGATCCAAACGTTTTTGGACATCATGCAGACGGTTCCGACTTTTGCATATCTGACACCGTTGCTGCTGCTGTTCGGATTTGGTCCCGTTGTCGGCTTGATAGCCTCGGCGATATACGCTTCGCCCCCGGTGGCGCGCAATGTGCTGCTGGGGCTTCAACGCGTGGACGCGGAGATAAAAGAGGCGGCAATCATGAGCGGAAGCACGCGCATGCAGCAACTCTTTCTTGTTGAACTCCCCGCGGCCAAAAGACAAATCATGATCGGGGTAAACCAGAGTTTGATGGCCGCATTGTCGATGGTGATCATCGCCGCGGTGATCGGCGGGTTTGACGACATCGGCTGGGAGGTTTTGCTGACGATGCGCAAGGCGCAGTTCGGAGAGAGTTTTCTTGCAGGCCTGGTAATCGTCGCTTTTGCGATATTGATGGACCGGATGAGCGCACGGCTGATTGAAGAGGGCGCGCGTTTTGATTTTCGAATATCGATGGGGATATTCGCGGCGTCGGTTTTGGCGTGGCTGGCCGGCTCGGAATATCTTCCCGGGGCCTCGGAATTCGCCCTGTTGGACGGAGTCGCCGAACGGGTTGATTCGGGCCTGGGCGAATTCACCGCGGCGCAGGGAGCGCGCCTGGATGAAATTAAAAACGGCGCGATGTTCTACGGATTGCTTCCTTTGCGAATCGGGCTGGACGAAGCCGTTTTGCCGTTCACCTGGGGCTTTCAGTGGGACGCAGGAATGAGCGCGCTGCTGCTGGGCGTCGCGATAGCGGTCGCGCTGGCGCTTGCGTATCGCGGACGGCCGCTTGCGGGAATAGGATTGGTTCTCGCGGCCGGAATGCTGGAGACGGGCATTGCGAATCTGCCGTGGCCGTTCGTGCTGGCAGGCGCTTCCGCGCTCGGATGGGTTGCCGGAGGACGCAAGCTTGCACTGTATGCGTTCTTGATGCTGGCGGCGGTTTTGATTTCGGGCTTGTGGGAGAGGGCGTTGTTGTCGCTGTATCTTTGCGGCGCCTCGGTGTTCGCCTGCGCGCTCGTAGGCGGGATCATCGGATTGCTGTGCGCGGTAAGCCCGATGGCATGGCGGATTGTCCGGCCCGTCTGCGACATGCTGCAGACGATTCCCCTGTTCGTGTTTTTGATTCCGGTATTGATGTTTTTCCAGATAGGGGAGTTTTCCGCATTCCTGGCAATCTGTTTTTACGCAATCGTTCCGATGGTTCGCTACACGCGGCACGGGCTGGTGGAAACGCCCGCCGAATTGCTTGAGGCGGCGCAGGCGTGCGGAAGCACCCGCTGGCAGATTTTGCGGGATATTCGCGCGCCGTACGCGGCCCCGACGATTTTGCTCGGGCTCAACCAAACGATTTTGTATGCGTTTGCAATGCTGGTGATCGCGGCCCTGATAGGCACAACGGGATTGGGCCAGTCCATATACCTCGCATTGGGACAGGCGGACGTCGGCTTGGGAATATCCGCGGGAGCCGCAATGGCGATATTGGCGCTGGTAGCCGACAGGCTGGTGCAGGGATTCGCACGCTCAAGACGGGAGGCTCTCGGCTTGTAGCATCGCGGATTCCCGTGTAAAATGGCGCAACGGGGGGATGTTCTTTTTGGAGGATAGAATCATGGATAATCCGGTTCTTGAAAACGACAACCGCGACCTGATCGAGATGGATCGCGCGCACATTTGGCACCATCTTTCGCAACACAAAAAATACGAAAGTGTCGACCCGACGCTAATGGTTGAGGGGAAGGGCTTACGCGTTTGGGATTCGTCCGGCAAGGAATATATCGACGCGGTTGCGGGCGGCGTTTGGACGGTGAATGTCGGTTACGGACGGGAGAGCATTGCCGATGCGGTGCGCGACCAGCTCGCAAAGATAAACTTTTTCTCCCATGCGATGGGATCGGAACCGGGCTCGCGCTTTGCCGAGAAACTGCTGGAGAAGATGCCGGGAATGTCGCGGGTTTATTTCAGCCCGTCGGGTTCGGAGGCGAACGAGAAAGTCTACAAGATGGTGCGCCAGATTTCGCACGCCAAACACGGCGGCAAAAAGAACAAGATTCTCTACCGGGATCGCGACTACCACGGCACGACGATAACGGCTTTATCGTCCGGCGGACAGGACGAGAGAGGCGCGCAATACGGGCCGATGACTCCGGGATTCGTTGAGGTGCCTCACTGCCTGGCGTATCGAAGCGAAGGAGGCGACAAGCCCGACTTTGGCGTTCGCGCCGCGGAAGCCATCGAAGAAGTCATCAAACGCGAAGGCCCCGACACCATCGGCGCGCTGGTGCTGGAGCCGATAACGGCGGGCGGCGGGGCGATAGTTCCGCCCGAGGGTTACTGGGAGAAAGTCCAGGAGATTTGCCGTCGCTATGACATCTTGCTGCACATAGACGAGGTTGTTTGCGGCTTCGGTCGTGCGGGAAGCTGGTTCGCATACCAGTTGTACGGCATTGAGCCGGACTTTGTCACGATGGCGAAAGGAGTTGCCTCCGGTTATGCGGCGATAGCGTGCACGGTGACGCACGAGCGGGTGTTCGAGAAGTTCAAGGACAATCCCGGGGACCCGTTGAATTATTTCCGCGACATCTCCACTTTTGGCGGCTGCACGGCGGGGCCGGCCGCGGCATTGGAAAACATGCGCATCATCGAAGACGAAGGCTTGATTGAGAACGCCGCCAAGGTGGGCGACTATCTGATGAAAAAATTACAAAAACTGCAAGGAAACCACGAGGTCATCGGGGATGTTCGCGGGTGCGGATTGCTGGCAGGGATTGAGCTGGTCAGCGACAGGAAAACACGCGAGCCTTTGGAAGAAGCGCGTGTCCAAGCCGTGGTTGCGGGATGTGTGCGCCGCGGCGTGATTATCGGGGCAACCAATCGTTCGCTGGCGGGCTTGAATAACACGTTGTTGCTGGCACCGCCGTTGGTATGCAACAAGAAAGATGTCGACAGTATCGTTGATGCTATTGACGCTTCTTTGGGTGAAGAGTTTGTTTAGATGCAACTGAATCACAACGAACATGATCGGGTTTTTTCCTAGTTTTCAATATTTTCGGAGCGCAATCATTCCATTCTTTTGGGAAACCCATAAGCCAACAGACAAATTCCGGATTCAAAGAACCTGACTTCTTCTTGGCAGATGGTCCACGTGGTTTCTTGGGGGTTCCCGCAAATCCTTTCGTAGCACTTGATGTCGGTGTCTGCCAAATTGTCGGCAACGAGCTAAGGATATTACTGGTGCCGTGACGTGGCAATGCCACGTGCACCGGAATCGGTTGCCCGGATGATGTGAACAGCACTTTCCAGGTGTGCCGCCACAAGGGCGAATGAAAAGCATCTGACTCCTTCATTAATGCCGAATTTAGGAATTCCTGCAGTTGAGAAGACGGGGTTTTGGGACAACGGGGTGAAGATCTGAGTTGCATGTAAGAGTCCCAATCCATGGCATCCAAGTAATCCTCCCATACCACTTCTACCGCCAGATACTCCGCGATCACCATTCTCACTACCGTGATCGCCCCTTGCTGTATCACAGCATAACGATAGCAAACATCTTGAACAATCACCCAATCGTTCTCGAGATCCTGTCCCGTAACCCTCCGCGTCATCATGCGGCTACCGACTTCCGACCAATACGGTCCCATGTCCGCATTCTCAAATTCCTCGCGTTCCGAGTCCGTGAGTGATTCAAGTGGTCCCACCCGGAAATTTCTAGGCTTGTCCGGCATAGGTTCGCCAAGCTCGTGATAAGCATGCCCTCGCGCATTCTTGAGCACCACATTCTTGACCCGCGGATGTTCAGGCTCCCAGATAATCTGTTTTTGCCCCCCAGAAGTTTGTTCCAACCGCGCATGTTCAATACGTGACCGAAGGTTAGCGTTGGCTTTCAGGATTCGATGGGCACGGGGAAAATGCTTAGCATCAAGGTCAATCGTTCCAGCTATCACAGCTCCAAGAAAAGCTGCCAAATACTCTTCGTCAACGGAGAAACTGCTATTGCAACCCGAACAAACCTCAATTGTAGGAAGATTCGATGGATAAGGTTTTTTCAGTAGCGATTTTGAAGGAACATGATCTCTATTTGATTCAACAAAAGAAATTCCCTTATTGCAGTAAATACAACTGTATTTTAGGCGTTTGTCAGAGAAATCTTCAATTTGTTCCATAAGAGAATTTATAATCGATAAGCAAAAGGGAAATGCCGTCCTCGGAACCGCGCTTGGAGGCGCATCGTTCCCTCGAATTTTCCCTTTACACTTCGGCCGGACGCAACACGACCGACTCTCCGCATCCGC
>JAPOUU010000111.1 GCA_026708505.1 Hyphomicrobiales bacterium | reverse complement strand
CTATCCCCGTCTTAAGCGAGCGCGTGTACAGGTATTTTCGAATGTGCTCCTCAACTTTCTCGAAAGGCAGTTGCGCGCGGGTTTTCCTGTCGACGAAACGCTCGAGATTGCTCTCGTAGTAGTAACGGCAGCTGGACTCGTCCGCCTCGGGAACGGAAACCTCGCGCGCAAGCAGAATATCGATTTTCTCCTCGACTTTCTTGGCATCGGCGAGGTCGGCCTCTTCCAGCAACTCCGCTTCGCGGGCGGCTTGCAGCAGCAATTGCCGAATCACGAGCGCGCGGGCCGCTTCGTTACGCGCATCCTGGAGGGAATCCGCGCGGTGGTATTGCATCTCCGCGTGCACCTCGTCATCGGTGATTTCCACGTCATTGACTATGATGGGCACGGGCGGTACGCCTCAGCCGCGCTTTCGAACAATCTGGTAGCCGGAACGCGTGAGGTATTTCAACGGCGCGCTAATCCCGCTGAACACATGCACCATCCGCGTGAAGGGGAAAACCAGGAATATCGTCACGCCCAAAACCAAATGCAGTTTGAATACGAACGCTTCGCCGACCACGAACGCCGCCGCGTCCCCCCGGAACGTCACGATGTATTGCGCCCAGCTTGCGAGCGCAACCATCGAGGAGCCGTCCATGTGCTTCGCCGAGAAGGGAATCGTTGCCAATCCCAATATCAACTGCGCATACAACAATAGCAGAACGAAGATGTCCGAGGGCTTGCTGGTCGCGCGAATGCGCGCATCAAACAGGCGGCGCCAGATCAGCATGGTCATGCCGACAAAGCAGACAATTCCGAAGATTCCGCCCGCGACCATCGCCAGCAGCTGTTTCGTGCTTGCGCTCATAAACGGATGGTAAACGGCTTCGGGAGTGAGCAGTCCGACCAGATGCCCGAAGAACAACAGGATGATGCCGATGTGGAACAGGTTGTTCCCGAGACGCATTCCCTTTTTCCGCAACAGCTGGCTCGAATCCGCCTTCCAGGTGTATTGGTCGCGGTCGTAGCGAAGAATGCTTCCCAGCACAAAAACCGTCAGGCAGATGTAGGGGTAGTAGACAAAGAAAAACTGATGGACAAAATCGACGCTCATTGTGACACCTCCAACCACTTTTCGAATTCACGCTTGCTATGTACGAGACTGTCGCAGCTGTTGCACGCCTCCGCGGCCGGATCCCCTCCGAACGCTTCGGCCTCGCGCCACTGCTCGTCCAGTTGCGCAAACGTCTGGGGATCCTTGGGAGACGCGGCAAGCGCCTCTTGGACGCGCTTGCTGTCGGGCTTTACGGCCGAAAGCTTCTCCATGGCCGCGAACACGACGGCATAGGGCGAGTCCGTCTTGCGCAGCTTGGCGCCCACCATGGCTATCACGTCTATCGCTTCGCCCAGCAGCGCGCTTGCCTCGGCGAATGCGCAGCGGGAGAGATACTCCATGAACAACGGCAGGTAATCCGGCAGTTCGTTGTTGTTGATATACAGGCCCTTGGAGGCGTAGGTTTCGCTCAAATCCACCATTGCCTGGCCCCGGTCGCGCGATTCTCCGTGGATGTGCTCGAAAAGATGGAGACAATGCGCGCGGCCCCTGTCGAAAGTATCGACATATTCCTCCTGCGCCTCGAGAAGGTCCCTGCCCTTCTGCTTCGAAAGAAACGAATCAATCGCATCGATGGATTCTTTGGGAAGCAGCGCCTCGGTGCGCAGAAGGTCGACGACCTCCCCGGAGGCGCGATAGAGACTCCCTTCCGGATACGTCAGCAACAATCCCAATGCTTTGAAAGTCTGCATGCCTGCCTCCTTAATCCGCTTGCGGCGTGCGGCCGCTCATTGTGTTGGAATGGGTCTTCGTGCCGAACAGCCCGATCTTGCTCGATCCGCCGGAACATCCGTTGCCGAAACTAAATCCGCATGCCGAGCGCGCGTCAAAGGCGATTTCGTTATCGAAGGGAGTGTCCCCGGAATATTCGCGGTGGTTGGTGGGAATGACGAAGCGGTCTTCATAGTTGGCAAGCGCCATGATGCGGTACATGTCCTCGACCATCTCCTCGTCCATGCCGACCCGCTCAAGAACGTCGGTCGCATCGACTCCTTCAACGTTGCGGGCCCGCATATACTCGCGCATCGCCATCATGCGCTCGAGTGCATGCACGACCGGAGCCTCCTTGCCCGCGGTGAGAAGGTTGGCGAGATATTTTACGGGGATGCGCAGTTTCCGCACGTCGGGCAGAACGCCGTCCTTGTCGATTTTGCCCTCGGCGGCGGCGTTTTGAATGGGCGAGAGCGGCGGAATGTACCAGACCATCGGCAGCGTCCGGTATTCGGGATGAAGCGGGAAGGCCACCTTCCATTCCATCGCCATTTTGTAAACCGGAGACGCCTGCGCCGCGGTTATCCAACTGTCGGGAATGCCGTCCTTTTTGGCCTGCTCGATGACTTTCTCATCGAAAGGATCAAGAAAGATGTCGCACTGGGCCTGGTAGAGGTCTTCGGGGTCCTCAACGCTTGCGGCATCCTTAATGCCGTCGGCGTCGTAGAGCATCACGCCGAGATAGCGAATCCGTCCGACGCAGGTCTCCGAACACACGGTCGGATCTCCGGCTTCAATGCGCGGATAGCAAAAGGTGCACTTCTCCGACTTTCCCGACTGCCAGTTGAAGTAAATCTTTTTATACGGGCAGCCCGAGACGCACATCCGCCAGCCGCGGCATTTGTCCTGGTCGATGAGAACGATGCCGTCTTCCTCGCGCTTGTAAATCGCTCCCGAAGGACACGCCGCTACGCAGCTGGGATTGAGGCAGTGCTCGCACAGCCGCGGCAGATACATCATGAAGGTGTTTTCGAACTGTCCGTAGATGTCGGCTTCGACGTCCTTGAAGTTATAATCCTCGCGGCGCTTTTCGAACTCGCCGCCGAGAATCTCCTCCCAGTTGGGTCCCCATTCGGGTTTTTCCATGCGCTTGCCGGTTATCACCGAGCGCGCCCGCGCGGTCGGCTGCGCCTTTGAATCGGGAGCCTTCTGCAAACGGTCGTATTCCATCGTGAAAGGTTCGTAGTAATCATCGATTTCGGGAAGGTCGGGATTGGCGAAAATCTTTGCCAGCAGCCGGAATTTCCCGCCCATCTTGGGACGTATCTCGCCGTTGGATTTGCGCTCCCAGCCGCCGTTCCAAAGTTCCTGGTCCTCCCACTTCTTCGGATATCCGACGCCCGGCTTCGTTTCAACGTTGTTGAACCATGCATATTCGACGCCCTGGCGCGAAGTCCACACGTTCTTGCAGGTCACCGAACAAGTGTGGCAACCGATGCATTTATCCAGATTCAAGACTTTTCCTATTTGTGCGCGTATTTTCATCACGCCACCTCCTCGTGGTTGAGATTGGCTTCGGGGGTTTCGAGCCAATCGATGTTTTCCATTTTTTGCACGATGACAAACTCGTCGCGGTTTGATCCGACCGTTCCGTAATAGTTGAAGCCGTAGGCGAGCTGCGCGTATCCGCCGATCATGTGGGTCGGCTTGACCACGGCGCGCGTAACGGAGTTGTGGATGCCGCCGCGCTGCCCGGTGGTTTCGGATCCGGGCGTGTTGATGATTTTTTCCTGCGCGTGATACATCATGCTCATGCCCTCGGGAACACGCTGGGAGACGACCGCGCGCGCGCAGATGGCCCCGTTGGTGTTGTAGAGCTCGATCCAGTCATTGTCCTCAACGTCGATCTTTCGCGCGTCGGTTTCGCTGATCCAGACGACGGGTCCGCCCCGGTTGAGCGTGAGCATGAGCAGGTTTTCGGAATATGTGCTGTGAATGCCCCACTTCTGATGCGGCGTTATCCAGTTGAGAACAACCTGCTTTCGACCCTTGCCGTGGATGTTAATAACCGGCTCAATGGTCTTGGTGTTAACCGGAGGCTTGTAGACGCACAGGGACTCGCCGAAGTCGCGCATCCATTCATGGTCCTGGTAGAATTGCTGCCGGCCGGTAAGGGTGCGCCACGGAATTAACTCGTGAACGTTCGTATAGCCGGCGTTGTAGCTGACATGCTCGTCTTCAAGGCCGCTCCATGTCGGCGAGGAAATAATCTTGCGCGGCTGCGACTGAAGATCCCGAAAGCGGATTTTCTCGTGCTCTTTCGCGCGCGCCAGATGGCTGTGGTCCCGCCCGGTGATTTTGCCGAGCGCCTCCCAGGCCCGAAGCGCAACCTCCCCGTTGGTTTCGGGCGCGAGCGACAAGACAACCTCGCTGGCGTCAATGTCGGTTTCGATGCGCGCAAGCCCTTTTGCGACGCCTTCTTCCCGCACGGTGCGGTTCAACTCGCGCAAGAAGCGCACTTCCGTTTCCGTTTTCCATGCGATTCCCTTGCCGCCGTTGCCGACTTTCTCCATCAAGGGCCCCAGCGCCGTGAACTTTGCGTAGGTTTCGGGATAATTGCGCGCCACTTCAACCAGCCCCGGCATGGTTTTGCCCGGAACCGCATCGATCTCGCCTTTCTTCCACTCGCGAACGTCAAGGGGCTGCGCGAGTTCGGCGGGAGTGTCGTGGAGAATGGGCAGCGCGACCAAATCCGTTTCCGTTCCCAGGTGCCCGACGCACAATTCCGAAAAGCGCTTGGCAATCCCCTTGTAGATCTCCCAGTCGCTGCGCGATTCCCATGCCGGATCAACCGCCTTGGAGAGCGGATGAATGAAGGGATGCATGTCGGACGTGTTGAGATCGTTCTTTTCGTACCAGGTTGCCGAAGGCAGGACGATGTCGGAGTAGACGCAGGTCGTCGACATCCGGAAGTCCAAGGTCGTCACAAGGTCAAGCTTTCCTTCGGGAGCCCGGTCGTGCCAAACGACCTCCTTGGGTTTTTTCTCGCTCGCGCTTCCGAGTTCCTTGCCGAGAATGCCGTGCGACGTTCCCAGCAGATGCTTGAGCATATATTCGTGCCCCTTTCCCGAAGAGCCCAGCAGGTTCGAGCGCCACACGAACAGATTGCGCGGGAAATTGCGCGGGTCGTCCGGATCTTCGCAGGAAAACCGCAGCGAGCCTTCCTTGAGTCTTTCGACGACATACTCCTTGCTCGGCTTGCCGGCGTTTTGCGCCGCCCTGGTCAGTTGAAGGGGGTTTTCTTCGAGTTGGGGAGCCGAGGGGAGCCATCCCATCCGCTCGGAGCGGACATTGCAATCGATAAGGGAGTAGTCGCGCCACTTTTGCGCATCCGCCAAAGGCGAAAGAATCTCGTCGATCTCCAGTTTTTCGTATCGCCACTGGTTGGAGTGGTTGTAGAAGAAGCTTGTGGAGTTCATGTGCCGCGGCGGACGGTTCCAGTCGAGGGCGAAGGCGAGGGGAAGCCATCCGGTTTGGGGCCGGAGTTTTTCCTGCCCGACATAATGCGACCACCCTCCCCCGGACTTTCCGACGCAGCCGCACATCATGAGCATGTTGATGATGCCGCGGTAGATCATGTCCATGTGGTACCAATGGTTGATGGCCGCGCCGAGAATGACCATGGAACGCCCCTTTGTCTTATCGGCGTTGTCGGCGAACTCCCGGGCGATGCGGGCGACCGTCTCTGCGGGAACCCCGGTGATTTTTTCCTGCCATGCCGGCGTATACGGAACATCGTCCTCGAAAGAGGCCGCGACGTTGCCGCCGCCGAGCCCCCTGTCGATGCCGTAATTTGCGGCCGTCAGGTCGAAGACGCTCGCGGCGAGAACCTCCCTGCCCCCCTTGAGACGAATGCGTTTGGCCGGAACGTTGCGCTCGAGTATGCCGGGATGGCTGGTGTGCGCGAAGATGGGCTGGTCGTTTTCAAGGTTGCCGAAGTAGGGAAAGCCCACCGACACGACCGCATCCGAATCCTTGATGAAGGAAAGCTGCGGGGATATGTCGGAGCCGTCGGCGACGTTTTTGGATTCGAGATTCCAGCGCGCGCTTTCATCCCAGCGCGAGCCTATCGTTCCGAACGGCACGGCGGCCTTCCCGGAGTTCGCATCGAACAAAACGGGCTTCCAGTCGGAATTTTTTTCTTCTCCCAGCGCGCCTTCGAAGTCGCTGGCCCGAAGCGTTCGTCCCGCTACATAGGATCCGTTGCGCTCTTCGAGCATCACGAGGAACGGCATGTCGGTGTAGGTCTGGCAGTATTCGCGGAAGTATGCGCTTTTATCGGCGAGATGGAACTCGCTCAAAATGACGTGGCCCATTGCCATTGCAAGGGCGGAGTCGGTTCCCTGCCGGACGGCGAGCCAATTGTCGCAGAGTTTCGCAACCTCGCTGTAATCCGGAGTGATGGCTACGGTCTTGGTTCCGTTGTAGCGCGCTTCGGTGAAGAAATGCGCATCGGGCGTTCTCGTTTGCGGCACGTTCGAACCCCACGCCATGATGTAGGAAGAGTTATACCAGTCCGCACTCTCGGGAACATCCGTCTGCTCGCCCCATGTCTGCGGCGACGACGGCGGCAGGTCGCAATACCAGTCATAAAAACTCATGCATGTTCCGCCGATCAGCGAGAGGTAGCGGCTTCCCGCGGCGTAAGAGACCATCGACATCGCGGGGATGGGAGAAAACCCGATGATGCGGTCGGGCCCGAAAACCTTGGCGGTGTAAATGTTCGCGGCGGCGATGATTTCATTAACCTCGTCCCAGTCGGCCCGAACCATTCCGCCGAGACCGCGTGCGCGCTTGTATTCGTTTGCCTTGTCGGGATTGGTTACGATGCTCTCCCATGCGTTTACGGGATCCGAATGCTCCTGTTTGGCGGCACGCCAGAGTCGCAGGAGCTTTGAACGTATCATGGGATACTTCAGCCGTGCGGCGGAGTAGAGATACCAGCTGTAGCTTGCGCCCCGGGCGCATCCCCTGGGTTCGTGGTTGGGAAGGTCGGGACGGGTGCGGGGATAATCGGTGTATTGCGTCTCCCAGGTGACCAGTCCGTTTTTCACATAGATTTTCCAACTGCACGCTCCGGTGCAATTCACACCGTGGGTCGAACGCACGACCTTGTCGTGGGCCCAGCGTCCTCGATAGGATTGTTCCCAGTCGCGATTTTCTTCTGTCGTGATTCCGTGTCCCTCGGAGAATTTTTCCGGAGACTTGTTGGTGAAAAACGTGAGAGCGTCGATGAAATGGCTCATGAGATGACCTTTTTGTTTTGGTTACGGGTTTTGAACATAGGCGTCCTTGCGCAGGTAGAACCACCAGTTGATGACAATGCATACGGCGTAGAACGCCGCGAATCCGTAGAGTGCGATTTCAGGGGTTGTCGCCTTGATTTGCTCGCCGAAAATCTGGGGGATGATGAAAGCTCCGTAGGCCGCAACCGCCGATGTCCATCCGAGCACGGGGCCGGCCTGCTCTTTGTCGAAGACCACGGCGATGGTGCGGAAAGTTGAACCGTTTCCGATTCCGGTCGCGGCGAAAAGAACAAGGAAGAGGCCGAGGAAGGGATAAAAATAAACCTCCGGATTCGGCGAGGCGTAGGCGGCCTTCATGAAATAGGCAACGCCGAGCGCGCTTGCGACCATCACGACGGAAATAATCTGGGTGACTTTCGCGCCGCCGATTTTATCGGCAATGCGTCCGCCGATGGGACGAATGAGCGCACCGATGAAAGGGCCCATCCAGGCGAAGGTGAGAGCCGAAGGCCCGTTCGGATTGACGGTGTCGTGGGTGAGCACGCCATCGACCATGAGATGCTGGAATCCGAACACGACTTTGATCGACAGCGCAAGGGCTGCGGAATATCCGATGAACGAACCGAAAGTCATGGTGTAGATGACGGTCATCGCCCAGGTGTGCTTGTTGGAGAAGATTTTGTACTGCCGTTTGATTCCTTCCTTGTAATCGGCTCCAAGCGGGAGGAGTTTCAAGGCGAAGACGGTTGCGGCGATGACAATCGGCAGCACGATCCACTTGCTGAGTTCGATTCCCAGCCCGTTGGCCTGTTCGGGAAGCATGAGATAAAGTCCCAGCGCCGCAATCACCAGCCCGATTGCCAGCATCACCAAAATCTTCCAGAACGCGCTCGCGGTCGAGCCGATGTGGGGAGAGACATGTTCATCGATGATGTTGTTCATGCCCAGCCAGGCGGCGATGGCGAGGGGAACCAGAAAGCACAGCCAGATATATGCGGCGTTGTGAACCCAGGTTTGCGAACCCGCCTCGATTTTGCCGATGAGGGTGCCGGAAGTGTTTTGCAGGATCATCGCTTCGCCGCCGAAGATGGCGGCGGTCATTGCGAGGGGCACGAGTATTTGCATGGTTGTCACGCCGAAGTTCCCCAGCCCGGCGTTCATGCCGAGGGCGTAGCCCTGGATGCGCTTGGGAAAGAAGAAACTGATGTTCGACATGGAGGATGCGAAATTGCCTCCGCCGAATCCGGAGAGCAGGGCAAGCAGTTGGAAATGCCAAAGCGGCGTGTCGGGATTTTGCAGCGCGATTCCGGTTCCCAGCGCCGGAAGTATGAGAAGCGAAACGGTCAGAAAGGTCGTGTTGCGTCCGCCGGCGAGACGGATGAAGAAAGAATTGGGAATGCGCAGCGTCGCTCCCGAGAGTCCGGCGATGGCGGCAAGCGTGAAGAGCTCCGGCTGGCTGAACGGAAAGCCGAGGTTGAGCATCTGGACGGTGACAATTCCCCAATAGAGCCAGACGGCAAACCCGCACAGAAGGCTCGGGATGGAGATCCACAGGTTTCGGTTGGCGACCGCTTTACCGTAGGAATCCCACTGTTGTTGGTCTTCGGGATTCCAGCCTTTGAGATCTTTTGCCATTGGTCGTCCTTAGCTCGTCCTTGCGTTGTCGTCGTTGGTTGCAAGTTCGGGGAGGTATTTGGGTCCGCGCAGGGCCGGGTGCTTGCTGCGCTCCATGTGCCGGATGGCGAAGTGCATCCATGTGAGTGCAACGGCGATGATTCCGGTGAGTAGCATGAAACAGCTGGTCCAAACGCCGATAATGTCGTTCATCGCGCCGAAGCAGATGGGAAGCACAAAGCCCCCCAACCCGCCGACCAGGCCGACAATGCCGCCCACCGAACCGACATGCTGGGGATAGTAAATGGGGATGTGCTTGTAGACGGCCGCCTTGCCGAGCGACATGAAAAACCCGAGAATGATGGTCAGGCAGACGAACAGCCAAAGCGGAATGGTTATATTGAACATGATCGGGCCTTCGACGCCGGCAACAATATAATCGGTTGCGGGATAAGAAAGAACGAAGGTGCACAAGACGCTTGCGATGAAGGTCCAATACATGACCGCGCGCGCACCATACTTATCCGAGAGCCATCCGCCGAGCGCGCGGAAGATGCTTCCGGGCAGCGCGTAGCATGCGGCGAGCAATCCGGCCGTTTTGATGTCCAGATCGTAAACACCGATGTAATAACGCGGCAACCAGAGTGCAAGCGCGACGAACGCACCGAACACGAAGAAGTAGTAGAGGGAGAATCTCCAGATTTGGAGATTCTTGAGAGGCTCAAGTTGCTTGATGAAGGATGCGTGTTGTAGGCCCCGCTCCTTTCGATCTTGCAGCGCGAGGTCGTTTTGCGTCGTAAGAAAGAAAACAACGGCGGCAACCGCCATGATAACGGCATAGACCTGGGCAACCCCCTGCCATTGGTCGCTCATTGCGGCAAGCAGGATTGGCGCGCCGAAGTTTGTAACGGCGGCGCCGACATTGCCGACGCCGAAGATTCCCAGGGCGGTTCCCTGTTTTTCTTTTGGATACCACGTGGAGACATATTGGATTCCCACGGCGAAGCTTCCTCCCGCAAGCCCGACGCCAAGAGCCGCAAGCAGAAACATCGGATACGTGGATACGGTTGTAAGCAGAAAGGTCGCAAGTGCGGTTGCAAGCATTTGAATGGTCAGGACAAGTCGTCCGCCATATTGGTCCGCCCAGACGCCGAGGAAAATTCGACTGAGCGACCCCGTGAGGATGGGAGTTGCAACAAGAATCCCGAACTGCGTGTCGTTTAGACCGAGTTCGGCTTTAATTTTGATCCCGATGATTGAAAAAATTGTCCAAACGGCAAAACACACGGTAAAAGCCAACGTGCTTGCGGTCAGCGCCCGTGTCTGCTGCGCCGGTGTCGCGACTCTCATTATTCCTCCCTGTTTTAACCAATACAAACGATACGAGTGTTCTATGTTAACACAGAATATCTAAAGGAGTTAAACAATTTTTTCAAAATTGATTAAAACTCTTCTAAATCAACTGTTTATCATCCGGAGAACGGCGCAGAATGCCCCGCAATCTTTATCGAATTTTTCAACGTGGAGACAATAAAAAACAAAACCTTGTATCGGCATCGGCTTGCACCAAAACAATATTAAGTGATTTGGGAACATGCAGAAGTCGGCAGCACATTCAATCGCGACAACATCACCTGCGCTTTCGATGCAACACGGCAATGATTTCTCAACCACTTGTTCCATATCCGCAGTCCATTAAAAGAAAAAGCCCCGACAAAATCCTTTGGATGATGCCGGGGCTTCTCCCCTTTGGGTTGGTTTGCACAGATTCGAGGTCGGTCTGCTGACGACCGGTGCACCAGACGCCGGATTCAAACGGCAA